>DATGVG010000115.1:0-10087 GCA_035300625.1 Candidatus Limnocylindrales bacterium
GTCGTTACGACCTTGGGCCACCCAACGGCCCTGGAAGTCGGCGTAGCCGGAGCGCCATCCGCGGTGCCACCCGCGCTGTTCTTGCGACCGCGACTGAGCCTGCGGATCCCACCATTTGTCGCCGGGCTGCCCTCGGAAGCGCCCCGCGTTCGGGTCCTGCGCGTTCGCGGCCGCCGGAGACATCGCCCCAAGAAGCGCCGCCGCTAGCGCGAGGCTGAGTAGATTGGTCCGTTTCATGGTTCGAGTCCTCTCGGGGCCTGGCCCCTGGGGGTCACCTGGGTGTGGGGGCCGTTCGCCCCGCGCATCCCCGACGCGAGCCCCATGCCCGTGTCTATCCCTATAGACGCCCGGACGTGTGACAGAACTGTGGCATGGATGGGGTAAAGCGTGCGAGCCGGGCCGGCGGCCCTATGAGTGCCGTCCGGGCCCTAGACGATGGCGCGGAACATCCGGCCGAAGCGCACCATGTGCGCGCGCGGATCCCACGAGAAGTAGGTGAACATCGCCTTCCCCTTGACCATCCCCTCGGGAAGGGGACCCCAGAAGCGGCTGTCCAGGCTGTTGTCGCGGTTGTCGCCCATCATGAAGAGGTCGCCCTTCGGCACGAGGAAGGGGCCGAAGTTGTCGCGGGCGCTGATCTCGCGCGGGAACACGCGCGAGTCGTCGTGCACCGCGTAGGGCTCGTTTTTCGGTTTTCCATCCACGAAGAGCACCTTGTCGCGCACCTCGACCGTCTGGCCTCCCACCGCGACGCAGCGCTTGATGAAATCCTGCTGCGGATTCGGCGGGTAGCGAAAGACGATGACGTCGCCGGGGCGCGGCTGGCGGAACGCGGGGAAGCGATGATAGAAGAACCGATGCCCGTGGAATCCGATGTCGATCTCGGATCCGTACAGCATCTTGTTGATATAGAGGTAATCGCCGATCAGGAGCGTCCGCTCCATCGAGCCGGTCGGAATCTGGTAGGCCTGCGCCACGACGCCCCGGAACGTGATGACCACGGCCAGGACCAGAACCAAAGTCTTGATCCAATCTCGAAGGGATTCGCCCTGCTTCGCGCGTACGCGCCGGGGCTGGGACTTCGCCACGAAATCCTCCTTGGGGGGTGACGCTTCGAAAGGTGTTCCGTCCTGACTCCTCTATTATGGCCGCCGCGCCCCTCCGGTTCCATGCGAATGGCGGTTCGAGGCTGGATCCAGCCATCGTACATGCGGCATCGGGTCCGTTCCCGCCGCAGAACGCAACCTCGCGGCCGCCGGACCAACCCGCGAATACCCCCCTAACTCGGCGTCCCCAAGACGGCTGCGACTACTTTCTGGCCGGTGGCCCGACAGTTGCACATCCCTAAGGGTGCGACACCAGTCCCCAGGGATGGGGCAAGCAGCATATGCAGTCATCCGAACCTGGGGGTCCATATGGGCCGCATGTCCACGATCCACCTCATGGTACTGACCGCGCTTCTCTTCGCGGGCGCGGCTCTCTTCGTTCCGCCCGCCGCGGCGGCACCTCCGGTGCTGAGCGTCCCCGGTCCGCAGAGCGCTTCCGAGGGCAACCCCCTCACGTTTATGGTGAGCGCCACGGATCCCGATGGACAGTCGGTTCATCTGTACGCCGCGCAGCTCCCGGCGGGCGCCACGTTCGCCGATAATCACAACAACACCGGTACCTTCAACTGGACGCCGGACTTCGGCCAGGCCGGCTCGTACACCGTCCTGTTCCTGGCGGACGACACGTTCGGAGGAACCGCCAACGGTTCGGTCCAGATCGACGTGGCCGTCCAGAATTCGCCTCCCGTGCTGAGCCCGATCAGCGACCGAAACGTCGACCAGGGCTCGACCCAGTTTGTCAGCTTGAGCGGCTACGACCCGGACGGCAACCCGCTCACTTATAGTGTGAGCGGCCTTCCTTCGTACGCTTCCTTCACCGACTATGGCGACGGCTCGGCCAACATCACGCTCTCGCCCACCCTCTCGACCCCGCCGGGGCCCACGTCGATCACCGTCACGCTTTCGGACGGCACCGACTCGGTCTCGCAGACGTTCACCGTCACGGTCAACGGGACGCAGACGGCCCGTCCGCCGGTGCTCGCCGCGATCGGAAACCAGGCCGTGAACGAGGGCCAGACGGCGCAGGTATCGCTCTCCGCCGAGGACCCGGACGGTGACACGATGAGCTGGAGCGTGTCGCTCCCCGGCTTCGCGACCTTGAATCTGGGCGCCAGCGGCCCGGGCACGATCTCGGCGACGCTCGTCCTCGCCCCCGGCTATTGCCAGGCGGGAACGTATTCGGCAACCGTGGCCGTCTCGGACGGCGTCTACCAGGATTCGGAGACCTTCTCGATCACGGTGGTCAACGTGAACCGCACGCCGTCGTGGGACGCGTCGTCGTACGCGGCCTCACTGCCCGAAGCCGGCTCGACCAGTCTGTCGGTGAGCGCGTCGGATCCGGACGAGGCGTGCGGCCAGGGCGCGCCGGTGCTCTCGGTCAAATCCTCGGACGCCGGCTCCGCGCTCAGCGCGACGCTGGCCGACGCGGGTAACGGCACGGGCTCGCTCGCGCTCACTGCTTCCATGACCGGAACGGGCGTCTACCACGTCACGCTGCACCAGGCTGACCGCGACAACGCCGATCTGGGCAGCGACGTGGTCGTCACGGTAACCGTGACCGACGTGGCCGATCCTCCGGCGGCGCGCGCGTGGACCGATGCCGACCCGATCCGCCTCGACATCGGCAAGCCGCGGGAGCGCTTCTACGTCGAGCCGATCCGTGGATTTGGACTGGGCGACATCAATCTGGCGTCGATCCGCCTCTGGGCCTGGGTGAACTCGGGTTCCGTCACGTCGATCGCGCCGCTAGCCGACAGCTTCGACCCCACGACCGACAGGGACCATGACGGCGTGCTCGAGCTGCGGATGGAATTTGGGAAGCTGGATCTGCGCGCGCTGTTCGCCAACATCGGCGACCGGGTGAGCGCGAACATGACCCTGAAGATGACCTTGCGGGACGGCTCGGAATTCAGCGTCCCCGTGAACGCGGTCGTGGCGCGCGAGTCGAATGGCGTCATCAAGCGCCTGGGCCCGAACCCGCTGAACCCGGAAACCGCAGTCTCCATCGTGACCTCGCGCGACGGGCGCCTCCGCGTGCGGGTGTTCGACGTGACCGGAAAGCTTCTCCGGACCCTGGTCGACGAGGCCTCCGTCCCCGCCGGTCTGCACGTGCTGCGCTTTGACGGCAAGACCCAGGGCGGCGTGACCCTCTCCTCGGGCCGCTACTTCGTGAAGGCAGAGTCGGACGAAGGCGACGACGTGACGTCGCTGACGATCCTCAAGTAATCGCAGCGAGCCGCGACCTCGCGGCCAGGGCGGGAGCCGGACGCACCAGCGTCATGCGCTCCCGCCCGCTTCTATTCCGACGCTCCCGTCGCGATCCACCGCACCATCTCCTCCCGGAACGCGCCCGCGTGCCAGATCCCGCGCGCGGCGGCGGCGGGGTGATAGGCGAGGAGGAGCACCGGGATGACAGCCGTGGCGAGAGCGGATATCATGGAGCGCGCAGTATTAACCTCTCGAAACCCTCTCCTACCAAGGAGTAGTCGATGCTTCCGGAGTTTCAGAACACGGCGATGCTCGATTTCTCGCGCCCCGAGAACGAGAGGGCCATGGAGTCCGCCCTGGAGACCGTCCGCGGGCAGCTCGGGCGCACCTACCCCCTGGTGATCGGCGGCGAGCGCATCGCCAGCCAGGACACCTTCCAGAGCGTGAATCCCGCCGATCCGTCTCAGTGCGTCGGGAATTTCGCCAAGGCTACCGTGGATCACGTGAACCAGGCCGTGGCCGCCGCCGAGCGCGCCTTCGCTTCGTGGTCCGGCGTGCCGCCCGAGGAGCGCGCCAACGTGCTCCTGCGCGCGGCCGGAATCATGCGCCGCCGCCGGAACGAGCTGTCGGCCGCCATGATCTACGAGGTCGGAAAGAGCTGGCCCGAGGCCGACGGCGACACGGCCGAGGCGATCGACTTCTGCGAGTTCTACGCGCGCGAGATGCTCCGGTGGGGCGGACCGCAGCCGGTGACGCCGTACCCCGGTGAGGAGAATGTCTACCAGTACATCCCGCTGGGCGTGGGCGCGGTCATTCCGCCGTGGAATTTCCCGCTCGCGATCACCACGGGCATGACAGTGGCCTCGGTCGTCACGGGGAACACGGTGGTCTTGAAACCCTCGAGCGACGCGCCGTTCATCGCCTGGAAGATGTTCGAGATTCTGGAGGAGGCGGGCGTGCCTCCGGGAGTGGTCAACTTCCTTCCCGGTCCGGGCGGCTCCATGGGCGACGCCCTGGTCGAGCACCCGCGAGTGCGGTACATCGCCTTCACGGGATCCAAGGAGGTCGGGATCCGCATCCACGAGCGCGCGGCTCGGGTCCCTGCCGGGCAGATCTGGCTCAAGCGGATGATTCTCGAGATGGGCGGCAAGGACTTCACGATCGTGGACGAGGGGGCGGATCTGGAGGCCGCGGTGCTCGGAGTCGCGGCGGGCGCGTTCGGCTTCCAGGGGCAGAAGTGCTCGGCCTGCTCGCGGGCCATCGTCCACCGGTCGCTCTACGACGGGTTCGTCGAGCGGCTGGAGAAGCGGGTGAAGGCCATGACGGTCGGCCCCACGGTCCGGAGCGAGAATTACCTCGGCCCGGTGGTGAGCGCGCGGGCGGAGAAGACGATCCTCGACTACATCGAGGTGGGAAAGAAGGAAGGGAAGCTGTTGACCGGCGGCGCCAAGCATTCGGGTCCGGGATATTTCATCCAGCCCACCGTGATCACCGACGTCCGCCCTGACGCGCGCATCGCCCAGGAGGAGATCTTCGGCCCGGTGCTCGCGGTCATCCCCGCCTCCTCCTACGAGGAAGAGATCGCGATCGCGAACGGGACGATCTACGGCTTGACGGGCGCGTACTACTCCCGGGACCGCTCCCGGATCGTCGACGCGAAGCGGCGCCTGCACGTGGGCAATCTCTACATCAACCGCAAGTGCACGGGCGCGCTCGTGGGAGTTCATCCGTTCGGCGGCTTCAACATGAGCGGCACCGACTCCAAGGCGGGCGGACGCGATTACCTGGGGCTGTTCCTGCAGGGCAAGTCGGTCACCGAGCTGGTGGGCTGATCACCCGGGGCCGGCGCGGCGGTGCGGCCCGGGTCAACGTTGGTTGGCGGCGGCGGAGCCCTGGGGCGACGCGGCGCGCCCCGGCGCCGGCGAGCACGGCCCGCACTCCCGCGCGGTTCCGCGCGTCCGCGCGCCGCGGAGCGCGATCCCTCCCGCCGCGCGCTCCTCCGGCACGTCTCTCGCAAATGCCGTCCGGTCCCGACATCACCCACACCGGAGGGCGTGCCGTGCCACGAACCATTCTCTTCGTTCTCGCCGTCTGCTTCACACTGGGTCCCAGGGCCGCGGGGGCCGGGCTCATCTCGCTCACGGTCGTCGGAGGAGCCACCGGCGTCGACGGCTCGACCACTCTCGCCGACCCGCTCCCTCAAGAATCACTCTCGGGAAGCACGCTGACCCAGCTTGGCTCGCCGCTCCTCTTCGATCCGCTGGGACTGGTAGGACTGACGGTGCGCGTGCAGAACGTCTCCGACCAGGAGATCGCGTTTCCGGACGCGCTCCCCGGTGTCTCGGTGCTCACCGGTGTGAACGGGGTGGCCGGCTACGCGTCCAAGCAGAACGTGGCCGCGGGCGGCGCGGCGGGCAAGTCGGGGGCCGCCGGCGCCGAAGGCGCCGTCAGCCGCACGGTGCTCGACCTGACCGACTCGCTCTACGCGTTCTCGTCGCCTGTCAGCGGGTCGAACGGCGGGGGCGGCGGCGCCGCCACTGGGGTCGCCGACAACTGCGTCGCGCTCACCGGGGCTTCGGGCGCGGAGATCGCGGCGGCCCTCGCCCAGGTGCACCTGCAGCCGGGAGCGTGGATCGACATTCCGGACTTCGTGCGGATCACCGCGTTCGAGCGGAGCCAGGAGGGGGCGCGGATGGCGATCGGCTTCGACCTGCCGACGTTCACGTTCGGAGGAATCACCGTCACGTCCGGCGCCTGGACGGGATGCTTTTCCGAGCCGGGGAACGGACTGACGCCGCCGCCGGACCCGGTGTCCCTTCCGGAGCCGGACAGCCGTTCGGTCTGGCTTGCGGGCCTAGGGGTTGTCGCGCTGTGCGGCCGCCGACTCGTCGCGCGTGACTAGCGCGGCGTAGAGCGAGCGGGCAAAAGCGGGAAGCGTGTCGTCGCGCGCGCCCATGACGAGGATCCGATCGCCGGACCGGGCCCCCTCGACCAAGCCGCGCGACGCCTCCTCCCGCGATGGGGCGATCTCGGCGGGGACGCCCCGCTCCCGCATTGCGCGCACCAGGTCCTCCGAGCGGATCGACCGGTCGGCCGTGCCGCCGGCGTCATAGATCGGGGCGAGGAAGAGGCGGTCGCCTGGTTTTCGCAGCTCGTCCTGAAACGCTTCGGTCAGCTCCGCGGCGAAGAAGCGGGTGGGCCCGTATCCGTGGGGCTGGTAGTAGACGCGCAGGGCGCCGGACGGCCGGAGGGCGCGGAGCGCGGCCCGGATCTTGACGGGGTTGTGGGCGAAATCGTCGTAGACGTCGACGCCCTGGGCCGAACCGATCCGTTCCAGCCTCCGGCGAACGCCGGCGAATGTGGTGAGGGCAGCGGCAGCCGATGCGAGGGGAACGCCGGCGGCCACGGCCGCGCCGATCGCGAGGAGCGCGTTCTCGACGGTGAGGATGCCGGGGAAGGGAACGCGCGCCCGGGCGTCGCCGACGAAGAATTCCACCGCCGCGGGCTCCAGCTTGATCCGCTCCACGCGCAGGTGCGGCTCTGCCCAGGTGAGGCCGGGCATGGCGACCCGGAGCACGTCCAGCTTCGACGGCACTGCGACGCGCTCGAGCAGGGGGTCGCTCACGTGGATCACCGCGCGCTCGGTCGTGCCGGTCAGGAGCGATTCGAAGTTCCGGGCCGTCTCGTCGATCTCCTTGTGGTCGCGGCTCAGATTGGTGAGCGCGGCGATCGCCGGGGTGAACTCGGCCACGCTTCCGTCGCTTTCGTCGGTCTCGACCACGAACCACTCCCCGCCGCCGACGCGCAGGCTGCCGGGGGGAGAGGCGCCGTTGAGCTGGACCGCCGCGCCCCCACCCAGAAAGGACGGGTCGTAGCCGGCCACGACCAGGATGTGCGCGGTCATCACGGTGACCGTGGACTTGCCGCTGGTGCCGGCGATGGCCACCGTGCGCCGCGAGGCGGCCAGCCGCGCCAGGAACGAGCCGCGCCGGATTCGAGGGACGTCCAGGGCCACGGCCCTGGCGAAGTCGGGACTGTCCTTCTCGATCGCGGTGGAGTGGACGAAGGCGGTGAGGTTCTCGACGACGCCCGAGCCGTCCTGGGGGAGCAGGGTGACGCCGGCACGGCGCAACTCTTCGAAGACGTGGAGGGCAACGCCGCGGTCCAGGTTCCGGTCCGAGCCGGTCACGGTCGCGCCCAGGGAGAGCGCGAGCATGGCGAGCGGCGCCATGCCGCTGCCGCCGACCCCGCTGAAGTGGTAGCGGTGTCCCGCCAGCGGCCGCTCGTTGGGGCCGGACGCGGCCGGGATGTTGGGATCATTCATCAGCACCCCGCGCAGTCTGGCCGTTGACGAGGCATAAGACCAAGGGTAATCTCAATTGCCGCGAAGTTGGTTCATCGCGTAGGGATGGGGCTGTAGCTCAGTTGGGAGAGCGCTTGACTGGCAGTCAAGAGGTAGCGGGTTCGAACCCCGCCAGCTCCACTTTTTCCCCCTAGGGGGCTTCGGCGGCCTCCGGCACGTTGCTTCTCCACGCGACGGCAGCCTTCAACGCCAGATCGGCTTCCGCGAAGGACACCCCGTTTCGCGCCGCCATTCCCACCCAGTTGTCCCGCAGCGAATCGATCAGGTACGACGTCCCGCGCTGGAGGGTAATCCACGAGGGATTGCCGCGCTGGCCCGCCGCGAGGATGTGGGCCAGGCTGTCGGCGCGGATGAACAGCGCGAGCAGCGTGTCGGAGAACGCCTCTTCGTCCAGGCGGCCGTTCGCGAGGCGCTCGCGCGCGTCGACCAGCTGGGCACAGAGGAGACGGAATTCGTGGAGGGCGGACTTGGGAGGATCCGTCGTCGGACTCGCGGCGGCGTTCATCGGCGAGGCGCTGAACAGCGTCAGCGTCACTCCGAGAACGATCCCGCAAATCGCGCCGCGTCGGTGCGCGTGCTGCGTCCGGACACGTCCCATTTTGCCGTCCTTTCAGGAGGCCCCCGGCCTCACACTGAGAATTCGGCAATACGGGACGCGAACTTAACGGGCGAAATGTTGCCCAAAGCGGTGTTTGCATCGATCACGGGGCGCGCTGGACGCCCGCCGCGTTGACGGCGCCCCGGCTCTCTGGTATTCTCGTAAAAATGGGTCCTCTCTCGAATCTCCTTACCCACAAACGACTTTCGGGGTTATCGGGCGCGGCCCTTGCCGCCCTGCTGGCCCTGGCCGCCGGGGCTCCTCCCGCGCGGGCGGATGAGCCTTCCCAGGGGCCCCCCGAGTTGGCTCAAGCGGGCCAGTCCACGCCCGCCGATTCGACCCAGGCACAGGAGCCTCGCGAGCGCGAGATGCCGGAGATCCCGCAGCGGCCGCGGGTGCCAATCTACGATCCCGGGCTCCCCGTGGACCGGAAGGTGCTGAAGAACGGCGTCGTGCTCCTGGTGCAGGAGCAGCGCACCAGCGATCAGGTCGCGGCCATGGTCGCCCTCCGCATGGGGTCCCTCTACGAGAACGACGAGACTTCGGGGCTGAGCCAGGTCCTCATGACCTCGCTCACGGCCGGGACCAAGAAGCTCACGCCCGCCGATCTCCAGCTCCACCTCCTCGCGCACAAGGCGCATCTGGAATCGGGCGCGAGCGCCGACTACGGCCAGGTGGGCCTGGAGACCGTTCGCGAGGAGGCTCCGGCGGCGATCGACCTCCTGGCCCAGATGGTCCTCTCGCCGTCGTTCCCCGATACCTCCGTCCAGAGCGCTCGGAGCTATTTTCTGGCCAAGGCCGCGGGCGACGTGGAAAGCCCGATGGAAGCCACGTATTCCACGTTCCTCGCCACGCTCTATCGCGGGAGCCCTTTCGCCCGGCCGCCCCACGGCACCGTGCAGGCGCTCTCCGAGGCTCGCCGTTCGGACGTCCTGGCTCTCTATTCGCGGTTTTTCGTGGGCGGGAACATGGCGGTTTCGGTGGTGGGGAACATGGACGGGAAGAAGACGATGGCGCAGCTGGAGAAGCTGTTCCTGGCCGCGCCGGCCGGCGCGCCTCCGGCGCCCGCCCCGGACGCGCCGCAGCCCCTCGCCGCCGACACCGTGATTTCCGGGGAGCGACAGATCCTGGCGCAATCCCTGGTTTATGGATATCCGGCCCCGGGATACGCCGAGGGGGACTTCGCGGCGTTCATGATCCTCGACTCGTACCTTCGCTCGGCCGACCGCTCTCCGATCACGTACTGGATGCCGCAGCGGGATCAGGCAGGCGCCGTCGGAGTCATGTTCCCGTCGTATCCGCACCGCTCCTCGATCGCGGTGCACCTGGGAACGAAGCCGGCCAAGTACGCGGCCGCGCGCGACACCGTCGCCGCGGTGATGGGCCGGCTCCGCACCGAGCCCTTCGACCCGGGGGAGTGGAACGTCCACGTGAAGCGGGTGCAGAGCGCCTTCTTCTGGAAGCAGAACGAGCCGACCGTGCGGGCGCGCAACCTCTCCCGCTGGGAGATCCAGGGCGTCACCATCGACTATCCGCGGCGGTTCGAGGCCGCGCTGTTGAAGCTGAAACCCGAGGACGTCCGCGACGCCGCTGCCCGCTGGTTCACGCACGCGGCCGAGGTGACGCTGAAACCCTCCAGGAACGACGGACAGCAGTAGGCGCGCCGCGGCGCGCGGGGAAGGGAGGCCGGGGTGGATGACGTGACGGGCCTGCTCCTACTCGTTCCTCCGCTCCTTTTCGCGCTCACGATCCACGAGTACAGCCACGCGCTGGTCGCCACCCGGCTGGGCGATCCCACGGCGCGGCATCTGG
>DATGVG010000116.1:0-7274 GCA_035300625.1 Candidatus Limnocylindrales bacterium
CGCCGCGCCGCATTGTCGAGGGGGGCTCGGTCGGCGGGCTCCGCATCGGGGGACGCGTCTACTTCACGCTGCAGACGGTTTCCCAGCCCGCGGAGGTCGTCTCGTGCCGCCCCGATGGGACCGATTTCCGGAGGGTCTCCGCGTTCAACGCGGCGCTCCTCTCCGAGATCGCCTGGGGAGAAGTGCGCGAGATGGAATTCGACGGAGCCGACGGAAAGCCGGTCCAGATGTTCGTCGTGCTGCCTCCGGGCTTCGATCCCGCGAAGAAGTGGCCGCTGGTCCAGGTGATCCACGGCGGACCGCACGGGATCACCGCGGACAGCTTCCACTTCCGCTGGAACCTCCAGGCGTTCGCCGCGCCGGGCTACGTAGCGGCAGCCGTGAATTTCCACGGCTCCACGTCCTGGGGGCAGGAGTTCGCCGCGTGCATCCAGGGCGGGCACGGCGACAAGCCCTTCACGGACGTGATGAAGGCCACCGACGCGATGATCGAGACGGGATACATCGACCCCTCGCGCATGGCGGCCGCCGGCGGCAGCTACGGCGGCTATCTGGTGTGCTGGATCGCCGGCCACACCGACCGCTTCCGCTGCCTGGTCAACCACGCCGGGGTCTTCGACCTGCTCGCCGAGTACGGAAGCGACGTGACGCAGGGGCGCATGCAGGCCTACGGCGGGGAGCCGTGGGACCGGCTCGACGCCATCGATCGCTGGAATCCCGCGCGGTTCGCGCGCGGCTTCACGACGCCGATGCTGGTCATTCACGGCGAGCGGGACTTCCGCGTTCCCCACAACCAGGGGCTTGCCGTCTACAACGTATACAAGGCGAAGGGCGTGGACGCGCGGCTTCTCTTCTTCCCCGACGAGAATCACTGGATCCTGAAGCCGCAGAACTCGCTTCTCTGGAATCGCGAAGTCCGGGCATGGCTCGCGCGCTATCTCGGGGCCGACCCGGGATCCGGCGGGAGCGGCCCGGGGGCGTAGCGGACTCGGGCGAAAACGAGCGTGCGCTGGTCCTGGCAGATCGCGAGGGTCGCGGGGATCCCCATCCGGGTCCACGCGACTTTCTTGTTGCTGGTCGGCTGGGTCTTCGTCGAGAGCATGACCACGGGGCGAGGCGTGGCGGCGGCCCTCGAGGCAGCCGGGTTCGTCCTCGCCGTGTTCGCCTGCATCGTACTCCACGAGCTGGGGCACGCGCTGACCGCCCGGCGCTACGGAATCCGCACGCGGGACATCACGCTGCTCCCGATCGGCGGCCTGGCGCGCCTGGAGCGGATCCCGGAGCGGCCGCGGGACGAGATCCTGGTGGCGCTGGCCGGCCCCGCCGTCAACGTCGCGATCGCGGCCTGCCTTCTCGCGATCCTGACGCTCCTGTGGCACGTTGCTCCGTCCCGCCTCCCTCTCGACTTCAGCGGCGGCTTCCTGCCTCAGCTTTTCGCGGTGAACATCTACATCGTGCTCTTCAACATGATCCCGGCCTTCCCCATGGACGGCGGGCGCGTGCTGCGCGCGCTGCTGGCGACCCGCATCGAGTACCTGCGCGCGACCCAGATCGCGGCGGGCATCGGGCAGGGGATCGCGGTGGTATTCGCGATCCTCGCGATCAAGCTCCCGCAGCCGTACCTGTTCCTGATCGCTCTGTTCGTGTTCCTGGCCGCGGGGCAGGAAGCGTCGCTGGCGCGAATGCGGTCGGCGTTCCGGGGTGTGCCGGTATCCCGGGCGATGATCACCGATTTCCGGAGCCTCCGCGCCGACGAGCCTCTGACGCGCGCGGTCGAGCTCCTCCTGGACGGCCACCAGCAGGACTTCCCGGTGCTGGCCGCGCGCGACGGGGATCCCCCCGTGGGGATCCTGACGCGGCGCGCTCTCCTCACAGCTCTTGCCGAGGGGCCGCGGGACCGCACGGTGGGGGAGATCGCTGGGCAGACCTGCGGCTTCGCGCACCCCCGGGAATTCCTGGAGGACGCCTTCCAGCGGATGGAGAGGAGCCGGTGCCCCGCGCTCCTCGTGATCTCGGAGCGGGGCGAGGTGGTGGGGATGCTGACGCTGGAGAACGTCGGGGAGCTGGCGATGGTTCAGGCCGCGCTGGACCGCTCGCCCGGCGGGCGCCCAGGGCACGGAGTGCTGCGGAGTCCGGAGGAGACGATGCGGGGTCCTGAGGAGACGATCGTCTAGCCCTTCGCCAGCTCTCCCGCGAAGGGATCCGTGACGACCATGTGCGAGATGTCCTCGCCGCGAGGCAGCCGGATCCAGAACGCCGCGCCGCCGCCCGTGGGATCCGGTCCGGCGCTCACCGAGCCCCCGTGCAGCTCCACGAAGCGCTTCGTCAGGTGAAGCCCGAACCCGAGTCCATCCTTGCAGCGTTTGTTCTCCTCGTCGGCCGCGTGCTCCAGCTCGAAGACGGACGAGGAGGACTCGACGGGCACCGGCGGCCCGGCGTCCTTGATCTCCACGACCACGCCGTCGTCTCGGAGCCAGGTCGCGATGCGGATGTGGCTCTTCATGGGCGAGAAGCGGATCCCGTTCCGCAGAACGTTGGCGATCGACTGCCGCATCTTCCCGGGATCCAGGTGCTGGTCGGGAATCCGCTGGTCCAGCACCGTCTCGATCGCGATGGACTTGGCGTCCGCCTGCAGACGCACCGCGTCGACCGCCGCGCGGACGGCGTCGTTCACGTTCGCCACGTGGAGCTCGAGGAGGTAGCGCCCCAGGTCCAGGCGGACCAGGTCGAGCACGTCATCGACCAGCGCCATCAACCGCTGGGCCTCGCTCCGGAGCCGCCCGGTGAATTCGTGCCGCATCGACGGGGTCATCTTCTTGTCGTTCAGGTCGAGCACTTCCGAGTACGCCACGATCGAGGTGAGAGGGGACTTCAGCTCGGCCGCGGCCGCTCCCAGAAACCCGTCGCGAAATTCGCCGGCGGACCCCGCCGGGGGCGCTGCAGCCGCCGCCGCGACCAAGGTCGTCGTGCGCCGGAGCCGGTCCATGACCCAGGCGCGGTCCAGGACCGAGGCGACGTTCTCGGCGAAGAGCTGGCCGATGTCGCGGTGCTCCAGACGGAACGGCTCGGCGCGCACCGCCCGGCAGACCTGCATCACCGCGAGCGTGCGGCTCTCCAGCGCGATGGGTAGGATCAGCACCGACCCGACCTCGGGGTGCGACGTGAAGAACTCCGAAAAACGGGCGTCCCGCTCCTTCTGCTGCATCATGATCGGCTCGCGGTGGCGCGCCGCCCAGCCGACGGCGCCCTCGCCCAGCTTCACGTCCGGCTCCGGATCCCGCGGGGCCAGCCCGAACGACCCCTTGACCGACAACGTCTTCGTGTCCGGGTCATAGAGGAACAGGGAGACGTCGTGGGAGTGGAGCGTCGAGGCGACCCGGCGCACGGTGATCTCGAGAATCGTTTCCAGCGGCAGCTCCATGTGGAGGCTGTTGCCCAGCTGGAAGAGCGAGGTCAGCTCGGCCAGCCGGCCCCGAGACTGCTCCAACTCCATCTGGTCGTTGACCATCCGGTCGCGGAGACGGTTGATCGCGGCCTGCTGGTTGATCATGTACAGGCAGAAGAGCGACGTGAGCCCGACCAACCCGACGAGCAGGACCCAGCCGCCCCCGGCCGGCAGGTTGTCGCCCAGGAAGCCCGAGCGGGCCAGCGCCAGGTACAGCGTCGGGATCGTCGCGCTGAAGGCGAGGATGATCAAGATCGAGAGCCCGAGAATGCTCCAGGTGCGCCTGTCGAACTGCCGCTGCGTGTGCTCGGGCGGTCTGCGTTGGGCCATGGCGGCCGATTCCCTCCTGGATGGTCAGCGTCCCGGCGATTCATCGGCACTCTTTCCGCGATTCTCCAGCGCTTTGTCGGCACCCCGTTCCCCCTTTCCCCAAGGAGATTTGGCGGTTACAGTGACGACTCCATGAGCGTCCTCCGGAGCCATCTCAAGACCCAGAGCCCCGAATTCCAGAAGAATCGGTCGCACCACGAGCGGCTGGCGGCCGATCTCCGGAAGCGGCTCGAAGGGGTGAAGCGCGGCGGCTCCGAACAGGCCGTCGCGTTACACAGGAGTCGCGGGAAGCTCCTCGCCCGCGAGCGCATCGAGCGGTTGCTCGATCCCGATACCCCGTTCCTCGAGCTGTCGGCCCTGGCGGCGGGCGGACTCTACGGCGACGAGGTCCCCTCCGCGGGCATCGTCACCGGCGTCGGAGTGGTCTCCGGGCGCGAGTGCGTCATCGTGGCGAACGACGCGACCGTCAAGGGCGGCACCTACTATCCGATCACCATCAAGAAGCACATCCGCGCGCAGGACATCGCCAGGGAGAACCGGCTGCCCGCGATCTACCTGGTCGACTCGGGCGGGGTCTTCCTGCCGATGCAAGCCGAGGTCTTCCCCGACCAGGAGCACTTCGGCAGGATCTTCTACAACCAGGCGGTCATGTCCGCCGCGGGAATCCCCCAGCTCGCCGGGGTGCTCGGCATGTGCACGGCCGGCGGCGCCTACGTTCCGGCCATGTCCGACGAGAACGTGATCGTGCGCGGCACCGGCACCATCTACCTGGCCGGACCCCCGCTGGTGAAGGCGGCGACCGGGGAAGAGGTGACGCCCGAGGACCTGGGAGGCGCGGAGGTGCACTCGCGGCAGAGCGGCGTCACCGACCACATGGCGGCGAACGAGGAAGAGGCGCTCCAGATCCTGCGCGAGGCGGTGGAGCGGCTGGGAACGGTGAAGCGGGTCACGCTGGACCTGGCCGAGCCGGAAGACCCTCTCTACCCTCCCGACGAGATCTACGGCGTGCTGCCTCCCGACACCCGGCAGCCCTACGACGTCCGCGAGGTGCTGGCGCGTCTCCTCGACGGAAGCCGGCTCCACGAGTTCAAGCGGGAGTACGGGACCACGCTGGTCTGCGGCTTCGGGCGATGGATGGGGTACCCGGTGGGCGTGGTGGCGAACAACGGGGTGCTCTTCTCGGAGAGCGCCTTGAAGGGGGCGCATTTCGTGGAGCTGTGCGCGCAGCGCCGGATCCCGCTCGTGTTCCTCCAGAACATCACCGGCTTCATGGTGGGCAAGCGCTACGAAGCGGGCGGCATCGCCAAGGACGGCGCGAAGATGGTCCAGGCGGTGGCCACCGCGGAGGTGCCGCGGATCACCGTGCTGATCGGCGCGTCGCACGGGGCCGGAAACTACGCGATGTCGGGGCGCGGATATCTTCCGCGCTTCCTCTACGGGTGGCCCAATTCCCGGATTTCGGTGATGGGCGCCGAGCAGGCGGCGTCGGTGCTGGTCCAGGTGAAGCGCGATCAGCTCCACCGCGAGGGGAAATTGCTGAGCGACGCGGAGGCGGCGGCGATCGCGGATCCCGTGCTGGAGAAGTACGAGCAGGAGGGCAGCCCCTACTACGCGACCGCCCACCTGTGGGACGACGGCGTGATCGACCCTGCCGACACGCGCGCCGTGGTCGGCCTGTCCCTTTCGGCGTCGCTCAACGCTCCGGTCGTGCGCGGGCCGGCGCCGGTGTACCGGATGTGACGCCCGATACTGTGACGCCCGATCCGCCTCGGGTCCGCCTGGACGTGGAACACCCCGCCGCGCGGCTCACGCTGACGCGCCCCGAGGTGCGGAACGCCTTCGACGACGCCCTCATCGCCGAGCTCTCGGCCGCGCTCCTCGTCGTTCGCAACGGGTTCGAGATCGCTCCCGAGACCGCCCCGCGAGTCCTGGTCGTGACCGGGGAAGGGAGCGCCTTCTGTGCCGGCGCCGACATGAACTGGATGCGGCGGAGCATCGGCTCCACGCGCGACGAGAACGAAGCGGACGCGGGGCGCTTTGCGCGGATGATGCGGGACCTGGACGAGCTGCCCATTCCCACGATCGCGCGCGTCAACGGCGCGTGCCTGGGCGGCGGCATGGGGCTGATCGCCTGCTGCGACGTGGTCGTGGCCGCGGAGGGCGCGGACTTCGGATTCACCGAGGTGCGCCTGGGGATCGCGCCGGCGGTCATCTCCTCCTTCGTCCTTCCCAAGATCGGAGTCGCCGCGGCCCGGCGCTACTTCCTCACGGGCGAGATTTTCCGGGCGGACACGGCCAAGGCGATCGGCCTGGTGCACGAGGTCGTTCCCTCCGCGGACCTGGACCTGGCGGTCGCCGGCATCACCGCCGCGATCGCCGGAAACGGGCCGCTGGCGGTCGCGGCGGCCAAGCGGCTGATCCGCGAGAACACGGCGCTGGCCCGCGACCAGGCCATCGAGAATTCGGTGAAGGCCATCGCCGGGCTCAGAACCTCGCCCGAGGGGCAGGAGGGGCTCGGGGCATTCCTGGAAAAGCGCCGCCCCGCCTGGAAGAAGTGACCGCCCGGGCCGACCTCGCGCGCAGCACGGGCCAGCCCCTCCGCCGATTCCGGAAGGTGCTCGTCGCCAACCGCGGCGAGATCGCGGTCCGGATCTGCCGCACCCTGCGCGACATGGGCATCCCCTCGGTGACGGTCTACTCCGATGCGGACCGGGGGGCGCCGCATGCCGCCGCGGGCGACGAATCGATCCGGATCGGCCCCGCCGATCCCGCCGGGTCCTACCTGAACGCGGCGGTCCTCCTGGACGCCGCGCGCGCCCTTGGCGCCGACGCGATCCACCCCGGGTACGGCTTCCTCTCGCAGAGCGCCGCCTTCGTGCGCGCGTGCCGGGATTCGGCGATCACCTTCATCGGGCCGTCCCCGGATAGCATGGAGCTTCTGGGCAACAAGGTCTCGTCGCGGAGCGCGGCCGAGCGGGCCGGAGTGCCGGTCGTGCCCGGCGTGGAAGGGATCGAGGACGCCATCCGCGCGCAGGCCGAGGCGGGGCGGATCGGGTACCCGATCTTGGTGAAGGCGGCGGGCGGCGGCGGCGGACGCGGCATGCGGCGCGTCGACCAGGCCGCGGACCTTCCCGCCGCGTTCGAGAGCGCGCGCCGGGAAGCCGGAGCGGCCTTCGGAGACGAGCGGCTGTTCCTCGAGAAGCTTGTCGATCCGGCGCGCCACGTCGAGATCCAGGTTCTCGGGGACGGGAAAGATGCGATCGCGCTGGGGGAGCGCGAGTGCAGCCTCCAGCGCCGCTACCAGAAAGTCATCGAGGAATCCCCCTCGCCCGCGGTCGGCGACCGGCTTCGCCGTACCATGGAAGAGGCGGCGGTTCGCCTGGCGCGGGACGCGGCCTACTCGGGGGCGTGCACCGTGGAATTCCTGCTCGGCCCCGGGGACGCCTATTACTTCCTCGAGGTGAACACGCGGCTCCAGGTGGAGCACCCGGTGACCGAG
>DATGVG010000117.1:0-3024 GCA_035300625.1 Candidatus Limnocylindrales bacterium
GCGAGCCGGATCCGGTGCGTCTGATCGCTCGCCACCACGCTCATGCGGCGCAGCGCGGCGGCCATCGCCGCCTTGTCCACCGTGGCGAACTTGTCGTTCTCGCGGGGAATCACCTGCTCGTAGTTCGGATACGGCCCTTCGATCAAGCGCGAGAACACCAGGGTCCCTCCGGCCCGGAAGCCGATGTGGTTGTCGCTGCGCGCGATCTCGAGGGCGTCGTCGGCCGCGAACAGCCGGAGGATCTGCTCGAGCGCCTTGGGCGGGACGATCAGGTCCGCGGTCGAGCCCCCCTGCGCCGGAACGTCCATCTTGGCCAGCCGGTGCCCGTTGGTCGCCACCATGCGCATGTGGTCGGGCCGGAGCTCCCACAGCACGCCGTTCAGGATCGGCCGACTCTCCTCCGTCGAAGCCGCGAAGGCGACGTGCCCCACGAGCTTGTGCACCACACCCGCCGCCGCGTTCCACGCCCCGTCGAACTTGACGGCGGGGAAGGACGGAAACTCCTCGCGCGGCAATCCCAGTAGCTTGAACTTCGCGCGGCCGCATTCGATCGCGACGCGCGACTCACCCGCCGCCGTGAACCGCACGGGCCCAGAGGGCAGCTCCCGCGCGATATCCAAGAGCTTCTTGGCCGGCAGGGTCACCGCGCCCTCGGCGTCCACCTCGGCCGGCACGGTGGTCGTGACCGCAATGTCCAGGTCCGTCCCGGAGAGGCGGAGACCCTGTTTCGTCACTTCGACCAGGACGTTGGCGAGCACCGGCAGGGTCGTCTTGGCGGGGATGGCCGCCGCGACTCCGTTCAATCCCTCCTGCAGCTGCTCTCGCGTAATCGTGAACTTCATCCGTCGCGTAGCCCTTTTCCCAGGTTTTGTGGAGTAAGACTCTACTACTCTACTAGAATAGAACTACTAGTAGTAGTAGTAGAGGGCGGGGAAATGTTGGCAGTCGGCCTAACTCATGCTCGGCGAACCAACTCGCGTCCCGCCGCCGTGCCGTCTGTTTGTTGGGACTGTTGGTATCCCGGGCTTTCCCCACATCTCCCTGCGCTTCCCACACCCGCCCACACCGCTCGCTTCCAGATGTTGGCTAGAGTGCGGACAACTCCTGGCGCGCCATCTCGACGCGCTCTTTGAACGTCCGATCCCGCATCATCTGCCGCTCCACCTTGTCCACCGAGTGGATCACGGTCGAGTGGTCACGCCCCCCGAACGCCTGCCCGATCTCCACCAGCTGCATGCTCAGCATGTTGCGCGCCAGGTACATCGCGACCTGCCGCGGGATCGTCAGCGTCTTGGTGCGGGCCTTGGAGCGCAGCCCTTCGGGGGTCACGCCCCAGCGGCGTGCCACCACTTCCTGGACGCGATCGATGCTCGGTGTGGGCGCGCCGTAGCTCGACGCGTCCTCTCCCTGGCGGATCTTGTCCGACAGGGCCTCGCGCGCCAGCTCGATGGTGACCTCGCGGTTCTTGAGCGAGGCGAACAGGAGCAGCTTGATGATGCAGCCCTCGAGCTCCCGCACGCTCGAGCGGACGTGCTCCGCGATGAACCGCAACACGTCGTCGGGAATCGTGAGCTCGAGATGATCCTGCTCTGCTTTCTTGCGCAGGATCGCGATGCGGTGCTCCAGGTCCGGGTGCCCGATATCCGCCACCAGGCCCCACTCGAACCGGGAAATCAGCCGATCTTCCAGCCCCGGGATCTCCTTGGGCGGCCGATCCGAGGTGAGCACGATCTGCTTGTGCCCCTCGAACAGCGCGTTGAACGTGTGGAAGAACTCTTCCTGCGTCATTTCCTTGCCTTCGAGGAAATGCACGTCGTCCACCAGGAAGAGGTCCACGTCGTTGCGGTACCGGCGCCGGAATTCCGACATGGTGCGCGCGTGGATCGATTCGATGACTTCGTTGATGAACTGCTCGGCGCCGAAGTAGTGCACCCGCGTGCCCGGGTACTTGGTGAGCACGGCATGGGCGACCGCCTGCATCAGATGCGTCTTGCCGAGGCCCGTGGCGCCGTAAATGAACAGCGGATTGTAGGTCTTGCCGGGTGCCTCACCGACCGCGTGCGCGGCCGCCGCCGCGAGCTCGTTCGACTTTCCGATCACGAACGTCTGGAACGTGTATCGCTCGTTGAGCGGCGTGGTCGGGACGCCGGCCTTGTCGATGGTCGCCGGCTCGCGTGGCGCCACGAAGAAATCCATCTGGGGCCGCTGCTGGCGATCCTCCTGCACCCGGAACACGACCGCCGTAGGCCGCCCGAACACACGCTCGGCGGCGCGCGCCAGGACGGTGGCGTGCTTCGACTCGTTCCATTCAACGGCGAATTGATCGGGGGCTCCGACGATCAGCCGACCGTCGTCCAGCGCGATCGGCACCGCGGGCTCGAGCCACGTCCGCACGGTGGCGTCGGGGAGTTCGCGCCGCGCCTCGTCGAGGAGTCGCTTCCAAGCTTCTTTAGTTGACTGCTCCATCCGCGACTGACTCTGAGGTGGGACGTCCTGCAAGGGCGGCCCGAAAGTACGGTCGGCCTGTGGAAAAGTCAACCTTGACCACCGCGCCGGCGACCGTGTACGTTTCCCGTCCTCCCGAGAGGAATGTATGGGTCCGACGTATCGCCCGCGCAATCGGCGGCGCATCAACAAGCACGGATTTCGCGCGCGCATGAAAGACGTGTGGGGTCGCGCCGTCCTGTCGCGCCGGCGGAAGAAGGGGCGCAAGCGCCTCACCGTACGCCTGCCGTCCAAACACCGGAGTCACTAACGGGAGAGCGGTTCCCGCGGCGCGTGCGGCTCGCGCGCGGTCCGGAGCTCGCTGCGTGCTGGGAACAGGGTCGCCGCTTGCGCACCCCGCATCTCGACCTGGCGTGGCGCCCGAGTCCGCTGGACCACCCGCGGATGGCGATCGTGGTGCCGCGCTTTCAGTTCACCGCGGTGGCCCGCAACCGCTTGCGCCGACGCTTGAAAGAGATTCTCAGACGCTACCCCGTCGCCTCGCTCCCCGTCGTCGATCTCGTCGTGCGCGCGAAACGC
>DATGVG010000118.1:0-8939 GCA_035300625.1 Candidatus Limnocylindrales bacterium
TGACGGAGATGCGGTTCGGGATCGACCTGGTGCGCGCGCAAGTGGAGATCGCGGCGGGCGGCCCGCTGCCGCGCGCCGGCGCGCCGCGCGGCCACGCCATCGAAGCGCGCGTGAACGCCGAGGATCCCTACCGGGGCTTTCTCCCGCAGACGGGGAAGCTGCTCCTCCTCGAGTGGGGAGCCGGGGAAGGGATCCGCGTCGACACGGGGATCGCGGAGGGGCGGCCCGTGCACGCGCATTACGATTCCCTGCTCGCCAAGGTGATCGCGCACGGGGCGACCCGCGAGGAGGCCCGCGCGCGCCTCGTCCAGGCGCTCCGCGAGACGGCTCTCCTCGGCGTGGTCACCAATCAGGGATTTCTTCTCGATCTTCTGGAGGACGAGGCGTTCCGGAGCGGTTCGACCTTCACGCGCACCATCGAATCGCGGAGCTGGCCCGCGCCCGACGCGCCCGAGGAGGCGGTGCTCGCGGCCGCGATCGCCTTCGTCGCCCCCGCGCGGACCGCGGGAGCGCGGCCCGACGCCGACCGCCACTCCCCGTGGCGGCTGTTGGGGGCTTGGGGACGCCCCGCGGGGTCCCCTGCATGAGCCGGGAGATCGCGCTTCGCCACGCCGGGCAGCCGGTCACGGCGCGGCTCACGTTGCGGGGTGGTACGGCGGTTCTCGAACGCGACGGGCGCCTGCTGGATGCGGCGATCACCCGCGACGGGCCCTGGATCGAAATGCGGACCGGTAACCTGGTCGCGCGGGCCGCGGCCGTCCGGGACGGAGCGGGGATCTGGGTTTCCCTGGAGGGGCGGGTGTACGTGTTCCTCATGGAGCACCGGCTCGCTTCGGACCATGCCCGGGACGAGGCTTCGGGCGACGTGCGGGCGCCCATGACCGGGCGCGTGGCGGCGGTGGAAGCGGCCGCCGGCGCCGCGGTGCGCGAAGGCGATTTGCTCCTCACGATCGAGGCCATGAAGATGGAATTCAAGGTGGCGGCGCCCGGGGACGGGGTTCTTCTCGAGGTCTCCTGCGCGGCCGGCGATCGGGTGGAGCTGGGCCAGCTCCTCGCGCGGATCGCGCCGGCCGGGAAGGATGCGGCGCCGTGAACGTTCGCATCGTGGAGGTCGGCCCCCGCGACGGACTCCAGAACGAGAGCCGTCCCATCCCCACCGAAGCCAAGGTCGCCTTCGTCGACGCCCTCTCCGAGGCGGGGTACGACGAGATCGAGGTGACGGCGTTCGTCTCCCCGAAGTGGATCCCGCAGCTCACGGACGCCGACGAGGTGATGAAGCGCATCCGCCGGCGCGAAGGCGTCCGCTACTCGGCCCTCGTTCCGAACGAGCAGGGCCTCACGCGCGCGCTCGCGGCCGGCGCCGGAAAGATCGCGGTGTTCACGGCCGCCTCCGAGACCTTCAACCGGAAGAACATCAACGCCACCATCGACGAGTCGATCGAGCGCTTCCGTCCGGTGGTCGCGAAGGCTCTCGAGGCGGGGCTTTTGGTCCGCGGCTACGTCTCGACCGCGTTCTGGTGCCCCTTCGAAGGGAAGATCGCGCCCGCGGCGGTGGTCCCGGTGGTGAAGCGGCTCTTGGATCTGGGCGTGGAGGAGATTTCGATCGGGGACACCATCGGGAAGGCGGTCCCCGCGGACGTGCATGCGCTCCTCGACCTCCTGCTCGACGCCGCGCCGCAGGATGCACTGGCCATGCACTTCCACGACACCTACGGCACCGCGATCGCCAATGCGCTGGCGGCGTACGACCGGGGGATCACCATCTTCGACGCCTCCGCGGGCGGCGTGGGAGGGTGCCCCTACGCACCGGGAGCCGCAGGCAACGTCGCGACCGAGGACCTGCTCTGGGCTCTTCGAAGCTCCGGCGCCACCGTGCCGCTGGACTTGAACCGGGTGCGGGCCGCGTCCGACGTGCTGGCCGCAGCGCTCGGCCGTCCTCTCCGCTCGCGGGTCCGCGAAGCGCTCGGTAGCGACGCTCCCAAACCCCGCTAGTCCCTCGCGCGTCCGCCCCGCCGGAAGCTCCACTGGAGAGCGGGCGGCGTCATCAGGGTGGTGGCGATCACCATGAGGACGACCGCGGCATAGAGCGGCGGCGTGACGATGCGCTCGCCGGCCAGGGTCAACCCCACGCCAATGTTCGCGAAGATCAGCCCCACCTCGCCGCGCGGGATCATCCCGATCCCGATGGCCAGGCGGTTCACGCCGCGATCCAGCACACCCAGGATGCAGGCCTGCTTTCCCAGGCACGCCGCCAGCGTGAGCGCCGCCGCGATTCCGAGGATCCGCGGGTCGGCGAAGGAACGGAGGTCGACGAGGAGGCCCGTGCGCACGAAGAAAACGGGGACCAGGATCGTCGAGATGGGCCGGATCGAAGAGCGGATGGTCTCTCCCCGGCGGGTCTCCTCGAAGGCAGCGAAGAACGCGGGCTCCAGAATGAGCCCCGCGGCGAACGCCCCCACGATGGGCGCGAGCCCGGCCGCCGCGGCAAGATAGGAGAGAACGAAGCAGACGACGAGCCCGCCGGTGAGAAGGGCTCCCGGCATCCCGGCCCCGGCGATCCAGCGGAGCGCGTGCCGCGCGATGAGGGAGCCGAGCACTATCGCGAGGGCCAGGAACCCGAGCGCCTTTCCCGCGATCCAGGCCACGTCCAGGAACGGGATCTCTCCGCCCCGTGCCGCCGCCGCGATGATCCCGCTCACCACGGCCAGGATCACCAGTCCGAGAACGTCGTCGATGACCGCCGCGCCGAGAATGATCCTGGCCTCGGGGCTCTTCGTCCGGCCCAGATCGCGCAGCACGCGCGCGGTAATTCCCACGCTGGTCGCGGTCAGGACGGCGCCGAGAAACATGTGCACGTAGGCGGGCCGCCCGGGCAGAAGCCAGGCGCCGGCGGCCCAGCCCAGGGCGAAGGGAGCGATCACGCCGAGCACGGCGACCAGGAGCGCCGAGC
Source organism: Candidatus Limnocylindrales bacterium (assembly GCA_035300625.1). Classification (GTDB taxonomy): domain Bacteria; phylum Eisenbacteria; class RBG-16-71-46; order SZUA-252; family SZUA-252; genus DASQJL01. The sequence goes on from DATGVG010000118.1 coordinate 2,951, forward strand.
GCCCCACCTTCAGCATGTCGCCGACCGTCGACTCCAATCCCACGTCGAAGAGGAGCACGATCACCCCGATCTCGGCGAGCGCCTTGAGTTCGGGATTGGCCGCGAACCATTCGAAGCCGTGGAAGCCGAGGAGCCCGACATTGCCGAGCAGGATGCCGGCGATCAGCTCGCCGAGCACGGACGGCTGGCGGATCCTCTCGGCCAGCCACCCGCCCGCCGATGCCGCCGCCAGGACGACCGCGAGGGCGAGGAGTAGGGGGGCGACCACGTCGTGGGCCATGGCGCGGCAGGATACCGGGTCGATGCGCGATTTGGTAGGATCGCGGGGATACGTCTCCCCCGTTCGCCGATCCGGAGGTATGTCCATGCAGCCACGTTCCGCGTCACTGCCACCGCGCCTGGTCCTCGCGGCGCTCGCGCTCGCCGCCGCCTCGTCGCTCCTGGCCTCGCCCTGCGCGGCGTCGGGGACGCCGCCGTCTTCCACCACCCCCACGTCCCAGGAGACCCCGTCGACTCCGTCGCTCCAGCCTCCGTCGGAGCCCGACTCGGCCGCGGAAGCCGCGGCGCTGCATGCGCGGGTGATCCAGCAGTACCGGAAGGGATTCAACCTGACTCTGGAGGCGAAAGCGGATCTGCAGGCGGGGAAGACCAAGGATGCGAAGAAGAAATTCGAGAAGGCGCTGAAGATCTTCGACGAGGTCACCCGGCTCGACCCGAAACACTACGAATCGTGGAACATGGTGGGCTTCACCTCGCGCAAGACGGGCGACCTGAAGCGGGCGTTCGCCGCCTATGACAAGGCGCTGGCCTTGAAGCCGGACTACGAGGAGGCGCACGAGTACCTGGGCGAGGCCTACATCATGAGCGGGGACATGGCGAAGGCGAAGGAGCAGCTAGCCTGGCTCAAGAATGTCGGCGGCGAGGAGGCCGCGGAGCTGGAGGCGTCTATCCACGCCGCCGAGCAGGGGAAGACGGCCGGCCACGGGAGCGGCTGGTAGCTCAGCGGGCGGCGCGCGGGCGCTCTCCGCGCCGCGCCCGAGGCGCCTACGGAATCCGGGTCTTTAGAATGCGCTTCTTGACCTTGGGCCACGCGAGCGGCATCGACTCCATCGTCTCGCACAGGACGCGGGCGACCATGGCGTCCCTGGCCCACTTCACGTTGGCGGGAACGACGTACCAGGGCGCCCACTCGGTCGAGCACTTGTTGATCGCATCCTCGTAGGCGCCGATGTAGTCCTCCCACCGCTTCCGCTCCGCGATGTCCGCCTCGGAGAATTTCCAGTTCTTGGCCGGGTCGGCCAGCCGGGCCTTCAGCCGGCGCTTCTGCTCCGCCTTCGAGATATGCAGGTAGAACTTGACGATGCGGACCCCGTTCTCGCTCAGGATCCGCTCGAATTCGTTGATCTGCCGGTAGCGTTCCTTCCACACCTTCCGCGGCACCAGGTTGTGGACGCGCACCACCAGCACGTCCTCGTACTGGGAGCGGTTGAAGACGCCGATCACGCCGCGCGCGGGAAGGGCCTTGTGGATGCGCCAGAGGTAGTCGTGCGCCCGATCGTCCGCGCTCGGCACCTTGAACGACGTCACGGTGCAAGCCACGGGATTGAGCCCGCTCAGCACGTGGCGGATCGTGCCGTCCTTGCCGCCTGTGTCCATGGCCTGGAGCACGACCAGCAGGGAATAGCGGCTGTCGGCGTAGAGCAGTTGTTGGCGCTCGCGGAGCTTGGCGAGGCTCTTTTCCAGATCCGCCCTCGCCTCGTCCTTGCCGGCGTAGCCGCCGTCGAAGTCGGGATCGACGTCCGCCAGCCGGATCGGCTTGTTCGGACGCACCCGCACGGGCCCTTTCATCCTTTCATTTCCCTCATACTCATATAGGAGAGCGTAGCATGAGAAACGGGGCCGGCGAGACGCGCCGGCCCCGCCCATTTTCGCGGAGCCCGAATCGGGCCCGATGCTTCTCCGGTTACTTGAGCAGCGACAGCCTCCGAGTTTCCACCTTACCGTCGGCCTTGAGCGACATGAAGTAGATGCCGCTCGGGAGCCGCGCACCGTCGAAGTCGTAGCTGTGGTTGGTGCTCCTAGGAAATGGCCCGCAGTCGCTTGTAAAGGCGGCAACCTAGCAAACCAGCCCGGCCGTCCAGGGTGCTATCCTCCCTGCATGATCGGCACGTCATTGGGCCGTTACCGCGTCCTCGGACCGCTCGGCGAGGGCGGGATGGGGCGCGTCTATCTCGCCGAGGATCCGTCGCTGGGGCGGAAGCTCGCGGTGAAGGTGCTGCCGCCCGAGTTCACCAACGACCCCGAGCGTCGCGAGCGGCTCCTCCACGAAGCGCGCGCCGCTTCGGCCTTGAACCACCCGAACATCCTGACCATCCACGATCTCGGCGAGTCGGACGGCGCGCTCTACGTCGCGATGGAGCTGATCGAGGGGTGCACCCTCCGCGAGTGGGCTCGCGGGAGGCACCGCGCGCCCGGCGATGGGGTCCGGCTGCTCCGCCAGGCGCTGGCCGCGCTGGGCACCGCGCACGATGCCGGGCTGGTTCACCGGGACCTGAAGCCCGAGAACATCATGGTGCGCACCGATGGACTCTTGAAGATCCTCGACTTCGGGCTGGCCAGGAGCGCGTCGCCGGGCGCCGTCGCGCGCACCGCGACCCTGCCCGGCACCGTTCTCGGCACGGCACCGTACATGTCTCCGGAGCAGGTGCTGGGACAGCCCGCGGGTCCGGCCAGCGACCTCTTTTCGATCGGCACGATCCTCTACGAGATTCTCACCGGGCGGCACCCGTTCGCTGCCGATAGCGCCGTGGAGATCATGCACCGCATCCTGCACGAGTCGCCGGATCCGCCGTCGCTCGTGAACCACGATCTGACCGCGGATTTCGACTTCGTTCTCGCGAAGGCGCTCTCGAAGGACCCGAGGCGGCGGCACGCTTCCGCGCACGACCTGGACGTGGATCTGGAAACGCTGGAATGCGGATGCGGCCCCGACGCCTCGGCGTCCGCGCCCAACGCCGGACCACGCGCGATGGCGGTACTCCCGTTCAAGAACATCGGAGGCGACCCCGAGCTGGGGTACCTGGGCGTGGGCCTGGCCGATGCCGTGATCACGCGGCTCTCTTCGTCCCCGGACCTCATCGTGCGCACGACGAGCAGCATCGCCCCGTACCAGAACCAGGCGGTCGATCCGCGGCGCGTGGGTGCGGAGCTGGACGTGAGCGCGGTGCTCGACGCCTCGTTCCAGCGAATTGGCGAGCGCTTCCGGGCCACGGCGCGTCTGGTGGAGACGGGCACCGGCCGCTCGCTCTGGGCGGGGAAGGTCGATCTCCGGTTCGACGACATTTTCGAGATGCAGGACCAGGTCGCGCAGGGGATCGCGGAAGCGATGACGGCCCGGTTGACCGAATCGGCGGGGGCGGCTGGCAAGCGGTACACGCCCTCACCGGAAGCTTACGAGCTGGTCATGCGCGGGCAGGAGGCCTTTCGGGGCGCGGACGCCGACTCCTTTCGGCGCGCGATCGAGCTCTACGAGCGGGCGACGAAGGCGGATCCCGGATACGCTGAAGCCTGGGCGCATCTCGGGAGCGTCTACCACGCGACGGTCGACGGCGGTTTCGATCCCGATCCCATCTGGATCCTGAAGGCGGAGGAAGCGCTCTCCCGCTCGCTGGCCCTCGACCCGGAGAACGTTCAAGCGCGGTTCGGAACCGCGGCGCTGCGGCTGACGCGGGGGGCGAAGCGGGAAGCCTATGATCGGCTCTCCCACGTCGCGGCGCGCACGCCCAACCTGGCACTCGTCTACCACTACCTCGGCTATCTGTTCCGATTGTGCGACATGTTCGACGAGGCGCTGGCCGCCTGTGGGAAAGCGCGCGAAATGGATCCCTCGAGCCCTTGGCCGTTTTGGCATGGTATTCGTCTCCGCGCGATGGGAGGAGACGCCCGGGGCGCGTGGGAAGATCTCGAAACCATGCGCGCGCGATTCGGACCCAGGGCCCGCACCCGGAACTCCGAAGCCATGATCCTGTGTTACGAGGGGCGGTTCGAGGAGCTGCTCGCCCGCTTCACTCCAGAGTCGATGCAGGCCGCGCATACGAGCGGGCTTCACTACGACCTGGCCCTCGCGCATCTCCGCCTGGGGCGGCCGGAGCTTGCGTCGGCCTCGCTCGCGGTGACCGAGCGGTTCTCCGCCGTCGACATGGATTCGGCGGCCCACGCCGCGTCCCTTCGCGGGTACCTGGGTGACCGTGACCAAGCCTTCCGCCATCTGGAGCGCGCGATTGCCCTGGGGAACGACACAGTTCGCTTCTACGAGAACCCGATTTTCTTCGAGCCGCTCTTCTCCGATCCGCGCTGGGAGCCGTTTCTGGAGGGCGTGCGCGGCCGGGTCGCGCAGTGGAAGCGCGAATTCCGCTGGCCTCCCGCGTCCATCGCCGGCGGCACGCGGGCCGGCTAGAAAGCGGCCCCGCCGGAAATGGGAGCGGGGCCGCGTCGCCGCGGCCCCGCCTTGCCCCTTCCCGATCGGGATTCCCGACGCCGCATCACGTTGCGCGGCGGGTGATCCGTCACCGGCCCGGAGAACCCCCTCCCATCCACCCCGCCCTTCCGCCCGCGGGAATCACTCCTTCGGGGCGAGTCCCCGCCTTTCCGATTCCTTCCGCAGTGTCTCCTTGTTCAGTACGCGGAACTCGACCCGCCGGTTGCGGGCGCGGCCCAGCACCGTCGTGTTGCTCGCGATCGGCTGCGTCTCGCCGTAGCCCTTCGCGGTGAACTGCTCGGGGCGAAGCTCCGGGAACTTGCTGAGCAGGTAGTCGCGCACGGCGCTCGCCCGCGCTTCGCTGAGCACGCGGTTGCGCACATCCGTGCCCCGCGAATCGGTGTGTCCGGCGATCTCGATCCGAAGCTGTGGCCAGCGTCCGAGGATGCCTCCCACCTCGTCCAGCGTCTGGAAGGACTCGGGCTTGATGGTGGATTTCCCGGTGTCGAAGTTCACGTTCTGGAGCCGGATCATCCCGGTTTCGAGGAGCTCCGTCTCCTTGGAGCTGACCTGGATGGGGCACCCGTTCGAGTCCACGCGCGCCTGGGCGGGCGTGTCGGGGCACTTGTCCAGCCCGTCGCAGATCCCGTCCTGGTCCGAGTCGACGGGACAGCCGTTCGCGTTCACCGTGCATCCCGCGGGTGTCCGCTCGCACTGGTCCAGCCCATCGGGGACCGTGTCCCCGTCGCTGTCGGTGGGGCAACCCGTGGCCGTCACGCGCGCGCCCTTGGGCGTGTTCGCGCACGCGTCGATTCCGTCCAGCACGCCGTCGTCGTCCGAGTCGCTGGGGCAGCCCCGCACGTCCACGGTGGCGCCGGCCGGCGTCGCGTCGCAGGCGTCGATTCCGTCCGGCACGCCGTCACCGTCGCTGTCGAGAGGACACCCGTTCGCGTCCACGTGCGCGCCGAGAGGGGTGCCCGGGCACCGATCCACCTTGTCCCGCACGCCGTCCTGATCGGTGTCCTTGGAGCCGCCGCCGAAGCCGAACGAGAGCCCGGCGAATGCCTCGGGGCCGTGCTTCCTCTCATCCTTACCTTCCGAGGGCTTGTACACCTTGTACAGCACGTCGCGCCCGTCCAGGCGCAGCGCGAGCGAGGGAGAGAGGGAAATCTGGAAGCCAATCCCTCCGTTCAGCGCCAGACGGCTCCCATCCGAGGCGTTCAGGCTCTCGGCGGGCGGGCCGCTCAGGCGCATCATTCCCGCGCCTGCGGTGAGGTAGGGGCGGATGGAGCTGCCGCCGAGGAAGCAGGTGAGGTTGCCGCTCGCGTGGAGCAGCTTCAGGGTCCCGCCGCCGGCGACCAGGCTATTCGACGTGGCGTAGGAGCCGCGCAGCTCGATCGCGGCCGAGGAGCCGAGGCGCGCTCCCAAAATCCCGCCGATGAAGGGGCGGTTCGCTTTCACGGGCAGCTCGTTCGGAATCCAGAGGATTCCGCCGCCCGGCACGATCCAGAC
>DATGVG010000119.1:0-10825 GCA_035300625.1 Candidatus Limnocylindrales bacterium
GACCTGGCCGGGCATGATCCGGGGATCGATCCCTCCCGCGCGCCGGAGCTTGAGCCGCCCCTCCTTCTCGATCGAGATCACCATGACGCCCACCTCGTCCATGTGGGCGCAGAGCATGACGTGGGGGGCGCGTCGCGCGCGCCCCGCCGCGCCGTTCCGCCGCGCGCCGGCGCCGGTGGACTCGAATCCGATACGCGCGACCAGGTTTCCCATCGCGTCCACTTCCAGAGAATCGACGTGGTCGCGGACGGCGTCCACGATCCGCGCGCGCACGCGCTCCTCGTCGCCGCTCACCCCCGATTCGTTCGAGAGCGCCTCGAGCAGGTCCTCGCGAAACCGCGGGGCCGCGCCGCGCCGGGCGCCGGAGCGCGGGATGCGGCGCCCGGTCACTTGAGCACCTCGGTGACGCTCCACTCCACGGGGAGCCCCGCGAGGTATCCCGCGAGAAGCCGGGCGCAGCGGTCGATGTCGCGCGGCTCGACGGTCTCGATTCCGGTGTGCATGTAGCGGCAGGGGATCCCCACCACAGCCGTGGGAATTCCCTCGCGCGCGATCTGGATGTCCATCGCGTCCGTCCCCGAGGACATGGGGTAGCCCTCGATCCGGTAGGGGAGGCCCAGCGAGCGCGCCGTGGAGCGCAGCCCCTCGAAAATCCGCGGGTGGATGTTGGAGCCCACGGTCAGCCCGGGCCCGCCGCCCAGGGGAATCGTGTCCCCGTCGCGCGCGCCCGCCATGTCGCCGTGGCTCACGTCGATCGCGATCCCCAGGCGCGGGTCGACGCGCTCGGAGGCGGTGCGGGCGCCGAGGAAGACGGTGCCGAATTCTTCCTCGATGGTGCCGACGCCCACGACGTCCCACGCGGGACGGTCCGCGCGGAGTAGGTCGAGCGTGCGGATCACCGTGACCACGCCGGCGCGGTCGTCCATGCCCGGCGCCGCGATCCGTCCGCCCAGGAGGTCCACCGGGGGCTGGCGCAGCGTGACCATCGTGCCGATCGGCACGCGGCGGCGCACCTCGGCCTCGGGGCGCCCCGCGTCCAGGTAGAGCTCGTGCAGGGGGACGACCTTGTCCGACTCGCCGCGCGCCTGGAGGTGCGGCGGCTTGGTGCCGAAGAGCGCGGCCATCGGTGGCTTTGAGTGGATCAGCACCTCCCGGCCGGGTAAGGTCCGCGGGTCGAAGCCGCCCACCGTTGTGAGCCGGATGAAGCCGCCGCTCTCGATCCGCTTGACCAGGAAACCGATCCGGTCCATGTGCGCGGCCAGGAGCGCGCGCGGGCGCGGGGCTTCTCCCGTGCCGTCGATCCAGCCGTAGACGTTCCCGATCGGGTCGCGGGTCACGCGGTCCGCGAAGAGGCCGAAGGCGCGCGCGATCTCGGGGGCGGCGGCGTGCTCGTGGCCGGGGACGCCCGGGAGCGACGTGACGTGGCGGAGCCAGTCGGCGGTCGAAGCGTCCCGCATCAGATTTGGCGAGGGCATAGCCCGAGAATTTAGTGCACCCCAGCGGCGCAGGCAAAGGTAAACTCCCCGCCCACATGGACCGTCTGCGGCTGGCCGTCGCGCTCCCGCACCTGGATGTCTACGGCGGCGTCCGGCGATTCGTCGAGTTGGGCCGCGTCTGGGCGGAGAGGGGTCACTACGTGACGCTCGCCATCCCCGCCGCGGTTCACGCCTCCGACGACCAGCGCGCCGCGATCCGCCGCGCCACGGCGCGGCTCCCCTTGCCGGGACGCGTGGCCCCGATCGAGGAGATCCAGCGCGAGCGCTGGGACGTCCTGCTCTCACCCGATCCGAAGCTCTTCCAGAGCGTCCGCCCGCCCGGAGCGCTCCGAGTCTTCTACGCGGTGCTCGAGAAAGCGCCCGGGGCAGGCGCCGCCTGGCGGAGCGCCGACCTCGTCCTCGCCAACTCCACGGGCATGGCCGCCCACCTCCGGCGGCGCGGCGTGGGGGCCGTCCCGGCGGTCGGCGGCGTCGATATCTCGGTGTTCCACCCGCCCGGTCCGGACGTCCGTCCGGCGCGCGCGCGGGACGGGAAGCCGGCCCACGCGCTGATCTACGGGAGACTCTCGCGGAAGCGAAAGGGAACGATGGCCGCCGCCCGGGCGGTCGCGGACGCGTCGCGGCGGGCGGGCGTGTCTGTGGAGCTGACGCTGTTCGACGCGCCGCCGCGCGGCGCCACCCGGCCGCCCGAGCGGCTCCCCCTGGCCATCCCGCACCGCTGGGTGCTCGATCCGACCCAGAGCGAGCTGGTCGCGCTGTACGGCGACGCCGACATCTTCGTGAGCGCGGAGCGGCGCGCCGGCTGGTGCAACACCGCGGCCGAGGCGATGGCCTGCGGCGCGGCGGTCGTCTGCACGAGGAGCGGAACGCAGGACTTCGCCCGCCATCGCGAAACGGCGCTGGTCTCCCGCTACCCGTGGGCGTGGACGCTGTCGCGCCACGTGGAGACGCTGCTCCGGGATTCCGCGCTCCGGACCGCGATCGCCGGGCGAGGCCTGGAGCGCATTCGATGGTTTCCATGGGAGCGCACCGCCGACGTGATCGAGGGAGCCATCCGCGAGCGGATCGGGGGGCGCTCGTGAGGCCGGGCGCGGTGATGATCATGGCCGCCTACCCGAAGCGCGCCCTAGCCGAGCGCGCCGCCCGGGCGCTGGTCCGGGACCGCGTGCTCGCCTGCGCCACGGTGGCGCCGGGCGCGCGCGCGTTCTACCGGTGGAACGGGAAGGAACACGCGGAGCCCAGCATCGTCCTCTGGGGGAAGACGACCCGCGCGAACGCCCGCGCCGCGGTCCGCGCGATCCGCGCGTCGCACCCCGACGAGGTGCCGGAGATTCTGGTGATCCCCATTGCCGGCGGCCATGCGCCCTACCTGGCCTGGCTGGCGGGCGAGGTGAAGCGCCGATGAGCCAGCTGGCGGGCGGACGCGGCCCCGAGCCTCGCGAGCCGGGCGAGGCTCTTTTCTTCGGCGGGCGCCTGCTGGACGCGCCGCGCGCGGCGAAGCTCCCCGCGCCGGGCCGCGCCCGCCCTCTAAGAAAGGGATCGGCGGGCGAGGCCGTCTGGGTGCGCGACGGGCGGATCGAGGCGGTGGGTCCCTATGGCGCCGTCCGCCGCCGGGCGGGGAAGTCCGCGAAGGCGGTGGATCTGAAGGGCGGCACGCTGACCCCCGGGTTCACCGATTCCCACATCCACCTCATGACGTGGATCCGCGCCCTCGACGAGCCGTGGATGGAGGAGCAGACCCCGGAAGCAATCGAGCACGCGGTCCGGCGCCGGCTCACGGACGCTCCCGCCGAGGAGTGGATCCTGGTGCGCGGGTGGGTGCCGCGGTCCTGGGCGCCCGAGCGGCGCACCCGCGCGATGCTCGACCGGATCGCGCCCGACCGGCCGCTCCTCCTCTACGCGGTGGACGGCCATTCGGTGTGGGCCAACGCGGCCGCGCTCGTCCGGGCGGGGGTGACCGAGGGGACCGCCGATCCGCCGGGCGGCGTGGTCGAGCGCGATTTCCGCGGCGCCCTGACCGGCATCCTGATCGAGGCCGCGGACAAGCCGGCCCGCGCCGCGGTTACCCACCGGGAGGATCCGGCCTCGACCCTCCGCCGCGCCCTCGCCCGAGCCCGCGGTCTGGGCATCACCTCGGCCCACGACTTCGACCGCTCCGCCACGTGGCGCGCGGCCCAGGACCTGGCGGGCGCCGCGCCGCTGGGCTTCCGGCTGCTTTTGTCGGTGCCCCTCGCCTCGCTGGATCAGGCGATCGGACTGGGACTCAGGAGCGGCTTCGGAACCGAACATCTCCGGATCGGACCCGTGAAGATGTTCGCCGACGGAACACTTGGATCGGCCACGGCACTGCTCGAGAGTCCCTACGAGGGCACCGGCCGCGTGGGGATCGAAGTGACGCGCCGGGAGGAGCTGGCCGACGGTTGCCTGCGGGCGGCCGGGGCGGGGCTCTCGGTGGCGATCCACGCGATCGGGGACCGCGCGGTCCGAAACGCGCTCGACGCCATCGCGGCGCCGCTCGAGCGCGGCCTATCGTACCCCCTGCCGCCGCGGGTCGAGCACGTGCAGCTTGCCCGCACCGAGGATTTTGCACGATTTCGCTCGCTGGGGGCCGCGGCGTCCGTGCAGCCGATTCACCAGGTCACCGACCGGGCCGTCGCGCGCGAGCACTGGGGGGATCGGACGGAGCGCTCGTATGCGTGGAAGAGCCTCCTCGCCTCGGGCGCGCCCGTCATCTTCGGCTCCGACGCCCCCTTCGATCGCGCGGGTCCGCTCCTCGCGATCCAGGCGGCCCTGACCCGCGGCGCATCCACGCCCTCCGCGCCGCCGGCGCCGTTCCACCCGGAGCAGCGACTGCGCCTGGCGCCGGCGCTGCGCGCGCACCTGGAAGAACCGCATCGAGTGGCGGGGTGGAGGACGCGCCTGGGCCGCATCGCGCCCGGGTTCGGGGCCGACCTCGTGCATTTTGACGCGGATTTGTGCGCGACTCCCGTCGATTCCTGGCACCAAGTCGCGGCCATCGGTGTTTGGGTGAACGGAACACGCGAAGTTATCGAAAATAGTTAGGTTTGCGCTTCTCTCTCCTTGCCCCGGACAACCGCGCACTTGTATAATGATGTCGCGTCTCCTTCCCAGTCGTCGTCTCGCCGGGCGGACTCACTCGAAGGCCGCTCCCACATGAAGATGAACCGGCTCGTCGGGCTCACCGCAGCGCTGCTATTCGCCGTCGCTTCTCCGGCCGCGGCGCAGTACTACGCCTTCGGTAAGAACAAGGTCCAGTACGAGTCCTTTCAGTGGCACACGCTGCAGGGCAAACACGTCGAGATCTACTATTACCCCGAGGAAGAGCCGCTCGCCCGCCTGGCTCTGGTGCTCGCCGAGCAGAGCTACGACGATCTGAAGATCAAGTTCCAGCACGACGTGGATCGCCCCGTGCCGATGATCGTCTTCGCGTCGCACCCCCACTTCGAGCAGAACAACGTCAGCCCCTTCTCCGTCCCCGAGGGGGTGCAGGGTTTCACGGAATATCTGAAGGGGAGAGTGGTCCTCCCGTTCACGGGGTCGTACGCCGAATTCCGCCACGTCATCCACCACGAGATGGTGCACGTCTTCCAGTTCTCCCTCCTGGACGCCGTCTACAAGAAGCACAGAAGGAGCACGTACCTCGTTCCGCCCCTGTGGTTCTCCGAAGGGCTGGCCGAGTACTGGTCGACCGAGTGGGACGCGCAAGGGACGATGGTGCTCTCCGACATGGTGCTGGAGGGGCAGCTTCCCACGATCAGCGACCTGTGGCACTACGACGGCACGTTCACGATCTACAAGCTGGGCCAGTCGATCTGCGAGTACATCGGGGAAACGTACGGGCAAGACGCGCTGCGGCGCCTGTACACGGACATCTACAAGGAAGACCGCTTCGAGAGGCTGCTCGGACGCGTGACGGGCGTATCTTCGTCGCGCCTCTCCGAGGACTGGATCTACGCCATGAAGCGCCGCTATTTCCCGGACGTGAAGGACCACGTGTCCCTGTCGGCGGCCGCCGAGGAGCGGGCCGTCTCCCAGGGCGTGAATCTCAAGCCGGTGGCTGTCCCCGACACCTCGATCCTGGGCGGCAACCGCTACGTCTTCCTCTCGGCGCGCAGCGGCTACACCAACATCTACAGCGCCTCGTGGAAGGGGCGTGAGCGGGACGTGAAATCGGTGGTGCGCGGCCAGCGCTCCCCGCAGTTCGAGTCGTTCCATCCCTTCCAGAGCCGGATCGACGTCTCGCGCAAGGGCGAGCTGGCGTTCATCTCCAAGTGGAACGAGAGCGACGCGCTCTTCATCATGGATCTCGCGACGAAGAAGGTGACGCTCCGGCGGCACTTCGAGGGCATGACGACGCTCGCGTCGCCCGCGTGGTCGCCCGACGGGCAGTCGGTCGCGTTCTCCGGAATGACCCCGGCCGGCCAGTCCGATCTCTACCTGTTCCGTCCGGCCACCGGCGAGCTGACGCGGCTCACCAACGACGATTACGCCGACGGCGATCCCACGTGGTCTCCCGACGGAACCACGATCGCGTTCGCCTCCGACCGGACGCGATACGGGAAGGACGGCCACCAGAATCTGTTCCTGATCGACGTCGTGAGCGGCGACATCCGATACCTGACGTGCGGCCCCTGGATCGACCAGTCGCCGCGCTGGTCACCGGACGGATCGCGCATCGCCTTCGCGTCCGACCGCGACGGCGGGTTCAACCTGTACGCCGTCGACCCGCAGGGGAACGGCGCTCGGCTGACCAAGCTTCTCGGCACCGCGCTCGACCCGGCGTGGACGCCCGATGGGCGTTCGCTCCTCTTCACGGGTTTCCGGAGGCAGGGATTCGGGATCTACCAGATGCCCTCGACGCAGCCGGAGGCGTCTGCAGATTCCTTTGCGCTCGTGCTGGAAGCCTCGCCGCCGCGGTGGGGATGGGAGGAGACCTTGGCCCAGGCCACGGAAAAGTCCGAGCCGTACGTGCCGCGCTATGGCCTGGATCTTCTCTCGGGCGGCCTGTCGTTCACGCCGACCGAGAACGGCAGCGAGGGACTGGTGGGCGCCTTCAGCGACCTCCTCGGCAACCGCACGTACATCTTCCAGGTGGGGAACACGGCCGAGACGGCGGGAGACATTCTCTCGCGCATGAACGCGGGCGCCTGGTACATCAACCGCCAGCACCGCTGGAACTACGGCGTCGGCCTGTTCCACCAGGCGGCCGACTTCCGCGACGCGCTCGACCTGACCTATTTCGAGCGGCGGGCGGGGGGATCCCTGGTGGCGTCGTATCCCTTCTCGCGCTTCAGCCGCATCGAGGGGAGCGCTCAGGCCTACTACGACCAGAAGCAGCGGGAGGCGGGGTCGCACCGCGAGGGGTTCCTGACCAGCCACTCGCTCTCGCTCATCCGCGACAACACGCTCTGGTTCGCGACCGGTCCGCGCGACGGGTCGCGCTACAACCTGACCGGGGCGCTCACGACCAACTGGAACACCGGCCACTCCGAGAATCTGACGTTGAGCGCCGATTTCCGGCGCTACCTCCGCGTGAGCCAGTGGACCACGCTGGCGATGCGGGTCCAGGGGCGCATGTCCAACGGCGCCGATCCCGAGCGCTTCGTCATGGGGGGGACGCACTCCCTCCGCGGCTACGCGCGCCGGAGCATCTACGGCACGCGCCTCTATCTCGCGAACATGGAGTACCGCTTCCCGCTCTTCGACCACCTGGTGCTGGGCATCCCGTTCCGCGGTCTCCAGCTTCCGGGCGTCGAGGGGGCGGTCTTCGCCGACGCCGGGAACGCATGGGAGAAGTTCGAGGCGTTCCCCAGGCCCAAGGGGAGCTTCGGATTGGGACTTCGCATGAGTCTCGGCGGGTATATGGTGCTTCGCTATGACATCGCGCGCCGCACCGACTTCAAGGACGTCCAGCCGGGGTGGGAACGGGAGTTCTACCTCGGGTTCGACTTCTGATCCACGGTCGGTGGCCCACGGACGGGCAATCCCGAACCTCCGGCACAACTTCGCGGCGCTGACGGCGCTGGCCGCCCTGACGGCGGCCGCGTGCGCCCATGCCGGCTCGATGCTGACCGCGGAGGGATCGCGCCCGGATTCCGTGTCCGCCACGCTCCGCGTGGTGACCATTCCTCCCGGGCTGATGGTCCTGGTGGACGGCGTTCGCGTGGGGCGGGCGCCCGTCGGGCCGCTCTGGGTCGCGGCCAAGACGAGCCGCGTCCAGGCGCTCCCCGAGGATCCGCGGCGCTTCGAGCCGGGACGCGACACGGTCGTCGTCTCGCCGGGTCAGGGCGAGTCGGTCACGGCCACGATCGATATGCGCCCCTCGGTGCTCATCCGCACCGCTCCCGAGTCGGCGGCCCTCTTCCTCCAGGAAGGCGCCGCGTCGGGCGCCGACTCGCTTCTGGGGGAGACGCCCTATCGCGCGCTGCCCTCCCGGCTCGAGCGCCGTGCCCTCCGGTTCTCCGCCGCCGAGCACGCAGACAGCTCGGTGTCGGGGGAGTCCATCCTGGCGCTCGCGCCGCAGGGCGGACCGATCACGATCGTGCTCCGCCGCGTGGCGCCGCATCTTCCGCCCGGGCCGCCGCGGTCCCCGCCCCTCGTCCGCCGCCGCTGGTTCCAGATCGCGCTCATCGGAGCCGGGGCCGCGCTCACCGGGACCTCGGCCATCCTCCGGCACGAGGGGGACCGCTGGTACAGCCGCTACCTCTCCTCGTCCGATCCGGTCCAGATCGAGGGCTTCTACAACCGCACCGCGCACTACGACCGGCTCGCGGGGGCTTCCCTGGGCGGCGGCCAGGTGCTCCTGACCTCGGGGATCTTCCTACTGGTGACGAGCGTCACCCGATGAGCGTGGCCCGGGTCCTCCTGACCGTGGCGCTGGCGCTGGCCGTCGGCGGCTGCGACCTTCGCGCCCGCTCGAACCCCCTGGACCCCCGGAACCGGACCACCCACGGCGGGCTGACCGGCTTCAACGCGATCGCGGGGGACCGCACCGTGGAGCTCCGCTGGACGCACCTGACGCAGGAGGGAGTCGAGGGCTACCGCGTGTATCGCTGGACTCCCGGCGGCCAGCCCCGTCTCCTCCCGGGCGCGGAATATCCGCCGCATGTTTCCGCGGCCGAAGACCTGACGGTCGAGAACGACTCGACCTACCTCTACAGGCTGGTCGCGTACCTCGCGTCGGGAGACAGCTCCCTCAGCCCCGCCGACACGGTCACCCCCGGCACCCGGCGGACGCTGGTGCTGGTGGCCCGGCTGCCCGGGGTCGTCGGACTGGCGCCCGACGCGCGCGACATCCTATTCCAGAACGCCGACGACGAAGCGTACGACGACCTGGACCTGGACTCGACCCGGGGGATCTTCTGGCTCAGCCAGTACGATCGCGGCCGCATCGTCGGGCGCGAGTTCGAGGGTACGGGCACGGGGTTCGAGTTCTTCCTGGAGCACCCGACGGATCTCGCGGTCACGACGGGGCGCGGGGTGGTGTGGGCGGCGCAGCCGGAGCGGCAGCGCGTCGCGCGCTTCGGGACGACCGATTCCTCACGGACCCCGATCGTGGGCGTCGGCCCCGCGCGCGTCGTCGAGGCCAACAGCGACAACGCCACCCTGTGGATCGGCGCCGACGACGGCGGACTCTTCTACGCCAGCTCCGCCTCGGCCGACACGCTCCAGTCGTGGCGCCTCCCCGCGCGCGTCAATGCGATCGCGATCGACGTGGCCGCGAACGCGGCGTGGGTGACGACGCGCACGGGAGATCTCTGCGACCTCTACCGCGTCGTGCCGGGCAACGCGCCACCGGAGCTGGTCCGCTCGGGACTCCTGAACGTGACCGACCTCGAGGTGGAGCCCGTGACGGGCACGCTCTGGGTGAGTGAGCGGGGGGCGCCGCTCACCGGGAACGGCCACTTGAGCCGGCTGGGCCGCGCCGGAGAGGTGCTCGCGCTGGTGACCGGCATCGAGCCGTACGCGCTGGCGGCGGAGCCCGGGTCGAGCGCGGTCTGGGTCACGGACATCAAGTCCGACAGGCTGATCGAAGTGAGCGCGGACGGAGTGATTCTACGCAGGTCCCCGCAGCTGGGCGTTCCGTACGGCGTCCGCGTCGACCGCCCCTGACCTCGCCGTGGCACACCGGTTGCAGCGTCGGCTTGACGACACCCGGCTCGTCCCTTGAGACGGTGTCTTAAGAAACGGGAGGATCTACTAGTCCTTCAACCGGATAGCGCGAAGAAGCCGCGGGATGCCGGACAGCCGCGCGGTGGCTGAAGATGCCTCTTCCGGGCACGGACTGGTGGCGAATCGTGCACTCTGCATCGTTCAGGAGGATGAGGAGAATGCCACGCACCCGCCAGAAGCTTGTCACGCTGGACGCCGTCGAAGAAATCTCACGCCGGGTTCCAGGGTACAAGGGCTACCAGGAGCTGACGCAGCGGCGCGAGGATGACCGGCGGTTCCGGAGCAGCATCGCCGAGCACCTGGCGGGCGAAGCGCACCGGCTCGAGCGGATCGAAGGGCATCAGTTTCGGGACGATTTCTCCGACCTTCTCGAAGAGGTGGACGCGGGAGCGAGGAAGCTGGAGTTCTTGGCGGACGCCATCTCGATGCCGTCCCCGGCGCAGAAGAACTCCCTGTCGGATGACGCGGCCGAATCCGCCGGGGTTCTCGACCGGCAGATCCTGGACGAGCTGGACCGACTGCACCGCCTGGTCCACGAGCTGGAGAAGGCCTACATCCACGACGAGCGCTTCGAGATGAACCTGGCCGAGCTGCGCGGCATCACCGAGTCGATCGCGGACCTGATCGAACAGCGGAACGTCGCGCTGACCAGATAATCCCGCGCCGAAGGGTGGTGCGGGCGGAATCCGGGGCTCCCCGATTGCCGATCGGGGAGCCTCTCCTGTATTCTCCCTGCACGCTCCCCCCGCGCAGCCGACCCGAGGGTGTTCTCTTCTTGACCCGTCGCCTCTATTACGAAGACTCCAAGAGCCGCGAGTTCGAAGCCGCCGTCATGACCATCCGTCCGGATGGGGACGACGCACTGGTCCTCCTGGACGCGACCGCCTTCTATCCGGGCGGCGGGGGCCAGCCCGCCGACCTTGGAAGTCTAGGCGGCCACGCCGTTCGGGACGTCTCCGACCAGGAGGGGGAGATCTGGCACCGGCTCGCGGGAACCGTCACGGTGGGACAGCGCGTCACGGGCCGTCTGGACTGGGATCGGCGCTTCGACCACATGCAGCAGCACACCGGCCAGCATTTGCTGTCGGCCATGTTTCAGGAACGATTCGGACTGCCGACGGTTTCTTTTCATCTGG
>DATGVG010000120.1:0-38112 GCA_035300625.1 Candidatus Limnocylindrales bacterium
TCCCGCACCGCGATCTTCGGATTCTTCTGCGCCAACACCATCGTGATCGCCGCCGTCAACGTCGTCTTCCCGTGATCCACGTGCCCAATCGTCCCCACGTTCACGTGCGGCTTCGTCCGCTCGTACTTCTGCTTCGCCATCCGATCAGACCCTCCGCGAGAGCGAGGACTTCACTTGCCGTGGAACGCGGCCTTGTGCCGCGGAACCGAAGAGAACCGTTTCAGCGCAATGCGCCCGATGGCAGCGCAGTTGATGGAGCCCACGAGCGGAATCGAACCGCTGACCTTTTGCTTACCATGCAAATGCTCTACCGACTGAGCTACGTGGGCGGTGATGCGGCGCGCAGAACTGCCAGACGCGTGAGAAAGCCAGCCTCCCCCGAAGAGCGCCAGCCTTTTCGGCGCCGGATAGTCTTGTATGCAAGGCAAAAAAACCCGATCGGCCTTCCGCTCGATGTAAGAAGGTCGTCGGCGAGTACGAATCGTGTACGGTAAGCGACGCCGAAGATGCGGTCAACAGGAAATTTGCGCCCGATTTCCGCGTCTACGAAAACCTACGAATCCTTTGATTACGGACCCCGCCGAACCGATTCAGCCGCCCGCGACTCTCTCTTTTACCCCGATCGGCCGCCCCGGGGTCGAAATCGTGGGAAGTATTTGTGTTTCGGCAACCTGGCGGGTGTGGACAAGTGTGGATAGCCGCATGCCGCGGGGCGCCGCGAAGAGAAACTGGAGCGGGAAACGGGATTCGAACCCGCGACCCTCAGCTTGGAAGGCTGACGCTCTAGCCACTGAGCTATTCCCGCCCCATAGAATCAATTAGACCCGCTCGCGCCGCCGCCCTATTCTGGGGCTCCAGAAAGTGGAGGGGGAAGGATTCGAACCTTCGAAGGCTAAGCCGGCAGATTTACAGTCTGCTCCCTTTGACCGCTCGGGAACCCCTCCGGCACGGCACGATCACGATGACGTCTGGAGCTGGCGAAGGGACTCGAACCCCCAACCGCCTCATTACAAATGAGATGCTCTACCATTGAGCTACGCCAGCGACGTGGGGCCGGCATCGTGTTCGAGCCAAGTCCCGGGCCGCAGTGTACGGGGCGCGCGGGGCAGCGTCAACTCGCGGCAGGCTTTGAGCTAGTGCCGCGGGGGCGAGGTGGGCTCGGAGCGGAGGGAGGAGAGCAGCGAGGCGACCGAGATCTGCGCGTCCGTGCGCTCGCCGATCGGCGTGTCGAGGACGCGCGCCAGCGTGAAGTGGAAGCGGCTCCCCTGCCCGGGGATGCTCTCGGCCCAGAGGCGGCCGCGATGCGCTTCGATGATGCCCCGGCAGATGGCCAGGCCCAGCCCGGTGCCGCCCTGCTCGCGCGTCGCCGCGTCCTCGACCTGGAAGAATTTCCCGAAGATCCTCTCGAGGTCCTCGGGAGCGATCCCCTTTCCCTGGTCGGCGACCACGACCTCGTACTCGTGCTCGCGCGCCTGCAGCTCGATCGTGACGCGTCCGCCGGGCTTCGAGAACTTGAGCGCGTTCGAGATGAGGTTCTCCAATACCTGTTGGATTCTGCTGGGGTCGGCGAAGACCATGGCCGGCTCCTTCGGCAGCATGGCGTCCACCTCGATCCCCTGCCCCCCGGGGAGCTGCGGCACCCAGAAGAGGCACTTCTCGATCAGCTCGTTGAGCGAGGTCGGCAGAAACTGCACGGAGAGGACGCCCGCCTCGATCTTCGAGACGTCGAGGATGTCCTTCACCAGCCGGATCAGGCGCTCCACCGATTCCTGGCAGAAGGCGATGAGCTGGCGCTGGTCGCCCGATTCGTCGAAGTGGGAGCTGGAAACCAGGAGATCGAGGGACGACTTCATCACGGTGAGCGGCGTGCGCACTTCGTGCGAGGCGATCGAGAGGAACTCGCTCTTCGAGCGGTCCAGCTCCTTCACCTGCTCGAAGAGTCGCGCGTTTCCGACCGCCGCGGCCACCTGCGCCGCGAACAGCGAGGCTAAGGAGACCGCGTCCGCGTGGAACTGCTCGGCCTCGCCGAACGCGACCATGGCGCCCACGATCTCGTCGTTCACGCGAAGCGCCGAGGTGAGGGCGTAGCTCCCCGGGATCGGCGCGAGCGGGCTGAATCCAGCGGTCGAGAGCTCGGCGCGGGAGAGAAGCCGCGTCTCCGAGCCGAGGAGCTTGGCCAAGGGCTCCAGCGGCACCTCCCAGGCGGACGACGGCACGACCGGAGTCCCGGTCACCGCCCAGACCCGGATGGCGCGGTCGCGGCGGCCGGCGGCTCCGACCACCACCGCGTCGCCGCCGCAGATGGAGCGGAGCCCCAGCGCGGCCACCTCCAGCATGCGGGGCAGATCGAGGGTGGCCGCCGCCTGGGAGCCCAGCTGGTGCAGGTCGCGGAGCCGCGCCTGCTGGGCGCTGTTCAACGCCTGCGAGGCTTCGAGACTCTGCGCCATCTGGTTCACAGCTTCGCCCAGGGCCCCCAGCTCGTTCTGGGCGTTCACCTGAATGCGGGTCTCCAGACGGCCGCGGGCGATCTGCTCGACCCCGCGCAAGAGCTCGTCGATGGGACGCGTCACCCAGCGCGAGACCGCGTTCGACGCGACCACGCTCGCGGCCAGACCGACCACGAAGATCCCCAGGGTGACGTACCAGAGCAGGTGCGCCTCGGCGATCAGGCCGGCGGCGCTCAACTCCACCACCACCAGGCCGACCGATTCGCCGGATTCCGTCCGGATGGGCGAGACGGCGACCACGCGCGCCAGGTCGGGGCGGGTGAGATCGAGCACTTCGCAGGACGTTCCCGACATGGCGGATCGCAGGAGCTCGGGCGGTACGGTCGCGGGCGGCGGCGAGCCGATCGGCATGCGGCCGCCGCGGAGGTTGCTCTCCTCGCGGATCGGCTGGGTCCCGCCCATGTCGACGATCACGCCCCACGCGCCCAGGCGTCCCACGGGCGCGAGCGTGAAGAGGTGGTAGATCGCCGGGTTCGCGCGCCTGAGGGCGCTCAGATACTGGACGATGGTGCGGAAGCCGGGGGTGTTCATGTCCTGGGGCGTGCGGATCTGGCGGTGGTCTTCGGCGCTGATCAGCGCGGCGGCGGTTTCGGCGGCGGTGGTCGCGGTGCTCGCGAGCTGCCTGCGGAGCGCCGCCTGGCCATTCTGGTAGAGGAGGATCGTGGCGAGCACGAGGAACCCGCTCCCCACGGCGAGGAAGAGGATCTGGAGTTCGCCCTTCAGCGAGCGAGGGCGTTGGAGAAACCGCATGATCCGGCTCGTTCCCCCGGGGGAAACTAGGATTGGCGCCGGACCTTCGTCCCCTCCTTCCCATCCTCGAGGACGTAGCCCAGCGCGGCGATCTCGTCCCTGAGTTGATCGGCACGCCCCCACTGCATCTGCACGCGTGCCTCATCTCGTTTTCGCACAAGGGCTTCCACTTCCGGCGAGGGGGGCTCCTCCGCGGCCTTGCCCCCCCAGAAAAGCCCGATCGTCTCCCCCAGCTCCCTGAGGTGCCGTCCGGCGGCCGGAAGGGCCGCCCGCTCCACGGACGAGCCGTCGGCCTGGTCCGCCACGCGGTTGATCGCCTTCGCGATCTCGAAGAGGTGTCCCTGCGCGCGCGCGGTGTTGAAGTCGTCGTCCATCGCCTCCGCGAACTGGCTGCGAAGCTCGGCCACTTCGTCGAGGAGGCGCGCCTGGCCCAGCTCCTTGGGGAGCGTGACGGGGAGCGTGACCGGACCGCTTCCGTCCGCCGCCCTACCCTCGGCGCGGGCGAGGGCCTCGCGCAGGCGGTCGTAGCCGACGCGCGCCTCGTCCACGCGCTCCTCGCTCCACTCGATCGGACTCCGGTAGTGAGTCGACTGCAGGTAGAAACGCACCACCTGGGGCTCGACCCGCGCGACCACGTCCTCGATCGAGAAGAAATGCTTGGTCGACTTCGACATCTTCGCGCCTTCCAGGTTCACCAGCCCGTTCTCGATCCAGTAGCGCGCGAAGGTGCGCCCGGTCGCGGCCTCGGATTGCGCGATCTCGTTCTCATGATGCGGAAAGATCAGGTCCTGCCCGCCGCCGTGGAAATCGAACTCCTCGCCCAGGTATTTCATCGCCATGGCCGAGCACTCGATGTGCCAGCCCGGGCGCCCGCGCCCCCAGGGGCTGTCCCAGGCGGGCTCGCCCGGCTTCGCACCCTTCCACAGCGTGAAGTCGAGCGGGTCGCGCTTGGCTTCCCCCACCTCGATCCGCGCGCCGCTCTTGAGCTCGTCCACGTTCCGCCCCGAGAGCTCGCCGTAGCGCTTCCAGCGGCGCACCTCGAAGTAGACGTCGCCTCCCGAGGCGTACGCGTACTTGAGATCTACGAGGCGGCGGATCAGGTCGACGATCTCGGGGATGTGGCGGGTCGCCCGCGGGTAGTGCGTCGCGGGCATCAGATTGAGCACGTCGGAGTAGTGGAGGAACGCCTGGATGTTCCGCTCCGATACCTCCTCGTGCGAGATCCCCTCCTCGTTCGCGCGAGCGATGATTCGGTCGTCGATATCGGTGAAGTTGGTCACGTAGTTGACGGCGATCCCCTTCGATTCCAGGTAGCGGCGGATGGCGTCGGTCGAAACCGCGTAGCGCATGTGGCCGACGTGCGGCCGGTCCTGGACGGTCATGCCGCAGACGTACATGCCGGCCCGCCCCGGCGCGACCGGATCGAACGGCACCTTGGTCCGCCGCCGCGCGTCGTAGACGCGAATCCCGGACGCGGTCACGCGCCCTCCTCATCGCCCTGGTGAAGCCGCGAGTCGCGCTCGCGCCCGGACGCGCCCGACGCCCGCGGCACTCCCGCCATGTCGGGCAGGGGCGAGTGGATCGCGAACCCCTCGGAGCGAAGGCGCGACACCGCGCCCGCGCGGATCGCGCGCGACACCTGGAGCCGGTGCTCGGGGAGCGTCTTGGCCTGGAGCATCATCGTGTACTGCCCCACCGAAACGTCCTCCATCCCCAGCACGCGCGGCCGGTCGCGCAGGAGCGGCTTCAACGCGGGGTCCTCGGCGGCCAGGGCCAGGTAGCGCTCCAGCGCCGCCGTGACCTTCTCCGGGTCTTCGGTGAGGCTGACCGGAATGCGGACGACCGGGGTGGACCAGGACTTGGTGAGATTGGTGACCACCTTGATCTCGCCGTTGGGAACGAAGTGGAGCGCCCCTTCGCCGTCGCGGACCTCGGTGTGCCGCAGCGTGAGGGTCTCGACCGTTCCCGCCACGCCGGCCACCTGCACCACGTCGCCGACCATGTACTCGTTGTCGTAGATGATGAAGAAGCCGACGATCCAGTCGCGGACCACCGACTGGGCGCCGAGGCCCGCGGCCACGCCGAAACCGCCGGCCGCCGCGAGCGCGGGCGTGATATCCAGCCCCAGCTCGCGCACCGCCATCATCACCGCCACAACCGCGACCACGACCCGGGTGAGGCCGCGCACCACGCCCCCCAGCGTGCGGGCGCGCTTCTCGCGCGAGACCTCCTCCTCCCCCCGGCGGCGCACGGTGCCCTCGAGGCGGCCGACCAGGATGGACGCGAGACGGACCAGGATCATCGCGCCCAGCACGATCAGCCCGATCTTGATGGCCATCGTGGCGAAGGTGGCGGCGCCGATGGTGCCGGGAGCGTAGAGCGGTTTCATGCGCTGGCCGTGCGGCGCGGCGTGCGGATCATGCGGGGGAGCGCGCGGGCTTGACCGGCGCCGACTCCACGATGGCCTGGACCAGGTCCTTGTAGGAGAGCCCGGCGGCCGCGGCCGACTTCGGGACCAGGCTGGTCTCGGTCATCCCGGGCACCGTGTTGACCTCCAGGCAGTAGGGCGTTCCGTCGCGCGCCAGGCGGAAGTCGACGCGCGCGATCCCGCTGCACCGGAGCGCGCGGTACGATTCCCGGCTCAGCCGGAGAATGCGCTCCGCCGCCTCGGGCGGGAGCTTTGCCGGCATTTCGTAGCGGCTCGCGCCGGTGGTGTACTTGTGCTCGTAGTCGTAGAAGCCCCCCTCGGGGATGATCTCGACGATCGGAAACGTCCGGTCGTCCAGGACCGCGACCGTCACCTCGCGCCCCTCGATGAACGACTCGATCAGGATCAGCCGCCCGTAGCGGCGCGCCTCCTCGATGGCCGGCAGAAGGTCGTCGGCGCGGCGCACCACCGAGATCCCGACGCTCGACCCCTGGTCGTTCGGCTTCACGATGACCGGATAGCCGCCCAGGGCGCGGATCTCGGCCTCGCCGGCCGGAGGATGCCACGGCTGGGCCGGATCGGCGGGCGCCTGGAGCTCGATCCACTCGGGCGTGGGGATGCCGAGGTCGCGGAAGATCCGCTTCGAGAGCGATTTGTCCATGGAGACCGCCGACGCGAGCACGCCCGAGCCGGTGTAGGGGATCCGGGCCAGGTCGAGCACGGCCTGGAGCACGCCGTTTTCGCCGTCGCCGCCGTGGAGCGCGATGAAGACCAGGTCGGCCGAGCGGGGGATCGCCTTGACGTAGTTGTCGAGATTGCCGGAGCCCGCTCCCGGCACCGGGAGGTGTCCGGCGTCGTCGCCGCCCGGGAGCGCCGCGGGGCGCCCCGAGCCCAAAGCCTGCGCCGTGTCGGGGTCGGGGAGGATGCGCCCCGTTCCCGTGTCGAGCAGGGTGACCTGGTGCCCCAGCTCGATCAGCGCGCGGCCGATCCCGGCGCCGCTCCGCAGCGAGACTTCGCGCTCGGGAGTGTTTCCCCCCAGGAGCACGACCAACCTCATGGGACCTCGATCAGCACGACCGCCATCGCCGCGATCCCCTCTCCGCGCCCGAGCGCGCCCAGCCCTTCGTTGGTGGTGGCCTTGACGGAGACGCGATCGGAGGCGATCGCCAGCGCGCGGCCGAGGTTGTCGCGCATCGCGGGGACATGGGGAGCGATCTTCGGCGCCTCCGCGATGACGGTGGCATCCACGTTCAGGATCCGCGCCCCGCGCGCGCCGGCGAGGTCCCGGATCCGCTCGAGGAGGAGGAGGCTGGACACTCCGCGCCACCGGGAGTCGGAATCGGGAAAATGACTGCCGAGATCGCCCAGCCCGAGCGCGCCCAAGATGGCGTCGCCGATCGCGTGCGCCAGCGCGTCCCCGTCGGAGTGGGCCCGGAGGCCCTTCTCGTAGGGGAGCGCCACGCCGCCGAGCACCAGCGGTACGCCGCGCTCCAGGCGATGGACGTCGTAGCCATTCCCGACCCGAAGCTCCCGGTCCACGTCAGTTCTCCCCGCCCAAACCGGACTGGATGAGCGCGCGGGCCACGATCAGATCGGATGGTTCCGTGATCTTGAGATTGGACGACTCGCCCGCCACCACAAAAACCGCGAATCCCAGCGCCTCGACCAGTGCGGCGTCGTCGGTGGCGTCTGGGGATTCCCCAGCTTGGGTGTGGGCGCGGAGCAGTATAGCACGCGAAAAAATCTGCGGGGTTTGCGCTCCGCGGAGCCGCTCCCGGGGTAGGGAGCGGATGATCCGCTCCGCGTCCACCTCCTTCACGCTGTCGCGAATGGGGAGCGCGGGGATCGCGGCGCCGTGCGTTCGGGCCGCCGCCAGCACCCGGTCGATGAGCGCCGTCGTGACCAGCGGGCGCGCGACGTCGTGCACCGCGACGTAGGCCGCGCCCGGCGCGATGGCCTCCAGGCCCAGCCGCACCGATTCGCGCCGGGTCGCGCCGCCGGCCACCGCGCGCGCGCCCAGCACCCGCTCGCGGGGCACGCGGGCGAGCGCCTCGCGGGCCGGGCCGACGAGCGCCTCGGGCACCACGGCCACGATCTCGCCGACGGAGCGATGCCGCAGAAAAGGCAGAGCGGCGCGCTGGAGGAAGGACTTCCCCTCGAGGTCCAGGAGGAGCTTGGGGCCCTGCCCTTCCATGCGTCGCCCCTCTCCGGCGCCCGCGAGGATGACCGCCAGGTCCATGCGCTCAGCCCGCCAGCGTGCGCTCGATCGCCTCGGCCAGCGTGCCGCAGGCCACGAGCGTGACCGCACCGCCGTGCTCCGCCTCGAGCGAACGCTTCGGCACCACGGCCGAGGTGAATCCCAGCCGCGCGGCTTCGGCGAGGCGTCGCGCCAGATGGGGCACGGGGCGGAGCTCCCCGCCCAGGCCCACTTCCCCGAGCGCGACCCGGTCGGGAGGAAGCGGCCGGTCGCGGAACGAGGAGGCCAGCGCCAGGGCCAGGGCAAGGTCCGCGGCCGGCTCCTCCAGCCGGATGCCGCCCGCCACGTTCACGAAAACGTCGGCCCCCGCGAGAGAGAGGCGCGCCCGCTTCTCCAGCACGGCGATGACCACGGCGAGGCGCTTCGGATCGACCCCCTGCGCCACGCGCTGCGGATTGGCGAAGTGGGTCGGCGCGACCAGCGCCTGGAGCTCGACCAAGAGCGGTCGCGTCCCCTCGATCGAGGCCACCACCGCCGACCCGGGCACCGGCTCGCCGCGCTCGCGGAGGAGGCGCTCGGAGGGATTCGTGACCTCGGCCAAGCCGTCGCCCCGCATCTCGAAGATGCCGATCTCGTGGGTCGAGCCGAAACGGTTCTTCGCGGCGCTCAGGATTCGGTAGCCGTGGTGCGGATCGCCCTCGAGATACAGCACCGCGTCCACCAGGTGCTCCAGCGTGCGCGGGCCCGCGACCGACCCCTCCTTGGTCACGTGGCCGATCAGGAGCACGGGGAGGCCGCGCTCCTTGGCGAGGCGGAGGAGACGGAGCCCGCATTCGCGCACCTGGGAGACGCTCCCCGGAGCCGCGTCGAGCCCGGCCCAGGAGAGGGTCTGGATGGAGTCGACGACGAGGAGCGCCGGGGAGAGGCGCTCCACCTCCGCCTCGATCGCCTCCAGGTCCACTTCCGAGTGGACCCAGAGATTTTCGGCGCGGCCCAGGAGCGCGATCCGCTCGGCGCGCATCCGCGTCTGGCGCGGCGACTCCTCTCCCGATACGTAGAGCACCGAGCGCCCCGCCGCTCCCAGTGCGGCCGCCATCTCGAGAGCGAGGGTGGATTTGCCGATGCCGGGATCCCCCCCGATCAGCACCAGGGACCCGGGGACCAATCCGCCGCCCAGCACGCGATCCAGCTCCTGGATGCCGGTGCGCCACCGGTCCTCGGTGCCCGACTCGATCTCGCGGAGCCGGACGGGGGAGGGGCTGGCGCCCGTTGTACCCGGGCCGCCCGCGTATCCGGCGCGCGGAGCCGCGGCGCGCCGAGCGCCGGAGCCGCGCCCCGCGACGCGCCCGGCGGTGCGCTGGGCCGGGGCCCCGGCCGCGGTGTTCCAGGCGCCGCAGTGAGGGCAGCGCCCGAACCACTTGGGGCTCTCGTTGCCGCAGTCGGTGCAGAAGAACGGTCCGGCGGATTCGCGCGCCGCTTCCTTGCGGGCCATCTAGAAGAGTCCGATCTTGAGATACCGCTTCGGATTCTTCCGGATGTCCTTCACCAGGTCGTTCGTGTTCCGGATGGTCTCGCGCATCTCGGTGTAGAGGGTCGTGTCGGCGATGGCCCGCCCCAGCGAGCCCTGGCTGGACTCGACCCGCGCCACCACGCGCTGCAGGGACGACGCCGTCGTGGAGAGCTGGTCGGCCAGGCTCGAGAGTTTTCGCGAAGCGTTGTCGAAGCTCTGGAGCGAGGTGGTCACCTGTTCCTTGTTCGCTCCGGCGATCGCGCGGAAGTCCTTCGCCGCCGCCTTGAAGTCGAGGATGGCGGTGCGCAGGTCGTCGCGGTTGTCCCCCAGCGCCGCCGAAAGGGAATGCGACGCGCGCTCCATGTTCTTGGAGGTCCGCTCGACCGTCGAGGGATCCAGCGCGTCCAGCATCACGTTCAACCGCGAGGAGAGCTCGGTCGCCTCGACCACGAGGTCGCCGGCGCCCGAGATCACCTCGGGGACGCCCGACTGGAAGCGGCCGGGAAGCGGCTTCTTGCGGTCGTACGCGCCCGGAGAGCGGCCCGGATCGAGGGCGAGGAACTTCTCGCCCATGAATCCGATGTTCCCGACGCGGAGGACGGCGTCGGGGTGCAGCGTCACGTCCCGGTCCATCTCGAATTCCACGAGGACGCCCTGATCCTCCAGCTTCACCGCGGTGACCGCCCCCTTCCGCACGCCCCGCACGCTGACAGGATCGCCCATGGCCAGGTTTCCCACTTCCTGGAAATGGGCTGTGTAGGGGGCCCTCTTCTGCCCGACCCGGTACTCCTTCACCCAGACCACGCCGCCCAGGAGGAGCGCCAGGGCGAGGAGCCCCATGATGCCGACCTGGACCGCGGATCGTCGCGACGTGTGGTTCATCCGTCCCCCATTTACGTGGGCAGGAGGGGGCCTTCGGCGCTCCCCTCGATGAACTGGCGCACGGCCGGATCGGTGGTCGCCTGGATTTCTTCGGGCGTGCCCACCGCGTGGATCCGGCCTTCGTGCAGCATGGCGATCCGGTCGCCGATATGATAGGCGCTTCGCATGTCATGCGTCACCGCGATCGACGTCATGCCGAGGCGCTGCTGCAGGCGGCGGATCAGGCGATTGATCAGGTCCGAGGTGATCGGGTCGAGCCCGGTCGTCGGCTCGTCGTAGAGCATGATCTTCGGATTCAAGACCAGGGACCGGGCCAGGGCGGCGCGCTTCTTCATCCCCCCGCTCAGGCTGGACGGGCGCATCCCCTCGGATCCCTCCAGCCCCACCAGGGAAAGCTTCTCGCCCACCACGATATCGATCTGCGGCTCGGGCATGGACGTGTGCTCGCGGAGCGGCAGTCCCACGTTCTCCCCCACGGTCATGGAATCGAAGAGCGCTCCTCCCTGGAACAGCACCCCCATCCCCCGCCGCAGCTCGAGCAGCTCCTTTTCGCCCAGCGTCTCCACCTCCATCCCGTTCACCCGGACCTCTCCCTGGTCCGGCCGCAACAGCCCTACCACGTGCTTCAAGAGCACCGATTTGCCGGTGCCGCTCCGCCCGATGATGACCAGGCACTCGCCCCGCGTGACGGCCAGGTCCACGCCCCGGAGCACCTCGATGCGCCCCATCCGCTTTTTGACCCCGCGGAAACCGATCGTCGTCTCAGGCAAAGATCACCCGGAAGAGGAAGGACGCCAGCAGGTAGTCGACGATCAGGATCAAGAGGCACGAGGCGACCACGGCGTGCGTGGTGGCGATGCCGACCCCCTCCGCTCCTCCCTCGCTCTTCAGGCCGTAATAGCACCCCATCGTCGCGATGATGCCGCCGAAGAAGAACGCCTTGACCAGCCCCGAGATCACGTCCTGCGTCTTGAAGTACAGCTTCAGCCCGCTCACGAAGGTGTGCGCGGAGACGTCGAGAGTCAGCGTGGACACCAGGAGCCCCCCCAGGACCGCGACCACGTCCGCGAAGATGGTGAGCGCCGGGAGCATCGTGATCGCCGCGAGGAAGCGCGGGACGACCAGGAAGCGCACCGGACTGATGCCCATGGATTCCATGGCGTCCACCTGCTCGGTGACGCGCATCGTGCCCAGCTCGGCGGCGATCGAGGCGCCCACGCGCCCACCAACGACCAGGGCCGTCAGCACCGGCCCCAGCTCGATCACGACCGATTTCCCGACCAGCGTGCCCAGGTAGAGCATCGGCACGTAGTCGCGCATCTGGTATGCGGCCTGTACCGCGGCCACCGCGCCGGTGAAGAGCGCGACGATCACGGTGAGCGGCATGGAGCCGACACCGATGTGCGCCATCTGGGTCACGATGAGCCCGGGGCGCCCGAGCGCCGCCGGAATGCCGCGGATGACCTGGCCGAGGAGGAGGAACACCTCGCCGACGTCGCCCAGCCAGCCCAGGAAGAACCGCTCGGGCCAGGCGGGCCCCTCGGTCCCGGATGTGGAGTCGCTCACCGCGGGCTACGCACGCGGCTCCGGAATGTCGCGCAAGGACTCGAAGCGGGTGCACTCGCTCAGGAAGGCCAGATCGACGCTTCCGGTGGGTCCGTTCCGCTGTTTCGCGACGATGATCTCGGCGCGGCCGTCCCGCTTCTCGGGATCGGTCTCGTACACCTCGGGGCGGTACACGAACAGGACCACGTCCGCGTCCTGCTCGATGGCGCCCGATTCGCGCAGGTCCGAGAGCATGGGCCGCTTGGTCCCGCCGCGCGTCTCCACGGCGCGCGACAGCTGGGAGAGCGCGACGACGGGCACGTTCAGCTCCTTGGCCATCATCTTCATGGCGCGGGAGATGGCCGAGATCTCCTGCTGGCGGTTCTCCGAGGTCTCGGGGCCGCGCACCATCTGGATGTAATCCACGAAGATGATCCCCAGCTTGCCGTCCACGGCCAGCCGGCGCGCCTTGGCCTTCATCTCGAGGATGCCCAGCGACGCGCTGTCGTCGATGTAGATGGGCGCCTCGTGGAGCTGGGCGGCCGCGTTCTGCAGCCGCTTGTATTCCTCGTTGCTCGCGTAGCCGCGGCGGATCTTGTGGATGTCCACCTTGGCCAGAGAGCAGAGGAGCCGCTGCACCAGGGCGTCCTTCGACATTTCGAGGCTGAAGATCCCGACGCCCGGCTTGTCCTTGCTGCGGGAGGTCACCGCGACGTTCTCGGCGATGTTCAGGGCGAAGCTGGTCTTTCCCATGGACGGGCGCCCCGCGATCACCACGAAATCGGACTTCTGGAATCCCGCGGTCATCTCGTCCAGGTCGGCGTAGCCGCTGGGAACGCCGGTCACGTGGACCTTCCGCTGGCGGTACTCCTCGATCTCGGAGTAGGCGTGGAGCACCAGCTTGCGCATGGGGACAAAGCCGCTCCGGAGCTGCTCGTTCGCGATGGCGAAAATCCGCTGCTCGGAGCGGTCCAGGAGGTCTGCGACCTGCTCCATCTGGTCGAAGGCCTCGTCCACGATGGTGCGCCCCGCCTCGATCATCCGCCGGAGGGTGCGTTTTTCGAGCACAGCGTTGCAGTAGTGGTCGATGTTGCGCGGCGTGGAGACGAACTGGTCCAGCGAGACCAGGTAGGGGGTGCCGCCCACCCCTTCCAGCTGGCTGGCCCGGCGCAGCTCCTCGGAGACGGTCACCAGGTCGATCGGATCGTTCCGCTCGTAGAGCGCCATCATGGCCGTCCAGATCTTGCCGTGCTTCGGGTCGTAGAAGGCGTCGGCCTCGCGCAGGATCTCGATCGCCTGCCCCACCGCCTCGCGCGAGAGGAGCATGGCGCCCAGGATCGCCTTTTCCACCTCGGTGGCGTGGGGGAGGATCCGTCCCACTTCCGCGCTGAGCGCGGGGGCGGATTCCCTCCCGGTCGTGCCGATGACGCGGCGCGGGCTCCGGTTCATGGGCGCGCCCTCACGCGGCCGTCCGCTCGCGGAGCAGGTCGCGCACGCGCTGGAGGTCCGTCCATGCGTCGCGCTTCAGCCCCGGGTTCCGGAGGAGCGCGGCCGGATGATAGGTCGGGATCAAGGGAATGCCCCGGTACGTGAACGTCTTTCCTCGCAGGGACGACATGGACGCCTTGGTCTGCAAGAGCGCCTGCGCCGCCGACAGGCCCAGCGCGCAGACCAAGGCCGGCTTCACCAGGGCGATCTGCTGCTCCAGGTAGGGGCGGCAGCTCTCGACCTCGTCGGGCGCCGGAACGCGGTTGTCGGGAGGGCGGCACTTGAGCACGTTGCAGATATAGACCTCTTCGCGCTTCAAGTCGATCGCCGCGATCATCTTGTTCAAGAGCTGCCCGGCGCGCCCCACGAAGGGAAGCCCCTGCGCGTCCTCGTCGCGCCCAGGCGCCTCCCCCACGAACAGGAGCCGCGCCGTGGGACTGCCGTCGGCAAAGACGGTCTGCGTGCGAGTAGAGCAAAGCGAGCAAAGCCGGCAAGCCGAGACCCTGGCGGCCAAGTCGGGAAGCAAGAGCGGCAAGTCATCGCGAGGCCCGAGCGGGATCGGGGCCGGCAGGGAAACGGGAGTCGCAGCAAGAGCGGGGGCGGTGGAAGCAAACGCCTCGAACCCAGGAAGCGCCAAAGTCTCGACCGGCCACCCGCCCGTGGGTGTAGGCGCAGTGGGAGCGGGCGGGGACGATGCACATGCAGCTCCAGCGGCCGGCGCGACGAGATCGCGGCCACGGGCGCGTTCGCGGTCGATCAAGACCCGCGCCTCCCGGACGATCTGCAAGAACTCCCCCCGCGCCTCCTCCTCCACCGCTCCTCCCTCAGCGCTTCAGCGAAGCCGCCACGCGCGCCAGGATCGCGCGCGCCACCTCCCGTTTGGGACGAAGCCCCAGAGCCTCCGGCAGGCCGTCGGCCCCGATCAACGTCACGTCGTTCTGATCCGAGCCGAAGGCCGATCCCGGCGCGAGCGGATTGTTGATCGCGACCAGATCCAGCCCCTTCTTCTTCATCTTCTCCCGCCCGCGGGCCATCTCGTTCTGGGTCTCGAGCGCGAACCCGACCAGGTGCATCTTCGGGAATCGCTCGCGCACCTGCGCCAGGATGTCCTCGGTCGGGCGAAGCTCCAGGGTGATCGCGCCGTTGCCCCTCGGGATCTTCTCCTCGCGCGGGGCCGCGGGAGCGAAGTCGGTCACGGCCGCCGCCATGATCAGGGCGTCGGCGTCGGGCATGGCGGCGAGCACCGCATCGCGCATCGCTGCCGCCGTGCGCGCCTCCACGCGCTCCACGCCGGCCGGCGCCGTCTCGGTGGTGCGCGCGAGGATCAGCCGCACCCGCGCGCCCAGGCGATGGGCCTCCTCGGCCAGCGCCATCCCCATCTTTCCGCTCGAGCGGTTGGAGATTACGCGCACCGGATCGATCGGCTCCTCGGTGCCTCCTGCGGTTATCACGATCGTCTTCCCGCCGAGCGGGCCGCCGTTTCTCGAGGCGCCCGCGTGCCCCAGCGCGGCCGCGCACGCGTCCACGATCACGTCCAGCGCGGCCATGCGCCCCATGCCGTGCTCGCCGTCCGCCAACTCGCCGCTCTCGGGCCCCACGAAGCGGACGCCGCGGGCGGTCAGGGTGCGCACGTTCGCCTCCACGGCGGGATGCTCCCACATCGCCACGTTCATCGCGGGCGCCATCAGGAGCGGCGCGCGCGTGGCCAGGAGGGCAGTGGAAAGGAGGTCGTCGGCCAGCCCGTGGGCCAGCTTCCCGATCGCGTTGGCGGTGGCGGGGGCCACGAGAAATAGATCGGCCTCGCGCGCGAGGCCGATGTGCGCCATGCCCAGGGGCGACGGCGGCGCTCCCTCGAACCAAGGCCCCGGTCCCAGAGCTTCCTTTTCGAACAGGCCGCTCAGGACCGGCCCGCGCGTGACCGCCTTCAACGCGTCGACGGTGACGAAACGGCGGGCGGTGCGGGTCAGGAGGACGGAAACGCGGGCCCCGCGCGCGGTCAGCGCCCGCACCAGCTCGGGCGTCTTGTACGCGGCGATCCCCCCGGTCACGCCGAGGAGCACGCGCGCGTTGGTCAGGACCGGCCGGAACTCCATCACATCATCCTCCTCACCGGTCAGCCTCCCGCGTCACTCCTCGGAGGTCGCCGCCGTCTCTTCCTTGGGCTCGTCGTCCGAGACGTCCGTGTAGCGGTAGAGGACGTTCCCCTTGAGGGCTTCCTCCAGGGCGACGTTGGTCACCTTCCCGCCCACGTTCAGTCCGGTCTGACGCGACAGCTCGTTCAGCCGGCGCGCCTCGCGGGACGCGACGATGATGAGCTCGTACTTGTTGGGGATGTTGCTGGATCGAATCACGTCTGCGAGGTCAACCATGCGATTCCTCCTGGATCAGATGATAACGCGGTCCGGGCCCGCCTAGGAGCCCGCCGCGATCGGTTCCCGACGCTCCGTCCGCGACCGCTCGGCCCAGACGATCGCGACCGCCCTGCGTGATGCCTCCTCGAAATCGTCGTTCACGATGGAGTACCCGTATTCCCGCACCATCGGGATCTCCCGCCGCGCGTTCTCCAGCCTGAGCCGGATGCGCTCGTCCGGATCGGTGGCGCGATGTCGCAGCCGCGCCTCCAGCGCCTCCATCGAGGGGGGGAGAATGAAGATGAACACGCCGCCCGGATAGACGCGCCGG
This sequence comes from Candidatus Limnocylindrales bacterium, assembly GCA_035300625.1. Classification (GTDB taxonomy): domain Bacteria; phylum Eisenbacteria; class RBG-16-71-46; order SZUA-252; family SZUA-252; genus DASQJL01. The sequence continues at coordinate 15,990 of DATGVG010000120.1, forward strand.
ACCGCCTTCCCTCCCTGCACGTCGATGTCCAGGAGCACGTTCTTCCCGCGCGCCAGGGCCCCGTCGATCTGGGAGCGGAGGGTTCCGTACCACTCCCCGTGCACCCTGGCGTGCTCCACGAAATCGCCCGCCTCCACCCGCCGCTGGAACTCCTCCTGAGTGAGGAAGAAGTAGTCCCGGCCCTCGGTCTCGTGCGGACGGCGCGGCCGGGTCGTGGCCGACACCGAGTATTCGAAATCCGGTCCCTTCCCGAGCAGCGTCTTCACGAAGGAACTCTTCCCCGCGCCCGACGGGCCGGAGACCACGACGACGAATCGCTGGTACACGTCGGTCAGATAGGACTCCGGATCACTCAATGTTCTGGACCTGCTCCCGGATCCGCTCCAGCTCTTCCTTGACCTCGACCACCTGCTCCACGATCGCCACGTCGTTGGACTTGGAGCCGATGGTGTTGATCTCGCGGTTCATTTCTTGAAGAAGGAAGTTGAGCTTGCGCCCCGGCGCCGACTCTTCGTCCAGGTACTTGAGAAAGTGATCGCAGTGCGCCTCCAGCCGCACGCACTCCTCGGTGCAGTCGAGGCGGTCGGAGAGGAGCGCGATCTCCATGAGGAGCCGGTCCTCGGGGATCTCGGCCTCCCCGATCAGAATCCGCACCCGGTCCTTCATCTTCTCGTGGGTCTCGCGCACGCGCTCCGGCGCGCGCTCGCGGATCCTCGCCACGCGCTTCCGGACCAGGGAGACGCGGGCGGCGAGGTCCTTCTTCAGCGCCTCCCCCTCCGTCTCCTTCATTTTGATCAGCTCGCGGGTCGCCTTCTCGACCACCTCGCGCAGGAGCCCGAGATAGAACTCGCCGGATCGGCCCGGCTCTTCCCAAGAAAACAGGTTGGGGAGCGACGCGAACGTCCGGAGATCGACCTCGCCGGAGAGGCCGTACTTGGCCTGCACCCGGCGGAGAAGCTCCATGTAGCGGTCCGCCGCGCGCTCGTCCAGGGTGAGCGTGCCGCCCGGCTCGCCGGCGCCGTCCTCTCCGTCCGCGCCCCAGGTCACCACCAAGCTCAACTTGCCCCGCGAGACCTGGTCCTGCACGATCTTCCGGGCGTCCCCCTCGAAGGCCGAGAAGGCACGCGGGAGACGCGCCGAAACCTCGCAGAATCTATGGTTTACGGAACGGATTTCGGCCGCGATACGGAGGCCGTCGGTGAGGGCCTCTCCCCGGCCGTAACCGGTCATGCTTCGGACCATCGTGGGATTCCGTTCTCCTCTGGTAGCGGGCTACTGTACCGCCCGGCGGCCCTCTCCGTCAACGAACGCGGCGCACTTTCACATTGACCGTCGGGAGAGCGCGTCCCTAACGTGCGGCCATGCCGGAGCGAGCGCAACCGAAGAAGCGACAAGGTGCTCCGCGCTCCGTACTCCGAACGGCCGCGCTGGCGGCGTTGGTCTTGGCCGCGGCGGTCGTCCCCTACGCCCGGACCCTGGACTACGGCTTCGTCTGGGACGATCACTACACCGTGGGTCCCTACCTCGAAACCCACGGGGCGTCGGACGTGGCGCGCCTCTGGAGCATCCCGTTCGACTCGCTCTTGAACGACGTCTCGCTCAAGCGCACCTATTTCCGGCCGGCCACCATCTACAGCTTCGCGATCGACTGGGCGGGCTCTCCCGGAAACCCACGCGCGTTCCACCGCACCAACGTCCTCCTGTATGGAGCGGCGTGCCTGTTCCTGTGGCTCTTCACATGGGAGCTGTCGGGCCGGCCGGTGGCGGCCGCCGCGGGCGCGGCGCTCTACGCGTTCCACCCCGCGCACCCGGAGAGCGTGGCGTTCATCTCCGGGCGGACCGACGTGCTGAGCGGGGTCTTCCTCTTCGCGTCTCTCTGGGCGGCGATCCGCTTTGGGCCGCGGATCCGCTCGCCCTGGTTGAAGCTCCTGCCGGCCGCGCTCCTCTACCTCCCGGGCCTCTACGCGAAAGAGGTCGCGCTCTTCGCGGCGCCGCTCGTGCCGGCGGCGCTCTGGGTGCGGGAGCGCGGCCTTCGGCGGCGGGACCTCCTGCGCGCCGCGGCGCCGGTGGCCGCCGCCGCGGCCGTCTACCTCGCTTCGCGAGCCGCCGTGCTCCAGTCGGCTCCGTTGCCCGTGGTCACGCCGGTCGAGGGCACGATCCCCCAGATCCTGACTAGCGTGGCGGTGGTCGCGCGCTACGTCGCGCTCTTCCTGGTCCCGACCTCGCTCTCGGCAAGGCACGAAATCGTGGAGACGCACCGGCCCGACCTGGTCTTCGCCGCGGGGCTCCTGGTGCTCGCGGCGCTCGCCCTTGGCATCGCGGCCGCGGCGCGGCGGCGCTCCACCTGGCTCCTCCCGCTCGGCCTCTACGCCGCGACGCTCCTGCCGCTCTGCTACGTGCGGCTCCTCTCGGGCGCCATCGTGGCGGAGCGCTTCCTCTTCATCCCCAGCGCCTCGATCGCGCTGGCGGTGGCGCTCCTCCCCGGCGTGATCGCTCGCGACGGGCGCGGAGGCGCTCGCGACGGGCGCGGACGAGCGCCCGAAGGCGGCCGAGGCGTGCGCGACGCCGGCGCGGGATTTGTCCTCACCGCGGCCGCCGTCGCCCTCGGCTTCCTGATCCTCCTCGTTCCGCGCGTCCCGCTCTGGAAGAGCGACGGGACCCTCTTCCTGTCCATGCTCCGCGATTCGCCCGAGTCCCCGCACGTGCACGCCATCCTGGGCGGCTATTACTACGGGACTCGCGACCTCCCGCGGGCGGCCTACCACTACCGGCGCGCGTTCGCGCTGCACCCCCAGTCGACGGAGCTCTTGCTGAACCTGGGCGCCGCCGAGGACGAGATGGGCCAGAGCGACTCGGCGTTCACGCACATCCGGCTCTTGAACCGGCTAGCGCCGGACTACGGGCCGGGACTGTACGCGCTGGGAAATCTCTACGTGCGGATCGACCAACCCGACTCGGCCGCGGCCGCCTATCGCGCGGCGCTCGCCCGGATGCCTCGCTTTCAGCAGGCGGAGAACAACCTGGGCGCGGTGCTCGAGCGACAGGGGCGATTCGACGAAGCTCGGCAGCACTATCGTCGCGCCCTCGACATCGATCCCACGTACAGGGAGGCGCGGAACAACCTCACGCGGCTCACGGCGGAACGGGCGGGGCGCCGATGAAAGCGCTTCCCGAGGCGCTTCGCGGACGCCGGGTCACCGGCGTCGTTCCGCTGGGGCCGCGCTCGCTCGCCCTCGCGCTGGGCCCGTCGCCCCGCCTCTATCTCTGGGTACACCTGGACCGGAAAGAGGCGGCTCTCGCGCTGGCCTCCGAGCTTCCGATCGCGGCCGACCCGCGCGGCTCGAGGTTCGGGGGCCTGGAAACGCCCGTGCGCGGCCTGGCGGTGGCGGACGCCGTGCGCGAGGCGGACGGGGCGCTTCGCCTGACGCTGGCCCCGGGGTCGCCCGAGTCCGGGGAGCCGGCGACGGCCGAGCTGGTGATGGAAGCGTCAGGGCGGCGGGCCAATCTGATCCTCCGCTCGCGTCCGGAGGGGACGGTGCTCTGGGCGCTTCACCGCGACGAGACGGAACCGCCGGCGTCGCCCCCGCCTCCCGGATTTCATCCGGCGCGCGTCTGGGTGGCCGAGGGCGCGGAGGAGCGCGCGCTCTTGCGCGAGCGGATCGCGGGCTCGTTCCGGGAGGAGTTCGAGCGGGAGGTGCGACATCGCCTCGATGCCGCCGAGCGCGTGCTGGCCCGGCGGATCGAGGCTTTGGAGGGGGACCGCGTCCGTTCGCGCGAGAGAATCCTGGATCGCCGAAAGGCCGAGGTGCTGCTCGCGCATTTGAACGAGGTACCGAGGGGGGCGAGCCGCGTAGGACTCCCCGATCCATACGCGGACTCGCCGGGCTCCCGGATCGAGATCGAGCTCGATCCTTCGCTTTCCCCTCACGAAAACGCAGCCAAGCTGTTTCGGGGCGCGAAACGCGGCGAGCGCGGGGGAGAGCGGATCGAATCCCGGCTCCTCGCCGCGAGCCGGCTGCACGCCCGGCTGGCCGACCTTCGCCGCTACGTCACGGAGCGCCCGCCGAAGGAGGCTCTCGCGCTCCTCGAAACGTTTTCTCGCGACGCTGGAATTCCGATAACTAGTGCACGGGGCGACCAACGGGAGATCCGTCTGGGTCGACAGACCACCGCGGCGCCCCGTGCGGGACGTCCCGTGCACCGACCGTCAGGGGCGCGCCATCCGATCGGGCCTAGGACGTTTGCCACTTCCGACGGGTGGGAGGTCTGGGTGGGGCGCAACAACACCCAGAACGACCAGATCACCCACCGCCTATCGAACCCCCACGACTATTGGTTCCACGTCGTGGGGGTGCCGGGTTCCCACGTGATCCTCCGCCGGCCGTCGCGCAACGCGATACCCAAGCGTCGAACGCTCGAGGAGGCCGCCTCGATCGCGGCCTACTTCAGCAAGGCGAGGAAGCTGACGCGAGTTCCCGTGATCTACACCGAGCGAAAATTCGTGTCCAAGCCGCGCCGCGGCAAGCCTGGTCTGGCTCTGTGCACGCGTGAGCGGGAGATCCTGGTCCGTCCCAAGTTGCCCGAGGGCGGTTCCGGCACGAACGGAGAACGAGAGGTGTCGAGCTAGATGCGGAGCAATGGACGGGGGGGACCCGTACTAGTAGAAAACAACCTGGGCCGCGGACGGACGGGGCACCCAGATAGTGTCAATCTAGCTAGGAGCCTTTATGTCCATGTGGACTCGGAGAAATGATGGGTTTGCCCTGGCCATGGCAATCTCCTGAGAGCTCCCCATCCTCCGCGACCCGTACTCACGATCTCAGTCGCCGGGCCTTCTGCGATCGGCCTCGACCCGGCGTCCGTATCAAAAAGCATCGCGCGTGCCCCGAGTGCGGAGTCCCGATTCTTTTCCTGCACGGGTCCTCAATCCCAAGTCCACCTTCGCATTGCAAGGGCGCCTCGGGATTCCCGAGAGGGGCATCGCGGGCGTTCATGGTCGCCGGGTGTGACATGAATGTCACCGTTTGACATCGGAGAAATCAGGAAAGCCCATGTGCTCCAACGGAGTCCAGCGATGTCACAGGTAGGGGCTCTGAGGGACACGCATGTCACAGCTGAAGCCGCTACAGGCGGGTCAGTAGATCTGCTTGAGCAGGCGAATCAGATGGCGGCGGGTAATCCCCAGCTCGAGGGCGGCCCGGCTACGATTGCCGCCGTTCCGGGAGAGGGCGGCGAGGATCTCCTCGCGCTTCAGGAGATCCACCTTGTTCTTGAGTCCGCGGGTCGAGTGCGTCTCGGCCGCCGTCGTGCCGCCCGGGTGAAGGAGCTTCACCAGCATCCCGCGGTCGACCAACTCCTGCCGGCCGGCGCAGAGGAAGATCGATTCGATCTTGTGCTTCAATTCGCGGATGTTCCCCAGCCACGGCAGGGAGATCAGATATTCGAGGGCGTCCTCGGAGAGCACCACCTGCCGGCCCTCCCTCACCGAAAGCTCGTCCAGGAAGGCGCGGATCAATAGCGCGATGTCCTCCCGGCGCTCGCGGAGAGGAGGCAAAGACAGCGAGACCTGCCCGAGACGGTAGTAGAGATCCGCCCGGAACCATCCCGCCTTCACCGCGGCGTCCAGATCCTTGTTGGTGGCCGATATGAGTCGCACGTTCAGGCGCCGCGGGCGCACCTCGCCCAGCCGACGGTAGGTGCCGTCGTCCAGTACTTGCAGAAGCTTGACCTGGGTCCGCTCGGTCAGCTCGCCGATCTCGTTCAAGAAGATCGTTCCACCGTCCGCTTCCTCGAAGATGCCGCGCTTGGTGACGGCGGCGCCCGTGAATGCGCCGCGCACGTAGCCGAACAGCTCGCTCTCCACCAGGTCGCCGGGGAGGCTGGTGCAGTTCACCTCGACGAAGGGCCGTCCCCGCTCGATCTCGAAGGAGCGGAACATGTAGGCGAAGAGGTTCTTCCCCGCGCCGGTTTCTCCCTGGATGAGCACGCGGGCCGGCGTGGAGAGGAGCTCCGAGGCTTTCCGGACCAGCTCCAGCATCCGGGCGTTCTGCGTGACGACGCCGTGCGTGCGCGCGACGTCCTGCGCGTGCGAGGCGCCCGAGGGGACGTCGCGGCGCGCCGTGCGCGGCGTGGTCAGCCACGCGGGGGCGTTCAGCTCGCGGAGCAGCGACTCGGCGGCCCGCATGGAGTCGTCGATGCCGAGCTGCTCGAAGAGGTACATCGCCTTGAACGCGTAGTTCTGGGCTTCGCGCACGCGCTCGGCGCCGGCGCGCACCGGCATGCGCCGCGCCTGGTCCAGGTAGGCCCGGGCCAGCTCGAAGCGCTCGTGGATCCCTTCCAGGATCCGGATCGACTCCCGGGCTTCCGAGTCGGCGTCGGCCGGCCGCCCCGCCTGGGTCCGGATCGCGGCGAGCACGCGCCGCGCCGCACCCTCTTCCAGGAGATCCTTGAGCTTGGCGGACCGCTCGCACGCGTCCTCGGCCGTCTGTTCGGCCCCGGCCAGATCGCCCCGGAGCGCCAGCAACTCGGCGCGGCGGCGCTGCAGCTCGTGCACCATGTCGCCTTCGGGAGCGATCTCCCGGGCCATCGCGAGCGCGCGATCGTACAGGCGGAGCGCTTCCTCGGTCTCGCCCATCTCGTGCTTCAGCTCGCCGTTCGAGAAGAGGCAAAGGATCTGCTCGCGCGAGGCGCCCAGCCGGGTGGTGATCTGCTCGGCGGCTTCGATGTGCGCCGCCGCGGCCGCGAAGTCGTGGCGGAAGGTATCGATGGCGGCAAGGCCGATCCTCGTGCGCGCCACGCCCGATTCGCGTCCGATTTGAACGTAGGAGGTGAGCGCGCGGTCGAAATGAGTGCGGGCTTCGTCCCACGAACCGGCCTTCAGGTAGACGATCCCGAGATTGGCGCAGGAGACGGCGATGTAGGCGAAGTTGCCGAGACGGGTCGCGATTTCCATGGAGCGGAGAAGATGCCAGCTGGCCTGGCGCCAGTCGGAGAGGTGGCGGTAGAGGATGCCCAGGTTGTTGTGGGCGCGAAGAACGCCCTCGTCGTCGTTCAAGTCCCAGCGGAACAGGTGGAGGGCGGCCTCGTAGAACTCCTTCGCCTGGTCCAGATCGCCCAGCCGGAAATGGATCCGGCCGAAGCAATTGTACGAGTGGGCCAGCGGCGCTAGGAGCGCGCGCTCCTTGAAATAGCCGTGAGCCTGCTCGCAGGCGCGGAGCGCCTCCTCGTACTGGGAGCGCTCGATCAGAGCCCGCGCGCCCTGAAGGGCGAGGCGGGCGACCAGCTCGGGGTGCAAGGGAGCCGTGATCCTGGCGCGCGCGCTGGCCAGATACTCGAGCGCGGCCGGCGAGTCCCCCTTCTCGATCAGCGCCTGCGCCGCCTTCATCTCGAGCGTGGCGATGCGCGAGGGGTCCAGACCCAGCCTCTCGGCGGAGCGGATGCACTCTTCCAGGTTCTGCAGCGCGGGAAGGTAGCTGTCGGCGCGGAGGAAAATCTCGGCGAGATCTTCGAGCGACTGGAGGTGCCGCTCGGGATCATGCGTGAGGCGCGCGTTCGAAACCGCCTCTTCTCTCTCGCGAATCAGCTCAGCCGTGGTCCTGTCCACGTCTCGCCTCTGCGTCGGTCCGGAATGCCCGGGAAGCTAGACCCGGTGCGCGAAAAGCCGGAATACGCGGTAGTAGATCTCCCAGCGTTCGAGAGCCGTTAGCTTCGAGCTTTGGACAGGCGCTCCGACTTGCGTCGCGCCCAGGCGCATCGCCGCAGCTTTCTTCGTCGGGACCGGGGGCGGATTCAGGGTCTCGTCAGGAGAACCCCCGGACGCGTACGCGAGAGTCGGTGAGAGCGCGCTCCCCCGGATCCGATGCGTTCGGAGCGTGGGGAGCGAGATCAGCGTGAGGACGACGGCGACACCGACAGCGGGTCTGACAACGCGCGGTAGGAGGCCCATGGTTACGTTACCTTCCGGTGAGGCCATTGAGGGAGGCCGCCTCCACCAGGGGCGGCCCCGCGCGAAACCGCGGCAGAGACAGGAAGGGCCCCGCTCTGCCAATACATCAAGGATATCAGAGGAGATCGCCTTCCGGCAACGGCGAGGCGACTAATTCTTGAACTTTGGTCCGGGAAGACGCTCGTCCCCCTCCCGGCGCGTCAGTCCGATCCGGTCAAGGTGCTCCAGGAGCGGAACGGCATATTTACGCGACACCTGTAAAATGGACTTGAAATCCGCCAGGGCCAGGGTAGTGCTCTTTCGGAAGTGGGCGCGAATCCTGTTCTCGATCTCCTCCCACTGGCTTCGCGTATAAAGCAATTCGGAAGTTACCCTTACGACACGGTCCGACTCGATCAGGTAGCGGACCAGCTCTTGCGGCCGCGCCTCGCGCGGCATGTCGGCCAGAATCGCGGGCAGGTCGGGAGGCTGGAACCCCTGGCTTGCCAGTCGGAGCTCCATCCGCTCGACGGTCCGCCGCTGCTCCTCGGTGAGGGCAGGGGCCGCGCCGGGCGGAAGAATGCGGTCCCCCTGCACGGTAACCGCGCCCTCGGCGACGAGACTGCCCAGCGCCTCATCGAAAACCGGCCCGTCCATCTCTCGCGCGAGGAGGCTCTTCAACTCTCCTTTGGGGAGACCCGCCCGGAGCCGGTGCGCCTCGGCGTAGCGCCTGACCTCGCCCTCCACGCGTTTCAGCGCGGCCTCCCATACCGCGCGCGCCAGGAGGCGGCCATCCCTGAGCCGCGTTACGCCGGGAGCATCGGAGACGGCCGCCGCGACCTCCTCCGGCTCGGCGCCGATCCGAAGGGCTATCTCCTCGTCGCGGATTCCCGCGAAGCCCTCCACCCCGGCGAGCCACGCGGCCTTCTCGGGCAACGTCCCCGACTCGAGCACGCGGAGCCGGTCCCGATCCGCGTCCAGGAGCCGGGCGCGGCGCGGGGGAGCCGGATCGATCACGACCGCGCCGGCGACGGTCGCGGCCGGCGAATAGGAGCGGAGCACCAGACGGTCCCCCGGCACCGCGACCAGCGGCTCCTCCAGCCTGAGCTGCGCCAGGCCGGAGGCTCCTGGAGCGAGCGCGTCCCCCTCGAGAAGCACCGCGCGCGCGAGGACCTCGCTGGCCCCCAGGTGGACGCGGACCCGCGCGCGCGTGGCCAGGGCGCGGTCGGCTCCGGCGAGATGGGTGAGGCGGACGTCGAGGAGATCCGCCGCCCGAAACCGCCCCGCGGCGACCAGCCAGTCCCCGCGCGCCAGATCGTCGCGCTCCACGCCGTGCAGCGCGACGGCCGAGCGCTGGCCCGCCACCGCGGCCGGCACCTCGGCATCGTGCACCTCCACCCGGCGGACACGGACCGCCCGCTTCGAGGGCAGGATCTCGAGCGCGTCGCCCGCGCGGATCGTCCCGCCCCAGAGCGTGCCCGTCACCACCGTACCGATTCCCTCGATGGAGAAGACGCGGTCGATCGGAAGCCGCGCCGGACGGCCCGCCTCGCGCGCTCCCGACCGGGCGGCCGCAGCGGCCGCGCGGTCGAGGGCGGCCAGGAGCTCGGGGACGCCCTGTCCGGTGACCGCGGACACGGGGAGGATCGGGGAATCCTCGAGGAGGGTCCCGGCCAGGAGATCCCGAACCTCCGTCCGCGAGCGTTCCACCCGCTCGGGCGGCGCCAGGTCGGCCTTGGTCAGGGCCACGACGCCGCGCCCGATCGCGAGGAGGTCGACGATGGCGAGATGCTCGCGCGTCTGGGGCATGACCCCCTCGTCGGCCGCGACCACCAGGAGCACCACGTCGATCCCCGTCGCTCCGGCCAGCATGTTCTTCACGAAGCGCTCGTGGCCGGGAACGTCGACGATGCCGACCCGGGCGCCGGAAGGAAGCGTGAGGTGGGCGAAGCCGAGGTCGATCGAGATGCCGCGCTCTTTCTCCTCCTTCAGCCGGTCGGTGTCGATGCCGGTGAGGCGGCGGACGAGCGCGGTTTTTCCGTGATCGATGTGCCCCGCGGTGCCGAGGATGATCGGGCGCACGGGGGTCGTGCCGTCGGGCGGGTCAGGCCCGCGCGCGGCGGATATCGGCGCCGAGCGCGGAGAGTTTCTCCTCGAGGCGCTCGTAGCCGCGGTCCAGGTGGTAGACGCGCGACACCCGCGTCTCGCCGCCCGCGACCAGCCCGGCCAGGATCAGGGCCGCGGAGGCGCGCAGGTCGGTGGCCATGACCGGAGCGCCGCTCAAGGAGGAAACGCCGTGCACCAGGGCGCGGTTTCCGTCGACGCGGATGTCGGCGCCCAGGCGCTGCAGCTCGGCCACATGGGTGAACCGGTCCTTGTAGACGGTATCGACCAGCGTGCTCACCCCGTTGCCGACCGAGAGAAGCGCCATGAACTGCGCCTGCATGTCGGTCGGAAATCCCGGAAACGGCGCCGTGGTCACGGCCAGCGCTTCGGGGCGCTCGGGCGCACGCACGCGCACGCTCGTGTCTCCCCGCTCCACGGAGCAGCCTGCCGCCTCGAACTTGGAGAGAGTCGAGCCCAGGTGCGCGGGATCGACGCCCGTCACTTCCACGTCGCCGCCGGTGATCGCGGCCGCGGCGAGAAGGGTTCCCGCCTCGATCCGGTCCGGGATCATGGCGGTGTCCGCGGCGTGGAGCTCGGGGACGCCCTGGATCACCAGCCGCGGGGAGTTGAGTCCCTCGATGCGCGCGCCCATCCGGATAAGGTACTCGGCGAGTGCCGTGATCTCGGGCTCGCATGCGGCGTTTTCAATGACGGTCTCGCCGGCCGCGGTCGCGGCCGCCATGAGAATGTTCCCCGTCGCCCCCACGCTCGAGATGTCGAAGGAGATGTGGGCCCCGCGGAGACCGCTCGCGCGGGCGACGATGTAGCCGTGATCGATCGTGATCTCGGCTCCCAGCGCTTCCATGCCGCGGATGTGAAGGTCCACGGGCCTCGGACCCCACGCGCATCCGCCCGGCAGGGAGACGCGGGCCTCACCGTAGCGCGCGAGCAGCGGCCCCAGCACGTAAATGGACGCCCGCATGGTCTTGACCAGGTCGTAGGGCGCTTCCGCGTTCTCCTGCCCGCGCGTGTCGACCTCGACCGCGTCCGGGGAGACGCGGCGGCTCTTTACTCCGAATCGGGCGATCATGTCCAGCATGGTCGCCACGTCCTTCAGGGCGGGAACGTTGGTAAAGCGGTAGGTCCCCGGAGCGAGCAGCGCGGCGGCGAGCACGGGGAGCGTGGCGTTCTTGGATCCGCTGGCCCGCACGGAGCCCGATAGGCGCTTTCCGCCCCGAACCCTGATCTCATCCATGCCCGTCACCGTCCCCTTCGACGCGGTCGTCTTCGATTCCATGCCCTACCTCCGGCGCGATCCCATGAGTATGCGCGGCCTTCCCGCGAGGTCCGGCAGGATCCGCGCGTTATCCAGGAAGGGCCGCATGATCCCCAGGGATTCATCGGCTTGATCGGCTCCGATCTCCACCGCGACCAGCCCTTCAGGGCGGAGCCAGAGCGGAATTCCGACCGCCAGATCGCGGACCGCGTCCAGGCCGTCCGGTCCCCCATCGAGGGCATCGTGCGGATCGTGATCCTTCACCTCGGGCATCAGGCGGGGGATGTCCGCCGAGCGGACGTACGGCGGGTTGGAGACGACCATGTCATAGGGAGGGGCCGCCAGCCGGAGCGCCTCGGGCCGGCGGAAATCACCCTCGTCCACCTGAAGGCGGTCGGTCAGCCCGTTCCGGGCCGCGTTCCGCCGGGCCAGGCGGACCGCCTGCTCCGAGCGGTCCACCGCGGCGCCGGTCCATTCGGGGAGGGCGTGAAGGATCGCGATCGCGATCGCGCCGGTCCCGGTGCCCAGCTCGAGGAGGCTGCCCTGCTCAGCGTGGACCGAGCGCAGGACGGCCTCCACCAGGCATTCGGTCTCCGGGCGGGGCAGGAAAACGCCGGGCTCCAGGTCGAGCGTGGCCGAGCAGAACGGGGTCGTCCCGAGGAGGAGCTGGAGCGGCTCCCGCGAGCTTCTCCGCTCCGCCAGCCCGGTGAGATCCAGGGCTTCCTCGGGGGAGAGGAGGGCGGTGGGCGTGGCCCACAGGTCGGCCCGCGACACGTGGAGCGCGCGCAAGAGGAGCGCTTCCGCGTCGTGCTCGGCCGACTCGATGCCCGCGCGCTCGAAGCGCCGCGTCAGCGAAGCGAGCGCCTCGGCCCGGGTCTGGGAGGGGCCGTTTACGGCACGCCGCCCGCCCGCCGCGCGGCTCGCGCGCACGGCCCTCACGCGCCGGCTCCCGCGCGGTCGGTGTGCGGCTCGGCCGCGCTGGCCGAGGCCAGCCGCTCCGCCTGCTCGGCCGCGAAGAGGGCGGCGGTCAGCTCGTCCAGGTCCCCCTCCATCACCTCGGCCAGCCGGTAGAGCGTGAGGCCGATCCGGTGATCGGTGACGCGTCCCTGCGGGAAGTTGTACGTGCGGATCTTGGCGCTCCGGTCGCCCGACGAAACCTGGGACTTCCGGGTCTGAGCCAGCTTCCGCTCCCGCTCCTGGATCTCCATGTCGAGCAGACGGGCGCGGAGCACCTTCAGCGCCTTCGCCTTGTTCTTCAACTGGGACCGCTCGTCCTGACACTGGACGACGATGCCGGTCGGAAGATGGCGGATGCGCACCGCCGAGTCGGCGGTGTTCACGCTCTGGCCGCCGGGCCCAGACGAGCGGAAGACGTCGATCTGGAGGTCGGACGGTTTCAGCTCCACGTCCACCTCTTCGGCCTCGGGGAGCACCGCCACGGTCACCGCGGAGGTGTGGATGCGGCCGCTCGCCTCGGTCTCCGGCACGCGCTGCACCCGGTGGACGCCGCTCTCGTACTTGAATCGCCGGTAAACGCCGTCGCCGGCGATGGAGAGGGAGACTTCCTTGATCGCGCCCAGGCCGCCCGACGCGCTGGTGCTCAGGACCTCCACCTTCCAGCCGTGCCGCTCGGCGTACTTGGTGTACATGCGCCACACCTCGGCCGCGAAGAGGCCGGCCTCGTCCCCGCCCGTCCCGGCGCGGATCTCGACGATGACGTTCTTCTGGCCCAAGGGATCTGGAGGAAGGAGGAGGCCCGGCAGCTCCGCCTCCAACCGGTCCCGTTCCACGGACAACTCCTCGATCTCCGCCTTGGCCATCGCCAAAAGCTCCGGATCACGGTCCGACTTGAGCAGGGCCGAGTCCTCGTGGATCCGCTCCAGCACCTGGTCGTAGCGCCGCACGGCTTGGATCAGGGGCTCCAGCGCGCTCCGCTCCTTGCTGACCCGCTTCAGCTCGGCCTGGTTCGAATGGACGGCGGGATCTTCGAGGAGGCGGGTCAGCTCGTCAAATCGGGTCTTCGCCCGTTCCAAGGCTTCACGCATCGGGAGCCTCGGGTTAGAGAACCGCGCGCAGCGCGGCGATCGCGACTTCCAGCATGTCGCGCGACGGCTCGCGCGTGGTCAGGCGCTGGAGGCGCAGTCCCGGCTCGCTCACCCACCGGACCCACCCCCTGTCGCTGTGGGCCCCGGCGAACCGGATGATCTCGAACGAGACTCCGGCGATTACCGGTATCAAGGCGAAGCGGAGGAGCCGGTCGGCGATGGAGTCGGGCCTGCCGAGGAAGGCGAAGACGACGAAGGAGACGAGCACGACCAGGAAGAGGAACGAGGTGCCGCACCGCGGATGGAAACGGCTCTGCAGGGAGGCGTTCTCGGGCGACAGCTCCAGGCCGGATTCGAGGTTGTGGATGGTCTTATGCTCGGCGCCGTGGTACTGGAAGATGCGCTGCATCTCGCCCCAGAACCCGATTCCCACGATGTAGGCCAGGAAGAACAGGAGCCGGAGCGCGCCGTCGATGAGGTTGAAGGCGAACGGGTCCCTGACGCCGGTCCGCTCGGTGAGGAAGAGCGGGAGCCAGAAGAAGACGCCGAATCCGATCACGAAGGAGATCGCGACCGTGAATCCCATTCCCAGGCCCAGGGTGCCGAAGCGACGCTCCGACCTGGCTATCGGCTTCGGGGTCTCGTCCTCCTTCACCGCGGCTTCGGCGGAGAAGGCCAGGGCCTCGACCCCGATCCGGAGCGACTCGACGAGCACGACCGCGCCGCGAAGGATGGGAAGGCTGAGCAGGGGCACGCGCCGCGAGAGGGAGCGATATTCCCGCGTCTTCACCTCGACGGTGCCGTCGGGAAGGCGCACGGCGGTGGCCACCCTCTTGGGGGACCGCATCATGACGCCTTCGATGACGGCCTGACCGCCGATGGGCGCGTAGCGATCGGGCATGGGTGCCGGCTCGGGCGGAATGCGGCCCTTACGACGCGGCGCCCGCCTGATCGGTCTTGATCCCGTACTTCCGGCGGAAGCGCTCGATCCGGCCCGCGGTGTCCACGAGCTTCTGCTTCCCCGTGAAGAACGGATGGCAATTCGAGCAGATTTCGACGTGGACGACCTCTTTCACGGTGGCGCGCGTCTCGATCACGTTGCCGCACACGCAAACGATGGTCGTGTTGTAGTAGCCGGGATGGACGTTCTTCTTCATGGCCGCTTCACTCCTCTTCTCTCGACATCGAGAACGACTACGTGTTCATCATCGACAGGAACTTCTTGTTCGTCTTGGTCTGGTTCATCTTGCCGATCAGGAATTCCATCGCTTCCATCGGATTCAGCTCGTTCAGGAACTTGCGCAGGATCCAGACCTTGTTCAGCTCTTCCTGTGTCATGAGCAGCTCTTCTTTCCGCGTCCCGGAGCGGTTGATGTCGATGGCCGGGAAGACCCGCTTGTCGGCGAGCTTGCGGTCCAGGATCACTTCCATGTTACCGGTGCCCTTGAACTCCTCGAAGATGACGTCGTCCATGCGGCTTCCGGTCTCGATCAGCGCGGTGGCCATGATGGTGAGGCTCCCGCCGTTTTCGATGTTGCGCGCCGCGCCGAAGAACCGCTTCGGCTTCTGGAGCGCGTTCGCGTCGACGCCGCCCGAGAGGATCTTGCCCGAGTGCGGCACGACGGTGTTGTGCGCGCGGGCCAGCCGCGTGATGGAATCGAGCAGGATCACGACGTCCCGGTTGTGCTCCACAAGGCGCTTCGCCTTCTCGATCACCATATCGGCCACCTGCACGTGCCGCTCGGCGGGCTCGTCGAAGGTGGAGGAAACGACCTCCCCCTTGACCGAGCGCTCCATGTCCGTGACTTCCTCCGGCCGTTCGTCGATCAGGAGCACGATGAGCATGACCTCGGGGTGATTCTCCGTGATCGAGTTCGCGATCTTCTGGAGAAGCACCGTCTTTCCGGCGCGCGGCGGCGACACGATCAGTCCGCGCTGCCCTTTCCCGACCGGGGTCAAGAGATCCATGATCCGCGTCGGCATGTCGTCCGACTTCGCCTCCAGCCGCAGCTTTTCCTGCGGATAGAGCGGCGTCAGGTTGTCGAAGAGGATCTTGTCTTTCGCCACCTCCGGTGGCTCGAAGTTGACCGCCTCGACGCGGAGCAGCGCGAAGTAGCGCTCCCCGTCCTTCGGCGGGCGCACCTGGCCCGACACCGTGTCGCCCGTGCGCAGATCGAAGCGCTTGATCTGGGACGGCGAGACGTAGATGTCGTCCGGACCCGGCAGGTAGTTGTAGTCCGGGGAACGGAGGAATCCGTATCCCTCGGAGAGGATCTCCAAGACCCCTTCCGCGAAGATCAGGCCATTTTTCTCGGTCTGGCCTTCCAGAATCTTGAAGATCAGCTCCTGCTTCCGGAGCCCGCTGGTTCCTTGGATGCCGAGAGAGTGCGCTAGTTCCATCAGCTCGGCGATGGTCCGGCCCTTCAATTGAAGGATGTCGAGCCCCTTCGGGGAGGCCTGAGGGCCGTTCCCGGAAGTCGCTGCGGGGGGTGGTGTTTCGATCTGCTGTTCCATTTGGGCGCGAGGCTCCTCGGTAGTGGGTGGTTCTTCGGCAGGCGGCTCTGGGCCGCGACGTCTAACGGATGTGGTTGGGCGGGACATGGCGTTTCATGGACGGTAGGCCCTCAACAGTGGCCTGAAGCATCAGATGAGATGTCACAGAGGGTTCGTTCGATTCCAGTGTGTGGATTGGCGCGGGATCGACGTGCGATCCGATTCGGGGGGGACAGGCGATGGGCTGACTGAAATCCCGTCCCGGACAAGCCCCGGGGTGGTTCTACGCCAATGACTCTATCGAACTTGCGTCGGCACTGTCAAGGGTCATGATTTCGTCGGCGGGAACGTTGCCTGGGAAAGCACCTGGCCATCCATGAAGGTGATCACCTTTCCCTTGCTCCAGTAGAACCAGCTCTCCAGACTCTTCTCGCCGTCGTGGAAGGTCCGCACCTCTTCAGGGTACCCGTCCGCCGCCAGCGTCTTTTTGAGCTGGTGACCCGGGCCAAGACGATTATCGGCAGCGTCCACCCATTTCTTGAGGTCCGGGCCGACCCGCTGGGTGCCGTCGCTAAGCGCCTTGTAGATCGAATACTCCGCGACCGATTCGTTCTGCCTGCTCATCTTGTTGAGACACAGGAACAGGAACTGGTGATTGGTCGCGTCCTTCGGATCGACGGCGACCGCCCGCTTTAAAATCGCGACGGCCCCGGCATAATCCCCCGCGCTGTACTTGGTCTGCCCAGCCATGGAAAGGAGGTCCTTGCTGTTGGGGAATTCCTCCACGGCCTCGTCCAGCACCTCGGACGCTTCCTTGTACTTGCTCATGTTCGAGTAGATCACCGCCCGGTTGAAGTAGGCGTTCTCGCGGATGGCCAGCGAATCCTTGGGTGCCTCCTTCAGCAGATCCTTGTACGCGATCGCCGCGCTGTCCAGAATGGCCGGCCGCTCCGGCGCCTTCGGATCCAGGCTTTGCGCCCACTGGTAGTACGCGCTGGCGATCTGCGACTCGTAGAGAAGACCGCTCGCCGGGTCGTTGTCGCGGGCGCTCCGGTACGCGGGAATCGACTCGGAGAACTTTCCGGCCTTGAAGAAGCGATTCGCCCGGCCCACGGCGGCGGCCCGCAGATTCCGCGCGAGCTTCTCGTCCTTCGGCGCGAGCGTCAGACCGATCCGCGCCGCCATCATCGCGTCGTCCGTCCGGCCCAGGAGGTCGTACAGATAGGAGAGGTTCCGGTAGGCGTCCACCGAGGTCGGATCGATCATGGCGGCCAAGCGGAAATAGTAGGCGGCCTCTTCCAGGTGGGAATTGCCTTCGTACTTCGCGTAAACCGTGGTGTCGGTGATGGCCGTTGCCGGCGGCACCACCCCCGTGAACAGCGGCAGGGGACCCGAATTCTCCTCGGTTTGCACCACCTCGGTCGGGACGTTCGCCACCAGGGACATGGCCTTGACGCCGCTGTTGTAGAGCCGCGACATGTAGAACATCTGGTTGTTCTTCAGCTCGGAGGCTTTCTTCTCGTCGTTTTTCTTCTTCGCTCCCTCGATCCCCAACTGGAATGCGGCTCCCGACGACGCGTATTGATTCAGCTCGGCGCGCGCGCTTCCGAGGAGAAGATAGGCCTGGAGGTTTTCGGGCTCCAGCTTGCGCGCGCACTCCAGATTCGCGGCCGCCTTCTCCCACACCTTCTGCTGGACGTAGACCTTCCCGCTCGTGAAGCAGATGCTGGCGCTCGCGGGAACCGCCGCGGCGGCCACCAGCCAGAAGGCGAGAACCGCGCCGAAAACGCGACGCGCGACGATTCGAACCATCGATTCCTCCAGTGAGACGGACGGCCCAGGGAGCGGCAGCTATTCCTATAGTACGTAGTACCCGGAGATGGCACTACCCGTTCCGGCGGCAAGGGGATTGAACCCGGAGCGGGCCCGTCTGTCAAGCCCCGTTCGGACTCCCATCGGGCCTCGGGTCCGGCCGCAACTCATTACCCCTGAATAGTTAAAGCAACTGATGGGGGTCCACGTCGACCCCCAGACGAAGCCCCGGCAGCCGAAGCTCCCGGAGGGCCGGCAAGGCCGCCTGGAGCAGCGCGCGAATCGCCGGGCGCGACGGGGAGCGCACGACCAGGTGCCAACGGGCCTTCCCCTTCAAACGCGCGAGCGCCTTGGGGGCGGGGCCGAGGATCTCGATCCCCGGGCCCGCGACCTTCGCGAGCGCCTGCTTCACGAGGACGCCTCCCCTGTAGACGCGCTCCTCCCCCGTCCCGGTGATCTCGATTTCCACGAGGTACCCGAAGGGCGGATAGGACAGCTCTCTCCGGTCCCGCGCCTCACGGGCATAGAAGGCGGCGAAGTCCTGGGCGGAGGCGGCCTGGAGCGCCGGGTGGTCGGGGTCGAAGGACTGCATGATCACCTCGCCCGGCTGGTCCCCGCGGCCGGCCCGTCCCGCGACCTGGGTCAGAAGCTGGAAGGTCCTCTCTGCGGCGCGGAAGTCGGGCAGATAGAGCTGGAGGTCGGCGACGATCACACCGACCAGCGTGACCCCGGGGAAATCGAACCCCTTCGTGACCATCTGCGTGCCCAGGAGGAAGTCGATCCGGCGCTCCCGGAACGAGCGCAGGATGGAGGCGGCCGATCCGCGGCGCCGAACCGCGTCCAGGTCCAGCCGAGCCACCCGCGCCTCGGGGAAGAGCCGCGCCACTTCGCGCTCGACCTTCTGGATCCCGACGCCGCCGAACCAGAGCTCGGACGCGCCGCAGGCCGCGCAGGTCTCGCTGAGCTTCCGGGCGGCGTTGCAGTAGTGGCAGCGGAGCACGCCTTCCTCGGCGTGGACCGTCAGCGCCACGTCGCAGGAGTCGCACCGGGCCACCCCGCCGCAGCCGCGGCACTGCAGATAGGTCGAGTGGCCGCGTCGGTTCAGGAAGAGGATCCCCTGCTCGCGCCGCTCCAGCGTGCGCGCCATCGCCTCGAGAAGAGGCGGCGTCAGGTGCTTGGAGGGATTCCGCTCGGAGGTGCGCCCGCGGCGCCTCAGGTCGGCCAGCCTCACCCGCGCGAGCGGGCGCCGGTCCACGCGGTGCGAGAGGCGGAGGAGCGCGTAGTCGCCCCGCTCCGCGCGGGCATAGCTCTCGAGGCTGGGCGTGGCCGAGGAGAGCACGGCGGTGATGCCCAGGCGCTGGGCGCGCACCAGGGCGACGTCGCGGGCGTGGTAGCGAGGCGCCTCGTCCTGCTTGTAGGCGCCGTCCTGCTCCTCGTCGATCACGATCAGCCTAAGCGCCGGGAAGGGAAGGAAGACGGCGGAGCGAGTTCCCACCACCACGTCCACCTCGCCCGCCTGGACGCGGCGCCAGACGTCCACGCGCTCGCGCGGGCGGAGTTCGCTGTGATAGAGCGCCACCCTGCCGGCCCCGGCCTGGCGGAAGGCGTCGGCCGCCTGCGGCGCGAGGGCGATCTCGGGGACCAGAACCAGCGCCTGACCCCCCGCGGCCAGCACGCGGAGCGCGGCGTGAAGGTAGACGGCCGTCTTCCCGCTCCCGGTGATGCCGTAGAGGAGAAACGCGCGAAAGCCGCCGGCCAGGATCGAGGACTCGAGGGCGGCGAGCGCCTCGGCCTGCTCCCCGCTCAGGGCCTCGCGAGCCGGGGGCGCGGCGGCGTGCCAGGGATCGTCGGGATCGGCGGCCGCGCGCGGCGCGCGGCGGTGGAGCGCGGTGACCGCGGGCGCGGCCGCGGCCAGCGTTTCCCCCAGGCCCGCCGCGTAGTAGTCGGCGATCCAGCGGCATAGGGAGACCACGTCCGGCGGAAGCGTGAGGCGCGGCTCCGGAATGCCGGCGATCGAGCGAACGGCGACGCCGCGCGGCGCCTCGGAGGCCTCTTCGAGCACGGTGCCCCAGAGGCGCCGGCGGCCCAGCGGCACGAGCACGCGCAAGCCCGCCTGGGGCGTTTCCCCGTCAGGGAGCGAGTAGACGTAGCTGTCGTTCTTGGGAATGGGTACGGCGACCCGCACGAGAACCATCGCGCGGGGATGGTACCACTCGCGCCCGAAAGGGGCGGGGAGCCCGTGCTAGGCGGAGGAAGCGGGGCGCTCCGTGACGGCCTGGCCGAGGAGCTGATTGATTCGCTCCACCAGCTTCCGGGGACTGAACGGCTTCGTGATGTAGTCGTCCGCGCCCACGTCGAATCCCATTTTCTGGTCGACGTTCCGCCCCTTTGCGGAGAGGAGGATGACCGGAATCTGCTTCGTGCCCGGATCCGATTTGATGGTCTTGCAGACCTCGTAGCCGTCCAGCTTCGGCATCATGATGTCGAGAACGATCAGGTCCGGCTTTTCGGTCTTCACCTTCTCCAGAGCCTGTTCCCCGTCCAGCGCCGTGACCACGTCGTACCCTTCCATCCCGAGGCTGAAGTCCAGGATGTGGACGATGTAGATCTCGTCGTCGACCACCAGAATCTTGCCCTTCGACATCCGACTCACCTCCCTGAAAGCTGGCCTAGGGTGTCTATCGGCGGCTCACGCGGCTTCTGGAGCCTGAATCGCTTTTCTATCCTCTTGGACCCCAGAAGTTTGCACGAATGCCTCCACGATCTTGGGGTCGAACTGCGATCCCGCGCACCGCCGGAGCTCGGCCACGGCCTCGTCGTGCGACATGGACTGCCGGTAGGGACGCCCCAGGGTCATGGACTCGTAGGCGTCCAGCACGGCGATGATCCGCGCCCCGATCGGGATCTGCTCTCCCTTGAGCCCGCGGGGGTATCCGCGGCCGTCCAGCCGCTCATGGTGCGCCATGATCAATTCGGCCACATGGCTCTCGAACTCGATCGGCTTCACGATCTCGAGGGTGCGGGCGGGGTGCTGCGTCACCTGCGCCCACGTCTCCTCGTCCAAGGACCCCGGCTCGTGCAGGACCGGCCATCCGACCTGCGCCATTCCGACGTCGTGGATGCTGGCCACGTAGGCCAGCGCGCGCAGGTCGTCTTCGGACAGCCCCAGCCGCCGGCCCATCGCCGCCGCCCGCGTGGCCATGGAGCCGGCCGTCAGCTTCAACCGGGCACGGCGCGCGTTGTCGATGATGGCCGAAAGGGCGCGCGCCGCCCCCTCCGCCCGCTCCGACGAGTCGTCGACGGCTTCCGAGTGCGCCCAGGCCCGGGCGGCGCGGTCCGCCAGGGACGAGAGGAGCGCCTGGTCGTCCTCGGTGAACGGCGTGCAGGAGATCTTGTTGTTGATGTTGATCACGCCCACCACGCGCCCGTCCGACTTGATCGGCACCGAGAGGAGGGACTTGGTCTCGTACTGGTGTCCGTTTCGCCGGCCGAAGCGGGGATCCTCCTCCACGTCGGTCACGAGGAGCGGGACGCCGTGCTTCGCGACCCAGCCCGCGATCGAATCCCCCATCTTGATCCGCGTGCCCGACACGACCTCCTCGCGCAGGCCCCGCGCCGCTTTGATGTACAGCTCCTCCCTCTCCTCGTCGACCAGCATGAGGGAGGCGATCCGCGCGTGCATGACCTCGGCGATCATCTCCACGGTCAGCCGCGTCAGGTGGTCCGAAACCGAGTGAGGCGAGCCCCACGCTGCGTGCGTGATCACGCCCGCGTCCCCCGCGGTCGCAGGGAGCGTCACGGTGAACCGCGAGCCGTGCCCCGGCTCGCTGTCGGCGTGGATCTCGCCCCCGTGCCATTCGACGATGCTCCGCGCGATGGAGAGCCCCAGCCCCACGCCCGGGTACTCGCGCGAGAGGGAGCCGTCGATCTGGTAGAACTTGTCGAAGATCTTGGCCAGCTCCTGGCGCGGGATGCCGATCCCCGAATCCTCCACTTCCAGCCGCGCGGTGCGCGCCTCGCGCGCCACCTTCAAGGAGACCGTGCCGCCCCGCTCGGTGAACTTGATCGCGTTCTGCCCCAGGTTCAGGAGCGCGCGGCGCACGAGGCTGCGGTCGGCCTCGACCACCACCTCGCCGGGCTCGGCGTCGACGTCGATCTCGATCCCCTTCTCCTGCGCCATCGGGTGGAGCAGTCCCGCCACTTCCTCCACGACCTCGGTCACGTTGATCGGCTCCCGGTTCATGCGGAACCGGCCGGCCTCCAGCTCGGAGATGTCCAGGATCGACGCGATGAGCCGCTCCAGCTTCCGGCTCTGCTCGTCGATCACGGTGAGGAACTCCCGCTGCATCTCCAGATTCGGGGCGCCCACGTTTTCCAGGAGCGGCTCGACGAAGGAGCGGATGTGCGTGAGCGGCGTCCGGAGCTCGTGGCTCACGATGGACACGAACGAGCTCTTCAGGTCGTTCA
>DATGVG010000121.1:0-7121 GCA_035300625.1 Candidatus Limnocylindrales bacterium
CGACGAGGGGCTGAAGGCGATGAAGGCCGCCGCGCCGGCGATCGCGGCGGGGCTCCCGGGCTTCTTGGGCCGCGCGGACAGAGGACCCGAGGGCACGCTGAATGTTCTTCGCGACGAGGAGCGCGTCAGCCGGGCCGCATTCCCCACGGCGCTCCATCGCGCGGCCGAGGCGTATCTGGTCCACCGTGGAGACGGGGTGGCGATCGTCGCGGATTACCCCGGCCAGGACGCGCCGCCCGAGGAGACGTTCACCGCTCTGCGCGGCCTGTGCCTGGCATCGGGGCGCATCGAAGAAGGGCGGCAGATCCTGCTGGAATGGGCGCGGGCCTTCGCGAAGGGCGCGTTCTCGATGCGGGCGTCGCTGTGGTTCTCGGTCGCAGCCCACGACTACATCGAGGCCGCGAACGCCTCCCGGCGCCGCGTCAGCGCTTCGGATCGCAGGTCTCTGAACGGCGCGATCGGCGCGATTCTCGAGGCGTGCGTGGAGGGAGCGCGGGACCGGGCCCGCATGGACGAGGACGGGCTCCTGGCCGCGGGCGAGCCCGGCACGCTGCGCGCGGGCAAGGCGGTGGACGTTCAGGCCCTGTGGCTGAACGCGCTGCGCGTCGCCCGGGAGGTGGCCCCGCGCTGGGCCGAGCTATACGAACGGGGCCGCGCCTCGTTCGAGCGGCGCTTCTGGAACGAGGAGGCTGCCAGCCTGCGCGACGTCGTGGACGTGGATCATGAGCGCGGCACCGCGGACGCGACGATCCGCGTGCATCAGATCTTCGCCGTGGGCGGGCTGCCCTACGCCGTTCTCGACGGCGATCGGGCGCGCCGCGTCGTGAACCTGGCCGAGGCGCGATTCCTCACGCCGGTCGGGCTGCGCGCCGCCGCGGCGGGGGACGGGGCAGGCGACTCAGCGCCCGACGCGGACCCGAGCATCGCCTATCCCTGGCTCCTGGGCCCGTTCGTCGAAGCATGGGTCCGCGTGCGCGGCGCCTCGCCCGAGGCCAAGCGCGAGGCGCGCGAGCGATTCCTCGCGCCGCTTCTCGAGCGCGCTGCCGCCGCCTTCGGACATCTCCCCGAGGCGATGGACGCCGAGCCGCCGCACGGACGCCGCGGCGCCCCGTTCCACGCCCGGTCGGTCGCGGAGGCTCTGCGGCTGGATCAGGTGATTCTCGCCGGGTGACCCCGGGCGAATGACCCAGAGCGAATACCAATGAGCGCGTCCACGGCGAAGAGCCACGATCCATGGCAGCGCACGGTGCTCGCGCTGGCCGTGGCGGCCCAGGGCGTCATCAACCTCGTTTCCGCGATCCTGTCGCATCCGCCGGACCGGCTCCTCGCGCTCCGGCGGCTGGTCCCCACCAGCGTCATGGATTCCAGCCGCACGTTCACGCTGGTGGCGGGCGCGCTGCTCGTGACCGCGGCGTGGGGCCTCAGACGCGGCAAGCGCAGCGCCTTCGTCGCGGCGCTCTTTTTGACCTCGCTATCCGTGCCGATGAATCTGCTCAAGGCGATCGACTTCGAAGAGGCGACCGCCGCTTCGGTGCTCCTATTCGCGCTGGGCTTGAGCGGCGACGCGTTCCGCGTGAAAAGCCGCGGGCTCACCTTCGGCACGGTCGGAAGAACCGCGGTGGCGCTGGGATCGCTGTTTCTTCTCTACGCGGTGGCGGGTTGCTGGTGGATCGAGGCCCGCTATGGCTTGGGCGCGTCCCTGGGGAGCGCCGCGGCGGAAGCGGCCTACCGTCTCTTCGGCGTCGGGGAGCCCGTGTTCCGCTTCGCGGCGCACCCCACGCCGATCGTGGCCCGAGTGGTGCACTGGTTCCTGCACTCGCTCGCTCCCATCGGCACGCTGTTCCTGGTGGGGATCGCGTTCGCGCTGATGCGCCCGGTCGGCCACCGCGGACGGCACCGCTCCGAGCGCGAGCGCGTCGCTCGGCTGCTACGGCACTACGGGGACTCGTCGGTGGGCGCATTCGCGCTGGAGCCGGACGTGGATTATTTCTTCAGCCCCACCGGGCGCGCGGTGATCGCCTATCGCTTCGAATCGAACGTGCTCTTGGTGCTGGGGGATCCGATCGGTCCGGAGGAGGAATTCGCGTCGCTCCTCGCCCAGTTCCATACCTTCTGCGCGGAGCATGACTGGAGCTTCGCCTTCTTTCAGGCGCGACCCGACCGCCTCCCGCTGTACCGCGAGGCGGGGTGGCGCGCGGTGCACATCGGGGTCGAGCCGATCTTGCATGTGGACCGGTTCACGCTGGAGGGCTCGGCGATGGGAGACGTCCGGCGGGCCAAGAATAAGCTGGAGGCCGCGGGATTCCAGGTGCGGCACTTCCCCCCCGACGCCGACCCCTTCGATCCCACGCGCCAGCCGGCCCTGCGGGACCAGATCGCCGCCGTTTCGGCGGAGTGGCTGCGATCGCGGAAGGGGGCGGAGAAGGGGTTCGCGATGGGGCGATTCGACATGCACCGTGTGGGGCAATCGTGGCTGGCACTCGCGGTCGATCCCGCGCGCGGGCGGGTGGAGGCGTTCCTCACGTGGGTGCCGATTCCGGTCCGGCGCGGTTGGGCGCTCGACCTGATGCGGCGCCGGGACGACGCTCCGGCGGGCATCATCGAATTCCTCATCGCATCGTGCGTGGAGACCGCACGTGCCCGCGGTGATGCGACGCTGTCCTTGTCGCTCTCGGCGCTGGCGAAGACGGAGCCCGACGCCGCGGGCGCCGGGGACCGGGCCCGCGCCTTTTTGATGGACCACCTCCGGCGCTTCTACGACTTCGAGGGGCTGTTCCGCTGGAAATCGAAATTCGCTCCGGAGTTCGAGCCCCGCTTCTTGGTCTATGACGACCCGCTCGCGCTCCCTCGCGTGGTCCTTGCCCTGGCGCGCGCGCAGAGCCCCGGAGGATTCCTCTCCTATTTTCGGAAGGCGGCGTGATAATTTCCCCGAACGTACCCGGCGCGGGCCCCTGGCCCGGAACCGCCGGGTGCACCCGGTGTATGCCCGCGATGGAGTCTCCGCGGCACTCCGTCGCGGGCTCTAAGGAGCCAATGAAACCGGTTCGGTGGTTGGTCATTGCAATCGCGTCCGCCAGCTTGGGCTTCCTGGCCATTCCGGGAACGGCCCAGGCCCGGGTGGTGCACCATGCCTCGAAGTCCGTGGGCTCCATGAGGTTTCACGGGGGCCACAGGGCCCTCTCCAGTCGCGCTTCCCATTCGCCGGTGTCCTCCCAGAGATCGCCCCAGCGGTCGCCGGCGCACCCTTCGAACCGGCCAAAAGCTCACCGCTCCGCTCCCGGCAATCGAGGCAGGGGACAATCGCCCTACGGGCTTTTGCCCCAAGCCCCGGATGCGCGTCCTGACGACGACCCTGGGATTCCGCGCCTGGGCGACGCTCGGGACAATGGGGCGCGGTTGAGTCGGATGCTGGAGAGCCGCGGTCCTCCGCGGGCGGGTCCTCATCGGATTACCGCGTTTCGCGGGTTTCTACCTCCCTCCTCCGCGTGCCTCTCCAGCTCCGCAGAACTTCTCGTAAACACCCCGACAAACAGGTTGATCCCGGTCCGATTCATTGGACCCCATCTTGCCGCCCGTCTCGAGGGCACGGCGGCGGGACCAAACACGCCCTCTGGAGGATCCCTCTCATGAAGCGTAGTCACCTCATCTCGTTCCTCGGTGCGCTCACGGTGGCGATTTTCATGCCGCTGGCCGCGTCCGCGGGAACAACGACGGCTGCCGCGTCGAAGAGCACCATGCCGCACCACCACGCGAAGGCGGAGAACGCGGCGGCGACGGCAAAGGCGAAGAAGCTGGATCTGAACATGGCCAGCAAGGAAGACCTCATGACGCTGCCGGGCATTGATGCCGCCACGGCGGACAAGATCATCGAGGGCCGGCCGTACAAGAGCATGAACCAGCTCGTCTCGAAGAACATCGTGAGCAAGGCCGAGTACACGAAGATCCGCCGCAAGGTCATCGCGCGTCAGGCGGCGGCGCAGCACTCCGAGGCTCCGGCCAAGGATGCGCCCGCGACCGATAACGCCTCGGCCACCCCGGCAGCGGGCAACGCCGGCCAGGGCACGACGGACAACACGACCAAGTAGCTCAAGGAGCTTCCCGGCTGGAATCCGGCTGCCGGCGGCCGGGACACCGGCATCCTCGGACCCGCGTGCGGCCGCAAGGCCGTACGCCGGGTCGCCGGTGGAACGCGCCCGTCCCTTCCCCGGGGCGGGCCGTTTTTTTGAGCGGCGCGTCCGTGCTATCCTCGCGGCCAACCTATTCGACCGGTATGGAAGGAGGAGCACCGATGGAACGCCGTATTCGTGGGATGCACTTCATGGTGATCGTGGCGCTCGTGGCCTCGCTGGCCTCTTCGCCGGGCATGTCGCTGGCGGGCGAGAAGACGCCGAAGAAATCCGCGGCCAAGGCCGCCGCCGAGGCAAAGGCCGCCGCGGAAGCCAAGGCCCCCGAGACCAGCGCCCCGTCGCAGGAAGAGATGATGGCCGCGATGATGAAGATCGCGGCCCCGGGTCCCGAGCACGCCGCGCTCAACCCGCTCGCCGGAATCTGGAAGACGACGACCCGGATGTGGACCGCCCCGAACGCCGAGCCGCAGGTAAGCGAAGGCACCGCCGAGCGGAACTGGATGATGGACGGGCGATACCTCGTGGGAAACTACAAGGGACAATTCGGCGGGATGCCGTTCGAG
Source organism: Candidatus Limnocylindrales bacterium (assembly GCA_035300625.1). Classification (GTDB taxonomy): domain Bacteria; phylum Eisenbacteria; class RBG-16-71-46; order SZUA-252; family SZUA-252; genus DASQJL01. The sequence goes on from DATGVG010000121.1 coordinate 4,691, forward strand.
GGGATGGAAGTCCTGGGCTACGACAACCTGAAGAAGGAGTACGTCAGCTCGTGGGTGGACAACCTGGGCACGGGCATCATGCTGAGCCAGGGCAGCGCCATGGACCCCAACACCAAGTCCTTCACGCTGACGGGAACGTCCACGGATCCGGCGGGCAAGGAGTACGCGATGCGCGAGGTCACCAGCATCGTCGACGGGAACACGTACACGGTGACGATGTACGCGAACGAGACCGGCCAGGAACAGAAGATGATGGAGATCACCTGCACGCGCGTGAAGTGACGCTGCTCTAGGGGCGGCGATTTGAACGGACACGGGGCGCCTCGATCGCGATCGAGCGCGCCCCTTTTTGTCGCCATCGCGGTCACCCTGCTCACGTGGTCGTCCGCCTACTCGGCCATCCGCTACGCGGTGCGCGCCTTCCCTCCCGCGTCCCTCGCCCTCCTCCGCTTCACGGTGGCCTCGGTGACGCTGGCCCTGCTCACGCTCCCCACCGGACGCGTCTCGCTGCGCGGCATGCCGCGGCGCGACCTCGGCGGCTTCCTGCTGATGGGGCTGCTCGCGATCACGATCTATCACACCGCGCTGAACGCGGGAGAGCGCACCGTCAGCGCGGGCGCGGCGAGTCTCTTGATCAACACCAGCCCCATCTGGACCGCGCTGGTAGCGACCGCGTTTCTTGGGGAGCGGCTCGGGGCGCGCGGGTGGATCGGCACCGCCCTCGCGTTCCTGGGCGCCGTGATCATCTCGCTGGGCGCATCGGGCGGGATCCGCTTCGAGGGTGGCGTGGGGTTCATCATCGTCGCCTCGCTCTGCCAGGCCGTCTACATCGTTCGGCAGAAGAAGTACCTCGCGCGCTACGGCGCGCTCCAGTCCACGTGTCTCACGATCTGGACGGGAACGTTTCTCCTCCTGCCGTTTTTGCCCGAGTGCTGGCGCGCGCTGCGGGTGGCGACCCCAGCTGAGATTGGCGCGGCCGTCTACCTGGGCGTGGCGCCGGGCGCGATCGGCTACGTGACGTGGACCTACGTACTCTCGCGCCTCCCCGCCTCGCGCGCCGCGAGCCTTCTCTATCTGATTTCCCCGTTCGCCTACCTGACCGGCTGGGCCGTGCTTGGAGAGAGACCGGGCGCGGCGGCGTTCTTGGGCGGCATCCCGATCATCGCAGGGGTCGCGCTGGTGAACGCACGTAGAGCCGTGCCCCGCCCGGAAGCGAGGCCGGAGGGTTGAAGCCTGTGGGGGGCTCGCACCGGTCGAGGAGGCCGACCCACGCGGTGTCGCCGTCGGCGGCGTTTCGCTCTCGCGCCGCAGGTGACAGGAAGATCGCCGCCACGGGGTGATCCCGCACCACCGCGGCGAGATCGCGCGAGAGGGGGAGCAGGAGCGCCGGCCGGTCGGCGTGCCACGCCACCCAGTCGGGCACGTCGGAGAGGATGAGCTGGTCGCGCGGCCAGGCGCCAGAGGTGGCGGCGGAGTTGAGGGCGGAGGCGGCCTCCTCCGGGAGTGGCGGGAAACGGCGCGGCGCCTCGCGCGTCTGAAACGCGACGGTGAGCGCGCCGAAGGCGATCAGGAGCGCGATCAGTGCCGCCTGGGCGCGTCGCCCGCAGATTCGATCCAGCGCCGGCGCCGCGACGATCCCGGTGATCACGCACGCCAGCGGCACCGCGGGCACCAGGAAGCGCGGACTGCGTTCCAGGGCCGAAAACGCCGCGATTTGGATCGCGATCGCGGCGGCGAACGGCATCGTCACGCGGAGCCACCCGTAGCGGTCCCGCGGATCCCGGAGCAGGAGTCCCGCGATCCCGAGCCCAACCGCGAGCGGTCCCAAGCCGCCGAGCAGATCGAGCCCAAACCCCAAGGAGTCCTTGAGCCACCGAACGGCTAACGTCGCGGGATGCGCGAGCACGTACGGGATCGCGCCCGGGAGCGGCACGCCGTAGCTCCGGGTGGAGGAGTAGCCTGGATACTCAGGCGTGTAGAGGAGCATCGGGTTGCCCTGAACCGACGATGCCGCGCCGGTCGCGCCCAGGAGATGGAGTGGCCAGGGCGCGCAGAGAAGAAGGTACGTCGCGAGGAAGAGAATCCCGCGCCGCGGCCGCTCGCGTCCCGCGACCCATACCCAGAGGGGCGCCATGAGGATCGACTCGCCGCGGAGATACCACGCGGCCGCCGCGGGGATCGCCGCGAGCACCGCCGTCCCGGCGCCACGCCAGCGCAGAAGGATCAGCCAGGCGAGGGCCGCCAGCGTGGCGGCCGGCACCTGGCTCATCCCCGGACTGAAGGCGTCGAGAAGCAGCGGACAGGCCATGGCCGTCGCCGCGGCGATCGCGCCTACGCGGGGAGAAGCGAGATGCACGCCGAGCAGGAACACCAGCGCGACCAGTAGGGCGTGCGCCTGCGCGATCACGAGGAGGTAGCCCAGCGGGAGCGA
>DATGVG010000122.1:0-6392 GCA_035300625.1 Candidatus Limnocylindrales bacterium
CTCCACGCTCACCGACTTGAAAGCCGCCCCGCAGGTCATGCGCCGGGATCTAAAGGCCGAGGCGCCCGTGGAGTACGACGGGAGGACGCTCCACTTCGGGGTCCGCGAGCACGCGATGGGGACCATCGTGAACGGGCTCGCCTACTACGGCTCGTTCATCCCGTTCGGCGCCACGTTCCTTGTCTTCTCCGACTACATGCGCCCCGCCATCCGCCTCGCCGCGCTGACGGGCCTGCGCTCCATCTTCGTCTTCACCCACGACAGCGTCTTCCTGGGAGAGGACGGTCCGACGCACCAGCCGGTCGAGCACGTGCCGTCGCTGCGGCTGATCCCGAACCTCCACGTGTGGCGCCCCGCCGACGGCCTCGAGACCGCGATGGCGTGGGCGAGCGCCCTCGGCCGCGCGGGCGGCCCCACCGCCCTCGCCCTGACGCGGCAAAAACTTCCGCCCCTGGACCGGCCCGCGGACTTCGATCGCGCCCTGGTGGCGCGCGGCGGCTACGTGCTCGCCGAGGCGGAAGGGGGAAAGCCGGGCGTGGTGCTGGTGGCGACCGGCTCGGAGGTCGCGCTCGCGGCGGCCGCGCGGGCGGAGCTTCGGGAGCGCGGCGTCCGCGCCCGCGTCGTCTCGATCCCCTGCGTCGAGCTCTTCCTGGCCGAGGCGGAATCCTACCGGAGCGCGGTGCTTCCGGACGGCGTTCCCACCGTCGTCATCGAGGCCGCGCGCGTGGAGCCGTGGGCCGCGATCGTGGGGAAGGACGCCTTGCGCATCGGGCTCGCCCGCTTCGGGGCGTCGGCGCCCGCCGAGGTGATCGCGAAGGAACTGGGGTTCACGCCCGGGACGGTGGCGGACCGGGTCGCGCGCTGGCTCGCACGGGCGTGACGCGGTGATCGTGTGACCGGGGTGACCGGGGGAAACCCCGGCGCTCTCGCGTGGCGGCCGCGCCACACCGCTGCGATCGGGCTCATCGTCCTCCTCGCCCTCGTCCTTCTCGTTCCGTTCCGGGGCTATCTCACCGACGACACGTTCATCCATCTGCAGTTCGCGAAGCACCTGCTCCGCGGCGAGGGATTCTCGTTCAATGCGGGAGAGCCCACGTACGGCGCGACCAGCCCGCTCTGGGTGCTGCTCGTCGCCGGCGGGGGGGCGCTGGTGCCGGGGGCCGCGGCCACGCCGGCGGATGCGGGGGCGATGCCGCCGCTGGCTCTGGTGGCGAAGGCGTGGGGAGCGCTTTTCACCGCGCTTGCCGTGGCCCTCGTGGCGGCGCTGGGCCGCGCGCTCCTGTGGGAGCCGAGGGTCGCGCTCTCGGCCGCGGCCCTCCTCGCCCTTCACGCCTGGTCGGCGCGCTGGGCGATCTCGGGGATGGAGACCCCGCTCGCGCTGGCGCTCGCGGTGGCGTCGCTGTTCCTTCTCGCGCGGGCCCTGATCGACGGGAAGAATTCGTTCGCGGCGGGGCTCGCCCTGGGCGCGGGCGTTCTCGTCCGTCCCGAGTTCCTGCTGCTCCTTCTCCTCGCGTGCGCGGCGGTCGCGTGGCAGAGCTCTACCCGCGTCCGAGCCCGCCGGCTCGCGGCGCTTCTCGCCGGGGCGGCCCTGGCCGCGGGCCCGTGGCTCGCCGCGGCGTGGCTCTGGTTTCAGCGTCTGCTCCCGAACACCGGCGGCGCCAAGGCGGCCACATGGCTCGATCCGGAGCGGGCGGCTGCGGCGCTCCGCGACTCCATCCGCATCGTGCTCGCCGCCGATCTCGTTCCGCTCGCGGCGGCGGTCCTGGCCCTTGCGTGGCTCAAGCCCTGGAGGGCGATGGGAGCCGAGCGCGGCCGGCGCGCCTTCTGGATGGTGATTCTGGCGTGGCCCGTCCTCCTGGTCCTTTCGTACGCGGCCGGCGGCGTGCAGGTCGTCTCGCGCTATCTCGTTCCCGCAGCGCCGTCGATCCTCCTGATCGGGCTGGCGGCAATCCGCCACGCATCGGCCGCGTGGCCCGTGCGGCGGCGGGCGGCTGCGCTCGCCGCCGCGCTTGTTCTGTTCGCGATGCAGAACGTCGCTGTCACGCTCGCGGTGAGCGCTCCCCACGCGCGCCGGCATACCGCGGGGCTCCGCGACTCGCTCGCGTGGCTGGGGCTGTGGGCGCGCGGGCGAACCGCTCCGGGCACGTTGGTCGCCATCCCCGACATCGGCGCGTTCGGCTACTACTCGGACCGCCCGGTGCTCGATCTCTATGGCCTCGTCACGCCGAAGATGGCGCCGATCACGGTGCGGTCCGGATACGACGCGGTGGTCGTCAACGCGCTCTTCGAGCCCGTCGGACGGCCGCGCTATCTCATCGACCGGAGCACGCGCGAGGCAAGGCTGTCTCCGCCGGGCGACCCCTCGAGCCCGTACCGCTTTCTCTTTTCCCGCTCCATCCCCGACCTCGGGATCACCCGCCCCACGCCATACATCTACTCGGTGTACGCGATCGACTGGGGCGTCTATGACCGCCTCCATCCCCGCACGGCCGAAGGGGGGCATCAGCGGTTGAAGGGGAGCCCCGGGTGGAGTACCATCAATGGCGAGGCGGAGGGTGGATCCCGGGTCTCGCTTCAAAACCACAACTAACGTAGTTACAGTAGGTTAATTGCCCCCCTTTACGTGTCGCATGATCTCCCGTGCCCTGCTCGTCCTTGCCGGCGCGCTGACTCTCGTTCCCGCCGCGTCGCCTGCCGGGCTGCCGCCGCGGCCGGCGCGCGCTTTCGGCGATCCGAGGCGGGCGGCCCCGTTCGCTCCGACGCTTCTCCCGTCCACGTCGGGATCGCCGGTCGACTGCGTGATCCTCGCCCCCGATTCCCTTGCCGATCTCTTCCAGCGCCTCGCCGATTTCCAGACCCGCGCCGGGCGCCCGACCGTGGTCCGCACGCTGTCGACCGTCCGCGCGGCGGACCCGCGCTCCAACGACCTGGCGCAGGCGATCCGCTCCTTTCTCCTCTCGGCGCGCGACCTCTGGGGCATCCGCTGGGCCGTCCTCGGAGGCGACCACGAAACGATCCCGCTCCGCATGGTCCGGGTGAATTACGGAGAGGTCCAAGATATTCCGTCCGACGCGTACTACTCCGACCTGGACGGCACGTGGGACAAAAACGGCAACGGGATCTACGGCGAGGTGGGGGACAGCCTCGACATGCAGCCTGACATCGCGGTGGGGCGCCTCTCCGCGGCGTCTCGCGCGGACGCCACGGTTCTCGTAGACAAGGCGCTCAAGTACGCGACCGCGCCGATCGCGGCCACGGTCGGGAAGCAGCTCATCCTGGCCGAGGTGCTGTTCCCGCCGGCCTGGACGCCGGGGCAGGGGATCCAGGTGGACGGCGCGGTCGAAGGGGAATCGCTCCGCGTCCATCTGCCGGGGTGCGCCGCCGGCGACCGCTACTACGAGGACACCGCGCGGTACCCCGGCTCTCTGACGCTCAACAAAGCGAGCGCCCTGGCCGCGATGAGCCGCGGATACAACGTGGTCTACCACGTGGGGCACGGGGCGCGCTCGCAGCTCTCGGTGGGACCCGACATGCTGACGCTGAGCGACCTCGCGACGCTCTCGAACGGGGACTCCACCGCGCTCTGGATCGCCTCGGACTGCGCCTCGGCCGCCGTCGATTACGACTGCGTCGCGGAGCGCCTGGTCCGCCGCCCGGCCGGCGGTGCGCTGGCGTACGTGGGCGCGTCGCGCGATTCCTGGCCCGGCGCCGCGGCGCGGCTGAACGAGATGCTGGAGCGGAAACTCTTCGAGCTCTCGACGCCGGCCGGCGGGACGACGCTGGGTGAGGCGGTCGCGGATGCCCGCGCCTCGCTCCTGCCCGAAGCCCGCTCAGAGACGCAGGAGCGCTGGTCCTACTTCGAGACCGTTCTCCTCGGGGTGCCCAGCCTTCCCGTCTGGCGCTGTCCCCCCGCCACGTTCGCGGTCACACGCCCCGCATCGGTGACGCTGAACGCCGCCTCGTTCCAGGTCACGGTCACCGCGGGAGGCTCGCCCGCCGAGTCCGCGTTGGTCGTGGCCTGGAAGGCGGGCGAAGACTACGTCTCCGCCTATACCGACGCGACGGGCCACGCGACCCTTGCGCTCCATCCTTCCTCGACCGGTGGGTTTTCCCTTGCCGTCACCAAGCGCGACACGCGCCCCTACCTGGACTCGCTCTCGGTCACGGCGGCGGCCCCGGCGCATTTCGCGGCGATCGGCGCCGCGCCCAGCGACGCCATCCACGGAGATGCAGACGGCCTCGTGGGAGCCGGCGAAGGATTCGGAGTGGCCGGCGTGATCCGGAATATCGGTCAGACGGCCAGCAGCGGCGGCCTGACGCTGGAGCTTCAGGCGACGTCCGCGGGCCTCCTCGTGGAGAAGGGAACGGCGGCCGTGGGCGCGCTCGCGGCTGGGGCGCAGCTTTCGATCCCCGATTCGTTGCGCGTGCGAGTCCTGGCCTCGCCGAACGCCGCGCGGATCGAGCGCCTCCGCCTGATCGCGCGCGACGCGTTGCGGGCGGACACCAGCGAGGTCGACGTGGAGGTCTCCGCCGCGGCGCTTCTCCTGGTCCGCTCGACGATAACGGACACCAACGGGAACGGCGTCATCGAGCCCGGCGAGGACGCCACGTTCACCTGGACCGTGGGGAACCAGGGAGACGGGCGGGCGCGCTCCCCGGCGATCCTGGCACTGAATCCGGGGACCGGGATATCGCTCGTGACGCCGGCGGGGACCGTCCCGTCCATCTCCCCGGGCGGCGCGGCGACCACGACGGCGGTGGCCGTCCACGCGACCGGCACGCCCTCGGGCCGCCTCTTCGATCTCCGGATCACCGATGCGTACGGGCACTCGTGGACGTTCCCTCTCGAGCGGTCGGCGCCGCCGCCGCCCGCCAACCTGCGCGTCACCGCGTCGGGGGTCGACGCGATCACGCTCGCGTGGGACGGCGTCCCCGCGGCGGACCTGCTGGGCTACGTGGTGCTCCGCGCCGGCCAGGACACGACCGCCGCCCCGGTCGAGGCGTCGGCCCTTCCGGTGCGGCGAATCCCCTCGTTCGAGAACACCGGCCTGGCCCCGCTCACCCGGTACTACTTCGCCGCCGTCGCGGTCGACTCCAGCGGCAACCGGAGCGCCCGCTCCGCGTATCTTCTCGCCAGCACCACGCCGCGGGCGATCACGGGATGGCCGGCGCCGCTCGCGGCCGCGACCTCGGCATCGGTCTGCTTCACCGACTTGAACGGCGACGGGAAGCCGGAGGTGATCGCGGGGGCCGACCGGCTCTACGTCTTCCGGTCGGACGGCACCGATTGGATCGACGGGGACTCGAATCCCGCTTCCCTCGGCGTCTTCTCCCCGCTGCTCCACAACATGGCCTCCACCCCCGCGGCGGCCGACGTGAACCTGGACGGCGTGCCGGAGATCATCGCCGCCTCGTGGGACGACTCGCTGGTGGCCGTGTTCCGCGCGGACGGATCGCTGCTCCCCGGGTGGCCCAAGAAGGGGGCCGCGCCGTTCTGGTCCTCGCCCGCGATCGGGGACCTGGACGGCGACGGCGCCTTGGACATCGTCATCGGATCGAACAGCAGCCGGATCTACGCGTGGCACGCGAACGGGACCGAGCTCAAGGACGGGGATCTGGATCCGACGACGAACGGGGTCTACTTCGTCCCGGTCGGAACCGTCATCTCTTCGCCCGCGATCGCGGACGTGAACGGAGACGGCACCCGCGAGCTGATCTTCGGCACCTCGGCGGCGCGCGTGTACGTGCTGCACGACGGGGCCCCGCTCGCGGGATGGCCCTTCGTCGCCGGCGGCTTGATGAGCTCCTCGCCCGCCGTGGGCGACATCCTTCCCGGTTCCCCAGGGCTGGAGATCGCCATGCCCTGCGGGAACGACAGCGTCTACGTGCTCACGGCTTCGGGGCAGCGCGCGCCCGGGTGGCCGCGGCCGCTGGAGCTGACATCCGGAAACGGCCGCGTTCCGTCCGCGGTCCTGGCACCGCTCCAGAGGCACCTGGGGAATCCGGCCCTCGACGTCATCGTCTGCGGGACGGACGGAACGATGCGCGCGTACGACGGGAGCGGGGCCATCCTGCCCGGGTGGAGCGGCGTCGCTCTTGGGGCGGCTACCGAGGCGTCGCCGGCGGTGGCCGACCTGGACGGCGACGGCTCGCTGGAAGTGCTCATCGGCGCCGAGGACCGCCGGCTCTACGCCTTCCACTTCGACGGCACGCCGGTGAACGGGTTCCCGATCGAGATCGGCGCCGAGGTCCGCTCCACGCCCGCGGTTTGGGACTTGGACCAGGACGGCGCGTGCGACATCGTCCTCGCGGGATGGGACGGCAAGGTGCACGCGTGGCGCTACCCCGGGGCCTTCTCCTCCGCGGGAATGGCGTGGCCGATGTTCCACCAC
>DATGVG010000123.1:0-7425 GCA_035300625.1 Candidatus Limnocylindrales bacterium
CGGTAGAACGCCAGCTTCCGCGGAGGATTCTGCCGGGCATAGTTCCGATACGAAGTCTCGTAGTACTCCCGCCCGAAGCCGGCCCCGGGCACCCCCGTCCCTGCGCTCACCCGCGGAAGCGCCGCTTCCACATCAGACCCAGCGTGTCCCGCGCGGTCCGCGCAACGTCCATCTTGCTGCCGCCTTCCTTCCAGTCGTAGCGAAGGATGAACGGGACTTCGCCGAAGATGAGATTCATTCGCCTCAGCTTTAAAAGAATGTCGACCATGACCTGGAACCCGTCCTGGTCCAGGAACGATCCGCCGTATCGCGCCAGCGCGTCCTTCACCACGCGGGCGCGGTAGGCCCGATAGCCGCACGTGTAGTCCCTCACTCCCCGGATGGGGAAGACCGCCCGGAAGAGCAACGACGCGCCATAACTCATGAAGCGGCGCAGCAACGGGACGCCGACGGTCCGGGATCCGCCGCGGTACCGGGAGGCGATCACCACGTCGTGTCCCTCCGAGATCATCCGGACCATGCGGAGGATCAGCCCGGGCGCGTGCGTGTCGTCCGCGTCCATGGTCACGATGATGTCGCGGTCCTTGGCCGTCGCCGCCGCCTCCACCAGCCCGTCGCGTATGGTCGCGCCCAGCCCGCGGTTGACTTCGTGCGCCATGATCCGGATCGGCATCCGGGCCGCGCACTGACCCACGATCGCGGCGGTGGAATCCCGGCTACCGTCGTCCACCAGGATCACTTCGTACGAAAGCCCCGCCTCTTCCAGCGCTTCATCGATGTGGTTCAACAGGCTCTCGATCCGGTTCCCCTCGTTGTAGACGGGGAGGACCACGCGGACGATCAGCTTCTCGCGCAACCGTTGCGAGGACATGAGATTGCGTACGATAGCCCCATCCCCCTCCGGCAGCCGCAAAAAAAGTCCGCCCCCCATGTCGATTTCGCGCCGCGCCGTTCGACGCTACAGTAGAGCCGGGGATGGAGCCCCGGTCGATCCAACCGGGGCCCCGGCTCCGCAACCGAAACCAGAAGGAGATACGACGATGCGAGTCATGGTGATCGTGAAGGCCGACAAGCAGTCCGAGGCGGGCACCCTCCCGGACAAGAAGATCCTCACCGACATGGGGAAGTTCAACGAAGAGCTGGTGAAGGCGGGCGTGATGCTCGCGGGCGAGGGACTGCAGGCCAGCTCGAAGGGCGCGCGGGTCAAGTTCTCCGGCGGGAAGAAGACGGTCACCGACGGGCCGTTCGCCGAGACGAAGGAGCTGATCGCCGGTTTCTGGCTGTGGCAGGTGAAGTCGATGGAAGAGGCGATCGAGTGGCTGAAGCGCGCTCCCTTCGAGGGCACCGAGGTGGAGATCCGCCAGGTGTTCGAGCTGGAGGACTTCGGTGACAACGCCACGAAGGAGTTCAAGGAGCAGGAGGAGCGCCTCCGCACGCAGATCGCCGGCAAGCGGTAGCACGCGCCGCGCCCACCACGCGCAGCGCCCAAGGCTTGCGCCCGCGGGGTGAAGATGGTGTGATCGGTAGCCGTGACGGCTACCGACACCCATCGGGCGATCGACGCGGTCTGGCGGATCGAGTCGCCCCGGCTCATCGCCGGTCTCGCGCGGATCATGCGCGACGTTGGAATCGCCGAGGACCTGGCCCAGGACGCCCTCGTGGCCGCCCTGGAGCAGTGGCCGGAATCGGGCGTCCCGCAAAACCCGGGCGCGTGGCTCATGGCCGCCGCGAAGAACCGCGCGATCGACGCGCTGCGCCGGAAGAAGCGCCTGGAGCGAAAGCACGAGGAGCTGGGGCAGGAGCTGGAAGCGGGGCCACAAGCGCCCGGCGATCTGGACGCGGCCCTGGACGACGACATCGGCGACGATCTCCTGCGCCTGGTGTTCATCGCCTGTCACCCGATCCTCTCCACCGAGGCCCGCGCCGCGCTCACCCTTCGCCTGCTCGGCGGGCTGACGACCGATGAGATCGCGCGGGCGTTCCTGGTCCCCGAGCCGACGATCGCGCAGCGCATCGTCCGCGCGAAGCGGACCCTGACCGAGGCGCGCGTCCCCTTCGCGGTGCCGCGCGGGGCCGAGCTTGCCGCGCGCCTCAAGTCGGTGCTCGAGGTCATCTACCTCATTTTCAACGAGGGCTACGCCGCGACCGCCGGCGACGACTGGATGCGGCCGGCCCTGTGCGAGGATGCGCTCCGGCTGGGGCGCATCCTGGCCGAGCTGGCGCCCCAAGAGCCCGAGGTTCATGGCCTGGTCGCGCTGATGGAGATTCAGGCGTCGCGCGTGGGCGCGCGCGTCGGGCCGTCGGGGGAGCCGGTCCTCTTGCTGGACCAGGACCGCGGGCGGTGGGATCACATTCTCATCCGCCGCGGTCTCGCCGCGCTGGAGCGCGCCGAGAAGCTGGGCGGATCGCGGGGTCCGTACGCGCTGCAGGCGGCCATCGCCGCTTGCCACGGGCGGGCCCGGGCGGCCGCGGAGACGGACTGGGCGCGCATCGCGGGGCTGTACGCCGAGCTGGCCCTGGCGGCTCCGTCTCCGGTCGTGGAGCTGAACCGCGCGGTCGCTGTGGCGATGGCCTCGGGTCCCCTGGCGGGCCTCGCGCTGGTGGACGCGCTGACCGGGGAGCCGTCGCTCCGCGACTATCACCTCTTGCCCAGCGTGCGCGGTGACCTCCTGGGCAAGCTGGGCCGCTTCGACGAAGCCCGCGCGGAGTTCGAACGCGCGGCATCGCTCACGCGCAACGCGCGCGAGCGCGAGCTGCTCCTCGGACGCGCCGCCGCGTGCGCACGCGGATGACCCAACCAGGAGGAACCGTGACCATTGCCGCCAGGTGGAGAAGCTGGGCCCCGCAATTGCTGAGCGTGCTCCGCATCACCGCCGCATTCATCTTCATGACGTTCGGCACGATGAAGGTCTTCGCGTTCCCGGCGGGTGTACCGCCGCACGGGGGCACGGTGTCACTGATGTCCCAGGCGGGGGTCGGGGGCGTGCTCGAGGTGTTCGGCGGAGGACTGCTCCTCCTTGGCCTCTTCACGCGCCCGGTCGCGTTTCTCCTCTCCGGCGAAATGGCGGTGGCGTACTTCCAGTTCCACTACCCGCAGAGCTTCTGGCCCGGGATCAGCGGAGGCACCCCGGCCGCCCTCTACAGCCTGGTCTGGCTCTACTTCTCGGCCGCCGGCGCCGGTCCGTGGAGCCTTGACGCGCTGCGGGGGAAGGCCTGATACACTCCCCGCCCATGACTCGCCAGCGCATCCATTCGATCCGAGGCCCGCTGCTGACCGCCGCGCTCGGGCTGCTCGCAACCCTGGCGGCCTGCCAGCCCGCGCCCAAGCAGACCCCCGAGGGCGCTGTCGAGGTGATCCGCGCGCACTACGAGGCGATCAACGCCCGGCGCTTCCAGGACGCGTACAACAACTGGGACGATGGAGGGAAGGCGAGCGGCAAGACGTTCGTCGCCTTCCTGAACGGCTACGCGCAGACGGATCATGTCGAGGTGACGACCGGGCCGCCCAGCCCCATCGAAGGCGCCGCCGGATCGCGGTACATCACGGTTCCGGTGCGGATCACCTCCCGCAAGCGTGGCGGCGCCCAGGAGGAGTACGCGGGCACCTACACGCTTCGGTTCAGCGTCGTGACGGGGGCGAAACCCGCACAGCGCACATGGCACATCTACTCGGCGAAGATCGACCGGGTGTCCAAGGCGGACAGCCTCTCATGAGACCCGTCACCGCGGTCGCGACGGCGCTGCTGATCGGGGCGATCGTGCTCCTGTTGGGGGGCTGCGCGGCGACCCACGAAATGGCCCGCGACTTCACGGTGATGAACCAGCCCGACGTCTTCGAGCTGCACTACGGCACGCTCCAGAATTTCTCGAACCGGAAGACTTTCACCTGGACCAACATGGGGACCAAGGCGCAGGTCCGGCAGGCGTCCAGCGTGAAAGAGGGCAACGGCTCGGTCGAGATTCGGAACCCCGCGGGCCACGTGGTCCACTCGAAGAGCCTGCGCGAGCTGGGCTCGTTCCTCACCGGCGAGGGCACGCCGGGACCGTGGAAGATCACGGTGGTTCTGGAGGGCGCGACCGGCTCCGTGACCCTCGAGGTGCGGAAGAGCGGCTGACGCGGCCGCGCGCAGCTGACTCTTGGTAGACTGCCGGCCATGAAACCCGCCACGGAACTGCTGGAACAGAGCGGCGTGTACCAGAAGGGAATGCGCTCCAGCCTGGTCGGGCTGGTCGTGAACCTGATCCTCGCCACGGTGAAGCTCCTGGCCGGCATCCTCGGAACCTCCTACGCTCTGATCGCCGACGCCACCGAGTCGCTGGGCGACGTGGTCGGATCGATCGTCGTGTGGCGCGGGCTCAAGATCGCGAGCCGCCCGCCCGACCAGAACCACCCCTATGGCCACGGCAAGGCGGAGCCCTTGGCCGCGGCGTTCGTGGCGGTGCTTCTTCTGGCCGCGGGGATGGGCATCGCCTTCCAGGCGGCGCGCGAAATCTCCACCCCGCACCGCGCTCCCCGCGCCTTCACCCTGGCCGTCGTGCTGGGCGTGGTGGCGGTGAAGGAGTTCCTGTTCCGTTTCGTGAACCGGGTGGGGAACGAGACGGGAAGCCGCGCGGTTCGCTCCGACGCCTGGCATCACCGGAGCGACGCCATCACTTCGTTGGCCGCCGCCATCGGGATCTCGATCTCGCTCGTCGGCGGCCCCGGCTGGGAGACCGCCGACGCGTGGGCCGCGCTCTTCGCCAGCGCCATCATCATCGTCACGGGCTGGCGTCTGCTCCGGCCCGCCGTGGAGGAGTTGATGGACCAGAGCCCGGCGTCGGATCTGGTCGCCGAGACGACCCGGGTCGCCGAGGCCCGGGATGGGGTGTACCGAATCGAGAAACTTCTGATGCGGAAGATGGGTCTCTACTTTGTGGCGGACATGCACCTGGAGGTGCACCCGGAGATGACCGTCCGCGAGAGCCACGCCCTGGCCCACGGCGTGAAGGAAGACGTGCAGAAGCGGTTCCCGCAGATCATCGAAGTGACGATCCACGTGGAGCCTGCCCGCGACCTGGCCAACGTGCCGCGTCCGGCCCCCGGGACGGGCTAAGCCGCGGCGCGCCTTGACCCACGCGCCCGGCGCCGCTACGATCACCGTAGCTCCTGGACCGAGGACAGCTTGGGGGAGAGGTGGCCGAGTGGCTGAAGGCAGCCGCCTGCTAAGCGGTTGACTGGGTAAAACCGGTCCGGAGGTTCGAATCCTCTCCTCTCCGCCATTTTCGGAGTGCCGAAGAGCGCGGGCCCATAGCTCAACTGGATAGAGTGTCTGACTACGGATCAGAAGGTTGGGGGTTCAAATCCTCCTGGGCCCGCCATGTACCCGCCTGTTTCACGCGCCGTGCCGGTATCACCTGGACGAAGGAAGAAGCCATGAGACGACGCTCCGCTCACCTCGCTCTGACGATGGCCCTGCTCCTGGCATCGCTCCTCACTCTCCCCGCCGTGTCCGCGGCCAAGGACAAGGAGAAGGAGAAGGGGAAGAAGGAGGAGGAGAAGTACGGGCCGAGCATTCGTGTCGCCATCTTCCCGTTCGTCAACGCCACGGATGAGGTGGGGGCAACCAGGATCATGGAAGACCTCATGCGCGATCAGCTGAAGACCGTGGACCCGGCGCGGGCCACCTTCCTCCACCCCGCCGACGTGGAGCGCCTCCTCTCCGACCGGGAGGCGACGGCGCGCATCGACCTGCTCAACGATCGCTGGGGCAAGGACCGCTCGCTCGATTCCACCGCGATCGCCGGACTGGACTCGCTGCTCATGGTGGACGCCATACTCCTGGTCAAGGTCAACGAGTGGGAGAACCACCGTGTCCCAGTCGTGGGCGCCGGGCAGTCGAACACCACGGTCGGGCTCTCCTTCGCCCTCTTCGACCCGCGCACGAAAGCGCTCCTGTGGTCGAAGAACCCGCGCGAGCAGCGCTTCTCCGCCGAGCTGGACCCTTCCAGCGCGAACGTGAACTACGACGAGACGGGCGTGATCCAGCGGAAGTCGGACAACGCTCCGCCGCGGTTCGAGGCGGTCGCCGGGGATCTCATCCGCGACGCCTTCAAGAAGTTTCCGCGCTGGTAGGCCGGGCGACGTGCCGGACGTGAGCGCCGAGGACGAGCGCTTTCTCGAGGCTGCCCTCGCCGAGGCGCGCGCGGCCGAGGACGACGGCGAGGTCCCGGTGGGCGCGGTCGTCGTCTTCCGGGGACGCGTCATCGGCCGCGGACGGAACCGGGTGGAGGCCACGCAGGATCCCACCGCCCACGCCGAGATCATCGCCATCGGCGCGGCGTCCCAGGCCCTCAAGTCGTGGCGGCTGGACGACGCCACCCTCTACGTCACTCTCGAGCCCTGCCACATGTGCGCCGGCGCCGCGGTCCTGGCCCGGCTGTCGCGCCTGGTCTACGGCGCCCGGGACCCCAAGGCAGGCGCGTGCGGCTCGCTGGCCATGGTGCCCCAGGATCTCAGGCTGAATCATCGGGTCGAAGTGGTGTCGGGCGTGCTCGCGGAGGAGTGCGGAGCGCTGCTCGCGCAGTTCTTCAAAAAGCGCCGTCCGGTGGCCAACAACCGCCTGGAAAACGGTTTGTAACTCGCGTATCCTCCCCCGCGGAGAGATGCGAGAGTGGCTGAATCGGGCGGTCTCGAAAACCGCTATACGGGTAACCGTATCGAGGGTTCGAATCCCTCTCTCTCCGCCATTTTTGAGGCCCGTCGCGCAAGGCAGCACGCTTGCGCCCGATCCAAGCTCCCCGGAGAGGTGTCCGAGTGGCTGAAGGAGCACGGTTGGAAACCGTGTAAGCATGAAAGTGCTTCGAGGGTTCGAATCCCTCTCTCTCCGCCATATCGCAGGTCGTAAGGCAGGATAGCGGGCCAAATCGTGGGGATGTAGCTCAGTTGGGAGAGCGCCTCGTTCGCAACGAGGAGGTCACCGGTTCGATCCCGGTCATCTCCACCACTTAGTTTGGGATCTGGCCTCCTCGTGGCCCGGTGTTGACGGTCAGTTCCCGCGCAATCGAGCGTCACTTAACCCCGCCAGGACCGGAAGGTAGCAGCGGTCGGTGATCGACTGGATGTGCCGCGGATCAAACTGACCCGAGCCGGGACTGGGGGGGCCGTTTTCCCCCCCAGGACGCCGGCGGGACATGAGGAGCTTCCGGTGACCCATCTGGCGCTGGCTCGCAAGTACCGCCCGCAGCGCTTCGCCGATCTCGTGGGCCAGGACCCCATCCGCAACACCCTCGAGCGCGCCGTCGCCGGAAACCGCGTCGCGCACGCGTACCTCTTCTCCGGCCCGCGCGGCAGCGGCAAGACGACCACCGCGCGTCTCCTGGCCAAGGCGTTGAACTGCGAGATCCGGAAGGACGGCGAGTCCGAGCCCTGCAACATCTGCTCCTCCT
>DATGVG010000124.1:0-12843 GCA_035300625.1 Candidatus Limnocylindrales bacterium
TCGACTCCTTCTACGTTGGCCGCCCGGGAGCCGCGTTCCAGGTCGCCGCCGGAAAGCCGTTCGCGACCGCGTTCGACGGCGAGCGGCACCTGACCGACATCCGCCAGCTCACCTTCGGCGGGGAGAACGCCGAAGGCTACTTCAGTCCCGACGGTACGCGGTTGATCTTCCAGGCGACCCCGCGGGGCGCCCGATGCGACCAGGAGTTCGTGCTCGATCTGGCGACCGGCGCCGTCACGCGCGTGTCCAGCGGCAAGGGGCGCACCACGTGCGGCTACTTCGACTACCCCGAGGCCGACCGCATCATCTACTCCTCGACCCAGGGCGCTTCCGATTCGTGCCCGCCTCCGCCCGACTACTCGCAGGGCTACGTCTGGGCGATCTACGACTCCTACGACATCTGGGAGGCCGCGCCCGACGGATCGAACGCGCGGAAACTCACCGACTCTCCCGGCTACGACGCCGAGGCCACCTGGTGCCACCGCGGCGGGAAGCTGATCTTCACCTCGACGCGGGACGGCGACCTGGAGCTGTACGTGATGGACGAAGCCGGGCAGGTGAAGCGGATGACGAACACGCCCGGCTACGACGGCGGCGCGTTCTTCAGTCCCGATTGCTCGCAGATCGTCTGGCGCGCCAGCCGTCCGACCGGGAAGGCGCTGGAGGAGTACCGGGGCCTCTTGAAGCAGGGGCTGATCCGGCCCGGCTCGCTGGAGCTGTACGTGATGCGTGCGGACGGGACGGGCGTCCGGCAAATCACCCAGAACGGCGCCGCGAACTTCTGCCCCACCTTCCATCCCGACGGCAAGCGGATCATCTACGCCTCGAACGCGGGCGCCGCCGGCGCGCGCGAATTCGATCTCTGGATGCTGGACACCCGCGGCGGCGCCGCCGAGCGAGTCACGACAGCGCCGGGCTTTGACGGATTCCCGCACTTCAGCCCGGACGGCCAGTTCTTGGTGTGGGCCTCGAACCGCGCCCAAGCGGGATCGCACGAGACCAATCTCTTCATCGCCCGCTGGAGGGACTGACGTGAGGCTCCTCTTGATGCTGGCGCTGGTCGTGAGCCTGGCGGGGAACGCGCTCCTCTGGCGCGCCTCGAAGCGCGCGGAAGAGGGGGCGCGGAGGGCCGAGACGCGGGCCCGCGATGCCGAGCGGCGCGTGGCCGCGCTTCCGGGGCGCGGCGTCTTCCTGACCCAGGACGATATCGAGCTCTTGAAGCGCGCCGGTCTCACCGAGCCGGTGGATCAGCTACGCTCGGACCTTTCGGCGCATGGCTCCGTCTTGCCGATGAAGGGCGTGACGGGCGGCACGATGGGATTCTACGATCGGGACGAGGTCATCCTGCTCCCCGGTCGGTACGTCTACGCCCCGGCCGAGGATGGGCACTACCTGGTGCACGCGGTGCTGCGCTACGACGTCGAGCCCGGCGGGAAGATCCGCTGGCGGCTGCTCGACGCCTCGCGGGACTGACCTGGCGCCGCCGTTACCTCAACCTCGCCGCTTGTACTTCAAGAAGACCGCGCGGATCTCCTTCTCGTTCTGGTCGCTGGTGCTGGAGGATCCCTCGGTGATGGTGCCGCGGCGGCGCTCCTTGGTGGACTCGTTGTAGGTGGTGCTCTCGCCGGTCTTGTAGCGATCCAGGCCGGTGATGACCACCGCGTCCGCCCCCTTCTCTCCCGCCTTCTTCATGATCTTGGCCTGCAGCTTCTCGGCGCTCACCAAATCGTTCGCCCGGGCGATGACGGTCCCCATCACGTCGAAGGGAGCGTCCACTTCGCTCTCGTGGAAGAAGAGGTCCACCTTGCTGGTGGGCGGATAGGTGCGGCCGACGTAGTCGATGTGCGCGCAGGCCGTGAGCAGGAGAGCGGCCAGCGCGGCCGCCGTGTACAGGCGTTTCATGGTTTCCTCCGGGCGTCCGGGTGGCGCCGCAGACGCGGCGGTCGCAGGGTTCGGTTCCCGAGGTTCTACCGGCTGGCGCCGGTCCTGTCAACCGCGCGGTCTTGAAGCGCGGCCATCAGCGAATCGGCGTCCGGCGTTCTGGCCGGCGGGAGCCACCCGCGGTCGCGAAGCGCGCGGGACACGAGGACCGCTTCGGACAAAGGAAGCCCGGCCCGCGAGAGGAGCGCCTCGTCCCGACACACGTGCTCCGGGTCGCCTCCGCCGAGAAGCCGGCCCGGGGCGTCCGTCCGGGATTCGCGTCCCAGCACCAGCACGCGATCCGCCGTTCCCGCGACGAAATCGAGGTCGTGGCTCGCGAAGAGCACCGCGCGGCCGCCATCTTTGAGCCGCGCCAAGGAACCGCGAAGCGCGCGGCGCCCCTCCGGATCGAGTCCCGCCGTCGGCTCGTCCCAGAGGAGCACCAGCGGTGGATCGATCATGAAGGAGGCCAACGCCGCCCGCCGCTTTTCTCCCTCGCTCAAGGTTCCGGGGATGCGGTCGGCGAATCGCTCGGGGTCCAGGTCCACTTCGCGGAGCGCGTGCGCGGCCCGCCGCGCGCGCTCCTCCGCCGGGCGCCCCTCGATCCAGAGGGACGCGGCCACGTCCTCGGCCACGGTTCGGGCGAAGAGCTGCCGCTCGGGATACTCCAGGGCGAGCATGACCCCCGCGGTCCGCTTCACCGCCGGCTGCGCCCGCTCCACGGCGCCAGCGGTCGGCGCGCGCAGCCCCGCGGCCAGGTGGAGCAGGGTGCTCTTCCCGGTGCCGCTCGCTCCCACAAGCGCCACGACCTCCCCCGCGCCCACCTCCAGCGACACGTCCTCTACCACGGGCGCGGCGCCGGCTGCGGGGGCCCAGGTGACGGCGCGGAGCTGGAGCAGAGGCACGGCGGACGACGAGGCGGGCGGCGGGGCTGGCGACCGCCCCGGTAGCGCCGCCCCGTCGTCCACGCGCCTCGCCGCCCCCGGCTCTATCCGCTCCAGCGACGCGAGGAGATCGCCGACCGATGCCGCCAGCGGGCCGCTCCATCGCCCTTCCATGGCGAGCGCGGCCGACACGCGAAGCGCGAGGGGGAACGGGGCCGCGCGCGCCGCGAGCACCGCCGCCGGCGTGAGCTCGAGGACGTCGCGCAGGACGCCCTGCTCCAGCCAGTGGAGCCGCTCGCCTGGAGCCGAGTCCAGCTCCTGGCTGGAGCGAAGCACCCCCAGCCTTCCGGCGCGCGCCTCGGCCGCGATCCGGGCCTCGGCGGCGCGGCGCGCGGCCGGATCGAGATGGGAAAAGCACTGGTCCAGGAGCAGCGCCGAAGGGCGCGCGGCGAGCGCGGCCGCGAGCAGGGTCCGGATCTTCTCTCCCGCGCTCAGCGTGCGCGGGTCGCGCGCGGCCAGCGGCTGGAGCCCGTGGGTCTGCAGGGCCTCGTCGACCCGCGTGCGCGTTTCGGCCGCGGGGAGCGCCATCGATTCCAGCCCGAACGCGATCTCCGCTTCCACGGTCTCGGCCAGAAACTGCGGGTCGGGCTCTTCGAAGATGACCGCCACGCGGGGCCAGAGTGGCGCGCCAGCATGGATGGAGACGCCGTCCATCAGCACGGATCCCGACGTCGGCGGCACGATGCCGGCCAGGATGCGGAGCAGCGAGGTCTTGCCCGAGCCGTTCGCGCCCAGGATCACGCGGCGCTCTCCGGGCTGAAGAGCCAGGTCGGTTGGATGAAGGAGGGTGCGAAGCAGGCCCGCGTCGCCCCGGACGGCGAGGGACGCGCCCTGAAGCTGGATCACGTGACGGCGCGGGCGCCCTCGCCCAGGGTGGCGCGCACGGTTTCCATGATCTCGACCAGCGGGCGGCCGCTCTCGCGCGCCAGGCGGCGGAGGTCCTCGTACTCGGGAACGCGCCGCTCCTCGCCGGACGGCAGGATCGCGGTCTTCACCCGCACGGTCCCGAGCGGCGTCACGACCTCGGTGATGGAGCGCCGAAGCTCCATCCTCCCTTCGCGCCGCACGCGGAGGCCGAGCGTGGTGGACTCGCCGAAGAGCCGCTCCGCGACCTGCGTGGTGCGCCGCGGGTCGGCGATCGCGGTCACGAGCACGCCGGGGCGTCCCTTTTTCATCTGAACCGGAGTGAGATACACCTCCAGAGCGCCCGCCTCGAAGAGGGCTTCGGTCAGGTGGCCGTAGAGCTGCGGGTTCATGTCGTCGATCGTGGTCTCGATCACGTCCACCGCGCCCGAGCCCACGCTGTCGAGGGGCTCCCCCAGCAGCGCGCGCACCACGTTCGGCCGCTCGGCCAGATCGCGCGTCCCCGTGGCCACGCCGACCTTCCCCAGGCGCATCCCGACCGGCTCGCCGATCGTGTCGCACAGAGAGGTGATGAGCGCCGCGCCCGTCGGGGTCGTCAGCTCGGCTTCGATGTCCAGCATCTTCACGGGCATGCCCTGGAGCAGGCGGAGCGTGGCGGGCGCCGGAACCGGGAGCGTCCCGTGGGCGGCCCGCACCAGGCCGCGGCCCTGCGGCACGACGGACGCATGGCAGCGCTCCACCCCGAGCAGCTCGAGCGCCCAGGCGGTTCCGACCACGTCCACGATCGCGTCGATCGCGCCGACCTCGTGGAAGTGGACCTTCTCGAGCGGGACCTGGTGCGCCTCGGCCTCCGCGGCGCCCAGCCGTTCGAAGGTGCCGAGCGCGCGGCGATACACCCGCTCGGGAAGGGCTGCATCCGAGAGGAGGCGCCGGATTTCCGTGAAGTGGCGGTGTGATTTGGTTTCGCGCGTTTCGACCTGGAGCTGGAAGGCCTCGAAGCCGTGCCGCATGGCGGTCCCGGGCGCGAGCGTGAATCCCTCGAGCGGAAGGGCCCGAAGGCGGCGCTCGATCTCCGCGAGCGGCGCCCCGGCCGCGACCAAAGATCCCAAGAGCATGTCGCCGGAGGCTCCACCGACCAGATCGAAGTAGACGACGCTCACGCTTTTCCCCCGGGACGCGATTGCCGTGCGATGACGCCCGCGGCGTACCCCGCCCCAAATCCGTTGTCGATGTTCACGACCGTCACGCCCGCCGCGCACGAGTTGAGCATCGCGAGAAGAGCCGCCAGCCCGCCGAAGGAAGCGCCGTAGCCCACGCTGGTTGGTACGGCGATCACGGGGCGGGGCGTGAGGCCGCCGACGACGCTCGCGAGCGCCCCCTCCATTCCCGCGACGACCACGACGGCGGAGGCGGAGCGGAGCGCGGGGAGGTGGGCGAGGACGCGATGGATCCCGGCCACGCCCGCATCGTACACCCGGCGGGCGGGCACCCCCATGAATTCGAGCGTGACCGCGGCCTCCTCGGCCACGGGGAGATCCGATGTCCCGGCGCTCACGACCAGGACGTACGTCCCGCGCGGGACGCCACGGCCGGGGGTGCCGGCCCGCGCCCCGCGCCGGGCCACATTGCGCCCCCGCGGGGCGCGCTGCACGGCGACGGAGCGAGCCAGCTGGTTCCACTCCGCTTCGCCCGGGAACGCGGATGCCAGGGCCTCGGCCTGCTCCTCGCTCGCGCGGGTGGCGAGACAGCGGCCGCTGGACGCGACGATGGAGCCGGTGATCTCCACGCACTGGGCGACGGTCTTCCCCTGGCACAGGACCACCTCGGGGAGGTGTTGCCGGATGCCGCGATGGTGATCCACCGTGGCCGAGGGGGTCGATTCGAACGGGAGCGAGGCGAGGGTTTCGAGAGCGGCTCGGGGGGTCACGCTGCCCCGGCGCACCTGTTCGAGCAGCTTACGTAGCCGCGAAGGATCCATGGCACTCGGCCCCGTCCTCGTCCGGCGGCGGCGAGGGCGCGCGCTCCAGGCGCTCGAGATACGCGCGGAGAAGCGCCTCGGTCTCGGCGGGGGTCTTCGCGTGATTGATCTCGCGGCACAAGGTCGAGTTGTCGTAGAGGCCGCGGACGTACCAGGCCACGTGCTTCCGCATGAGCGTGGCCGCGTACTCCCCTTTCTTCGCCGCCACCTCGTGCAGGTGCGCGATCGCGGTCTCGATCCGCTCCCGCGCGTCCGGCTCGGGGCCGGGCTCCTGGCCGTCCAGGAGCCGCTGCGCCCGCCCGAAGAGCCAGGGATTGCCGAAGCTGCCGCGCCCCACCATCACGGCGTCGCAGCCGGTCTCCGCGACCATGCGCTGAGCGTCCTCGGGGGTCTTCACGTCGCCGTTTCCGATGACGGGGAGCGAGGTCGCCTCCTTCACCATCTTGATGACCTCCCAGTGCGCCTTCCCGGTGAACTTCTCGGAGCGGGAGCGCGCGTGCACCGCGATCCAGCGCACCCCCGAGCGCTCGAGCACGCGCGCCACGTCGGGCGCGTTGATCGAGTTCTGGTCCCATCCCATGCGGATTTTCGCGGTCACGGGGAGCGAGACCGCGTTCACCACGGCCGCGGTGACGCGCTCCAGCCGGTCCATGTCGGTGAGCATGGCCGCCCCCGCCTCGCGGGCGATCACCTTGCGCACGGGGCAGCCGTAGTTCAGGTCCAGGGTGTCGAACCCCAGGCCCTCGCAGATGCGCGCGGCCTCGGCCATGACGTCCGGATCGGAGCCGCACAGCTGCGCCCCGATCGGGCGCTCCTCCGGGCGGTACTCGAGCAGCTCGTAGGTCTTGGGATTCTTTCGGACCAGGCCGTCCGACGAGGTCATCTCACAAAAAACCATCGCCGCTCCGTGGCGCTTGGCGAGCCCACGGAACGGCGAATCGGTCACGCCGCAGAGCGGCGAGAGCAGAACGTTGCCTTCGATGCGGATCGGACCGGCCTGCATCCGGATCAGCGGACGCGCTGTTCCTGGTTTTTGCCGCCGCTGGTGCCGGCGCCGGCGACGCGCGCCCTGTGAATCTCGCTCGCGAGCGCGAGCAGCTTCGGCAGGGTCGGAGCCTTCTCGAAGAGCGCGGCCGCGGAGCGGACCTGGTCGTCGTCTTCGATCGCGACGCGGTAGGCTTCCTCGTCGTTGGCGAAGCGTCGCGCCAGCTCCCGGCGGAGCCCGGTGTCCACGAAGCGCTGCGCCGCCTGGAGCGAATCGGCGTCGAAGTCGAACTTCTCGGTTTTCAGGAGCGCCACGAAGTCCTCACGGATCGCCGGCGTGATCGTGTAGCGGGCCGGCGCTTCCTTGTGCTTCGCCGCGTACTTGACCGCGTACTTGAAGAAGAGCTGCTTCGATTCGAGATCTTCGACCATGCGCGGGAATTTCACGTCGTCCAGCTCGACGTCGGGGGTGATTCCACCGCCGCCGAACACGGCGCGGCCCATTTCCGTGTGGTACTCGGGCTTCGCCTTGTTCTGCTTCATGGAGTCGGGGAGCGCCGGAGAGTCCCCATCCTCCTCGTCGTCCGTCGAGGCCAGGGCGCCGTCCTTGAGCTGTTCGTCCTTCTGGATGCAGCGTCCGCTGGGCGTGTAGTACTTGGCCGTCGTCAGCTTCAGCTTGGGCCCCTTGACGCTGCGCGTCAGCGGAATCACGGTCTGCACCAGGCCCTTGCCGAACGTGGTCTGTCCCGCCACCAGGCCCAGGTCCAGGTCCTGCACCGCGCCCGAGACGATCTCCGAGGCGCTGGCCGTGTACTGGTTCA
This sequence comes from Candidatus Limnocylindrales bacterium, assembly GCA_035300625.1. Taxonomy (GTDB): domain Bacteria; phylum Eisenbacteria; class RBG-16-71-46; order SZUA-252; family SZUA-252; genus DASQJL01. Next base: position 7,512 of record DATGVG010000124.1, read on the forward strand.
CCAGCACCACCAGCGGATAGCGGCTGTGCGGCTGGTCGGACGAGGAGAAGAAGTCCTTGTTCTGCGAGGGGTCCCGCCCGCGCGTGTAGACCAGTTTCTTTCCCCGCGGCGCGAACTCTTCGGATACCTCGACGGCCTGGGACAGGAGGCCGCCCGGGTTGTAGCGCAAGTCCAGGATCAGCCCCTTCGGGTTCCCCTTCTCGATCTTCGCGAGCGCCTCGTCGATCTCCTCGCGGCTCCGCTCGGAGAAGTTGGAGAGACGGACGTAGCCGACCCCGTTCGAGAGAATTCCGGAGTACGGGACGCTCTTGATCTGGATGATGTCGCGGGTAATCGAGAAGTCGATGGGCTTGTCCCGTCCCTCGCGGTACATGGTCAGGGTGACGTCCGTCCCCTTCTCGCCGCGCATCTTCTTCATGGCGTCGTCGAGCGAGAGGCCCTCGGTGGACGTGCCGTCGATCTTGATGATCCGGTCGCCGCCCTGGATCCCCGCCTTCCACGCCGGGGTCCCTTCGATCGGCGAGATCACGGTCACCCAGCCGTCGCGGATGCCGATGGAGATGCCGATTCCTCCGAAGGCGCCGTGGGTGGTCGTTTCCAGCCGCTGCGCCTCGTCCTTGTCCAGGTACTGCGAGTAGGGATCGAGCGTCCGGAGCATCCCGCGGATCGCCGCGTCCATCAGCTTGTCGCTGGTGACGGGCTCCACGTAATGGTCCCGCACCTTCGTGAGGACCTGGATGAACCGCTCGATATTGGAATAGGTGTTGTCCGTCGACTCCTGCACCTGTCCGACGGCCCAGGTGCCGGCGAGGAGCGCCGTGACGATGACAACGACCGCGAAGATGTGCCTGCGTTTCATGTGGGGTTCCTCGGATTTGGCCGCCCGTCGAGCGGGAGTGCCCGGCTGCGGATCAGGGACCACGCGTCTTCTTGGATTAGACGCGCAACGCCGTCTATCGAATCATTACCCCGAAGAAGCAGGAAACGCTCCGGTTCCCCTTTCGCCAGGTCCAGATAACGCCGGCGTACCGCGTCGAAAAAGTCGGCGCTCGCGCGCTCGATGCGGTCCTTGCCCGCGTCCCCGCTCCTCTTGTCGGCACGCTCGGCCCCGAGCGATACCGGAACGTCGATGAGATACGTCCGATCCGGCGTCAGACCCCCCGTGGACAGGGAGTTCAAGCGCCGTAAGAGCTCGTCGGGTACGGAACGACCGCCCCCCTGATAAGCCAGGGTAGCATCGGTAAATCGGTCGCATATAACAACTAGGCCGGCTTCGATCGCCGGCCGAATCTTGGCGGCCACATGCTCCGCACGTGCCGCTATAAAGAGTAGCAGTTCCGTGAGGGGTTGGATAGGCCCCGAGTCGGGGTTAAGTAGCAGACCGCGGATGGTTTCGGCGAGAGGGACGCCCCCGGGCTCCCGGGTCAGGAGGACGCGGGCGCCGCCGGCTTTCAGGGCATCGGCGAGGGCAGCGGCCTGGGTGGACTTCCCCGACCCCTCGATCCCCTCCAGCGTGAGGAGGAGTCCCCGCATGCGCCGGGACCGGGACTCAGACGCTGCGCCGCGCCGCGCGCTTCAGCTTGCCGCGCGGGGCGCGGACCTGCTTCGGCTCTGCGGCGCGCTTGGCCTTGCCGGTCTTGTGGCCGTATTTCGCGATGTAGTCCTCGACCATCTGCCGGGCCACGTCGTCCGGGAACTGGACGGGCGGCGATTTCTTGAAATAGGCGCTCGGCTCGATCAGCGCTCCGGAGAGCCCGTTGTCCAGCGCCAGCTTCGCGCAGCGCACGGAGTCGATGATCACGCCCGCCGAGTTGGGCGAGTCCCACACCTCCAGCTTCAATTCGACGTTCAGCGGCACGTCGCCGAAGGTCCGCCCCTCCAGCCGGATGTATGCCCATTTCCGGTCGTCCAGCCACTCCACGTAGTCGCTCGGCCCGATGTGGATGTTCTTCTCGCCCATGTCGTAGTCGAGCATGGAGGTGACCGCGTTGGTCTTGGAGATCTTCTTCGACTCCAGCCGCGTCCGCTCGAGCATGTTGAGGAAGTCGGTGTTCCCGCCCACGTTGAGCTGGCTGGTGCGCTCCAGTCGCACGCCGCGGTCGCGGAAGAGGCGCGCGAGGACGCGGTGGACGATGGTCGCGCCGACCTGCGACTTGATGTCGTCGCCGATCACCGGGAGCTTCTTCTGCTCGAAGCGGCGCTGCCAGTACTTCTCCCGCGCGATGAACACCGGGATGGCGTTCACGAAGGCGCACCCCGCCTCGAGGATCTGCTCCACGTACCACTTGGTGGCTTCCTCGCTCCCGACCGGGAGGTAGTTCACGACGACGTCCGTCTTGGTATCTCGCAGCAGGCGCACGATGTCGGCGGTGGAGCCGGGAGCCTTGTGGATGATCTTGGAGAGGTACAGCCCCAGCCCGTCGTGCGTCATGCCGCGCGCCACGGGCACTCCGCTCCGCGGCACGTCGGCGAACTTGTAGGTGTTGTTCGGCCACGTGTAGATGGCCTCGGAGAGATCCTTGCCGACCTTGTTCTTGTCGATGTCAATCGCGGCGCTGAACTCGATGTCGCGGATGTGATAGCCGCCCAGGTTCACGTGCATGAGGCCCGGCACGAAGTCCGTATCCTTGGCGTTCCGGTAATAGTGCACGCCCTGCACCAGGGACGACGCGCAGTTCCCGACGCCGATGATGCCGACGCGAATTTTACCCATGGGTTCCTAGCCTCCCTTAAGCGGCGGCGATTCCTGCCGCGTTAACCGGCGCACATGATACACGCGCTGCAGAACCGTGACGAGGGTCAAAAGGAACAGGACGCCCAGCGCGCCGGGCATGAATCGCGGGCCGAGGAAGGCGCCCGCGAGAAGGACGAGCAGCCGCTCGGGGCGCTCCATGATCCCGACCTTGCAGTCCAGGCCCAGTCCCTCGGCGCGCGCGCGCGTGTAGGAGACGAGGAAGGAGAGGACCAGGGTCGCCAGGGCCAGCACCGCCAGCGTATGTCCGTCGGGATCGCCGAAGCGCGCTCCTGCCTCGTCGGTCCGGAACCAGACGATGCCGCTCTGGGCGCGGGTGAAGTAATACGTCGCGAGACCCGCGAAGAGGGCTCCCTCGCCGGCGCGATCCAGGGTCGAATCGAGGAACGCCCCGAACGGGGTGGCGGTGCCGCTCAGGCGCGCCACGTCTCCATCGAGCATGTCGCACAGCCCCGTCAGGGCCAGGACGAAGGCCCCGCCCAGGAAGTCGCCGCGCGCAAAGAGCATGGCCGCCAACAGCGAGAAGGCGAGGCCCGCGATGGTCAGCGCGTCGGGCGTGACCTTCCGCGCGGCCAGCCAGCGGGCGATCGGCAGAAACCAGGATCGTCCATGTTCCTTCCACGCGTCCGTCATCGGCGCTCCTCCAGGTCCTGGGCCCTCTCCTCGCGTTCGTCCTCCTCCGCCCCGCTGGCGTCCCGCGAGACTCCCCCCACGACCAGCACGAATTCCCCGCGCGGGGTCGTCTCCTCGATCCACGCAAGCAGCGAGCGCAAGGACCCGCGGCGCGTCTCCTCGAACTTCTTGGTCAGCTCGCGCGAGACCGACGCCGGCCGGTCGCCCAAGGTCTCCGCCAGATCGGCGAGCGCGGCGCGAAGGCGGTGCGGCGACTCGAAGAAAATGAGGGTCCGCGGATCGTCGCGCAACTCCTCGATCCGCGCGCGCCGCCTTCCCGCTTTCCGGGGCAAGAACCCCTCGAAGCTGAACCGGTCGGTCGGCAGGCCCGACACCTCGAGAGCGCAGATCGCGCTGGAGGGTCCCGGAACCGGAACGATGGGGAGCCCCGCGGCCGCCGCGGCCCGCACCAGCGTGAACGCGGGATCGGAGATGCCCGGCGAGCCGGCGTCCGAGACCACGGCCACGGAGGCGCCTTCCTGGAGCCTTCCGATCAACTCCGGAGTCCGCGTGTCCTTGTTGTGGTCGTGGTAGGAGACCATCGGGCGCCGGATACCGAAGCGATCGAGGAGGCCCTTGGTGTGCCGCGTGTCTTCGGCCGCGATCACGTCGACCGCTCCCAGGAGCCGCTGGGCGCGGGGCGAAAGATCTTCCACGTTTCCGATCGGAGTGCCGACCAGATACAGCGTGCCGGGAGCGGGCTCCGCGCCGGGGCTCACCCGCGCAGCTCCCCAAGGACGGCGCCGCGCGTCATCGCGCCGCCGCCTGGACCGACACCCGGATCGCGGCGATCGTCCGCTCGATGCCGGCGTCGTCCACGTCCAGGTGGGTCACGGCGCGGAATCGTCCCGGCCCGCCGAAATCGACGACCCGCACGCCCTCGGCTTCCATGCTCTGGAGAAAGCGCGGAAGCCGCGCGACTCCGTCCTCCAGCTCGGCGATCACGATGTTGCTCTCCACCTGGGCGGGATCCAGGCGCACGCCCGGGATCCCGGCGATCGCCGCGGCCAGCCGGCGGGCGCGAATGTGATCCTCCGGCAGCCGGTCGCGGTGGTGGCGGAGCGCGTAGAGCGCGCCCGCGGCGATGATCCCCACCTGGCGCATCGCGCCGCCGAACATGCTCCGCACCTCCCGCGCCTCGCGAATCATCGCGGCGGTCCCCGCGACCGCCGAGCCGATCGGCGCGCCGAGGGCCTTCGAGTAGCAGACCATGACGGTGTCGGCGCACGCGGCGTACTCGGCCGGTGCGATCCCGGTCGCCGCGCTCGCATTCCAGAGCCGCGCGCCGTCCAGGTGGACGGGAAGCCCGATCGCGCGCGCCGAATCCCGCACCGCGCGCAGCCTGGGCAGCGGGTAGATGGCGCCGTTCCCCCAGTTGTGCGTCTGCTCCAGGGAAACCAGCCCCAGGGGCTCGGGGCCGGCGGGAGGGTGGGCCACCTGCTCCGGCGCCAAGCGTCCGCGATCCCCATCCAGGAAGCGGTAGCGGCGGCCCAGGAGCTCGGTTACGGCGGCGCTCTCGTGATAGACGAGGTGGCTGTCCCGGTCGAGAAGGATCGCGTCCCCCCGGCGCGTGCTGACGGCGACCGCCGTCTCGTTCCCCATGCAGCCGCTGGGCACGAAGAGAGCGGCTTCCTTTCCCAGGATCGCGGCCGTCTCCTCTTCCAGCAGGCGGACCGTGGGATCGTCCTCGAAAACGTCGTCGCCGACTTCCGCGTCCGCCATCGCGCGGCGCATGGCGGCCGTCGGACGGGTCACGGTGTCGCTCCGAAGATCGACGTAACTCGTTGTCAGATGGGCTCCGATTGGTTGAACCGCGGCGGGTCGGGTGATAGTCTCAAGGGTACCGCGAGCGAAACATTCCTGTCCCGGCGCAGTATAGGGGAGAGGAACGCCGCGCCCAAGTCCACA
>DATGVG010000125.1:0-8070 GCA_035300625.1 Candidatus Limnocylindrales bacterium
GGCGGCGCGCCGCTCGCGGCCGGCACGCCCTTCTCCGACATCACGCTGACGGGCTATACGGTGACCTACGACAACGGCATCTACTCACCCGTCACGGGCGGCCTTTCGGGGCACGTCGCCTCCGGCGGCACGGCCGGCGTCCAGATCATTCTGTCGAACAGCTCCGAGAAGGCCGCGCTCCTCAGCAGCATCTCCGGCACCGTCACAACGACCGCTCGGATCACGGTGCGTGGATTCGTCCAGGCGAACGGCGCGAACAACGGCGATCCCGTGGTCGGGTACGGGGCATTAACGGTGCAGGTCGGAAACTTCGGAGACAGCAACGTGAACAAGTAGCGCCCGCGGCTTACGCGATCCCCTCGGCCCGAGTCGCTCCGGCGTCTCGGGCCGATTCGTTTCCGGCGGCCAGCGGCACCTCCACCACGCCCGCGCGCTTCAGGGCCAGGATGCGCGCCCAGCGCCGGACGGAGTCGATCAGCACGGTGCCGACGAGCAGCAGCAGCACCACGCTCAGGACGCCGTCCAGGTAGGCGACAAGCGGTCCCTTGTCGGCGACGTACGCGGGCGACAGGTAGCGGAACGTGTTCAGCACGCCGGCGGTCATGGTGCTCACCGTGAGGAAGCAGAGCGGCCCCAGCGTCACCCACGCGTATCGCGTGGGGCGCAGGCGCAGGAGAAAGGTGGTCCCCACCGCCAGCGCGATCACCGCGAGGAGCTGGTTCGCGACTCCGAACAGGGGCCAGATCGTCTCGATGCTCCCCGTCACCGCCAGAAATCCCCAGGCGAAGCAGACCAGGGCCCCCACGCCCGCCACCGCCGCGACGCTGGTCGTGGACCCGAGCGGCGCCCACACCCGCTTCAACACGTCCTGGAAGAGATAGCGGGCCACGCGCGTCCCGGTGTCGAGCGCGGTCAGGATGAACACCGCCTCGAACATGATCGCGAAGTGGTACCAGTACGCCATCAGATGTCCCATCCCGGGGATTTGACGCAGGATATTGGCCATTCCCACCGCGAGCGAGACCGCGCCTCCGGTGCGCCCCTGCAGCGTCTCCTCCCCGACCAACCGCGTCAGCTCCGGAAGCTGCACCGGCTGGATGCCCAGGGCCGCCACAGCCTTCGGAACCCCGTTGATGAGGAAGTAGTCGTTCGGCACCAGCGTGGTGGCCGCAACCAGCGCCATGATCGCCACCACACCCTCGGTGAGCATGGCGCCGTAGCCGATGAATCGGATGCTCCCCTCGTCGGGGATCATGCGCGGGGTCGTCCCCGTGCCGATCAGCGCATGGAATCCGCTGATCGCGCCGCAGGCGATGACGATGAAGCAGAACGGGAAGACCTTCATGCCCGGGAGCACCGGCCCCGTGCCGTTGATGAACGGGGTGATCGCCGGCATCCGGAGGTTGGGGTGCACGATCGCGACTCCCACCACCAGAAGGGCGATGGTCCCGATCTTCATGTACGTCGACAGGTAGTCGCGCGGGCAGAGAAGGAGCCAGACCGGAAGCGTCGCCGCGATGAAGCCGTAGATGGGGAGGATCATGCCCAGCGTCTTCGGGGAGAGCGAGAACCACTTCGCGAAGGGCGAGGCGACGAGCCACGGTCCGAGGAGCACGGCGGCCAGGATCAATCCAACGCCGACCAGGCTCCCCTCCACGACGCGCCCGGGCCGGATCCGGTACATGTAGAGGCCGAAGAGGAGCGCGGCCGGGATCGTCATCGCCACGGTGAACGTCCCCCACGGCGAATGCGCCAGCGCGTTCACCACCACGATGCCCAGGCCCGCGAGAAGCAGGATCGTGATGAAGAGGATGGCGGCCGTGGCCGCCCCGTGGGCCACCGGCCCGATCTCGCGCCGGGTGATCTCCGAGAGCGAGGAGGCGCGGTGCCGGACGGAGGCGAAGAGGATGATGAAGTCGTGCACCGCGCCCCCCAGCGCGGCGCCGACCAGGATCCACAAGGCACCCGGGAGGTAGCCGAACTGCGCCGCCAGCACCGGGCCGATCAGGGGTCCGGAGGCGGAGATGGCGGCGAAGTGGTGCCCGAAGAGAACGTATTTGTTGGTGGGGACAAAATCGCGCCCGTCGGCCATGGTGACAGCTGGCGTCGGCCGCGTCGGATCGATCCGCGCGACCTTGAAGGCGATGAAAGCGCCGTAATACCGGTACGCGAACGCGAAGACGACGATCGCGGTGAGCGGTAGGACGATCGAATTCAGGCTACTTCCCGTCCCCCTTCGCGGCCTGCGGAGCCGCGGGCGGAGCGGCGTCCCGGTGCAGGGCCACCTTGTTGATCACGATGCCGTACGCGTCGGCGCGATGATAGACGGTCCCGGATACGTCCACCTTCTTGTGGATGAAGGCCATCACCGGGTCATTCGGGTTCTTCCCCGGGAGTTCCCCCGCGATGAAATAGATGCGATCGTTCGCGCGATCGTAGATCGCGAGCGTCTGCCCGGAGCGCGCGCAATCGACCGCGCACTGGAAGTGGCCCGGACCGATCGACTTGGCACCCGCCTCGAGGAAGCAGGCCGGGTCCATCACTTCGCCCACGATGGTCGTGTAGGTCCCCTTTTCCGGAGCGCGCTTGGCGCCGGCGGCGGGGGCCGCGGGCGAGGAGGCCCCCACGGTGGCGGCGATCGCGGCGGCCGCGGTCGCGGCGGCGAACAAGCGCTGGACGTGATTCATGTGGCTTTGTACGGCTCGATGGACGTGATCTGGATCCCCAATGCGCCGCCCCGCGCGAAGACGCGGCCCTTCACGAGAACGGGCTGCCCGATGTATTCCACGACGCCCTTGTTCGGGTCTTCGCCCGGCTTCTCGCCCGCGAGGATGTAGAGCTTGTTGGTCTTCTTCTCGAGGATCGCGAGCGTCTGCCCCGCCTTGGCGCATGCCGCCGCACACTCGGCATGTCCCTTCCCGCTCGAGCCGTTGATGATCCAGCACGCAGGGTCGACCACCTCACCCACGATCGAGCGCGGACCGCCCGCTTCGGCCTTGGGCGCTTTCGGCGCCGCGGTGTGCTTGGCGGGAGCGGCGGCGGCCGGCTTTGCCGTAGCCGCGGCGGTGGCCGGGGCGGCCGGCTTCGCGGTGGCCGGGGCGGCCGGCTTCGCGGTGGCCGCGGGCGTGGTCGCAGCCGCCGGTGGAGCAGCCTTGGCGGGCGTGGTGGCGGCGTCGGCCCCGAATGCGGCGGACGCCACGAACAGCAACGCCGACAGGAAGATAGCGGTAAGCATGGACTTCGAGCTGCTCATCCCTTGCCTCCTTCAAGATGGAGCGTGCGGCGTGGAGCGATGGGATCCGTGTGCAGCGAGCCTAGCAAACGGGGCGTACCCCCGCAAGGCTGGGGGGTTCCGCTCTGGTATGCTGCCCGAATGCCCCAGCCGTCCCTGCGCACGAGCCTGATTCCCTTTTCGCCGATCCGGACCATGTTCCGGATGGCCGACGAGATGGAGCGCGCGGGCGGCGGCCCCGTCTTCCGTCTCCACGTCGGCGATCCCGATTTCCGCCCGCCTGAGAGCGTGATCGAGGCGACCTCCGCCGCGCTTCGCGCGGGGAAGACCCACTACGCCCCGACCGCCGGAGTTCACGAGCTGCGCGCCGCTCTGGCGGAGAAAGTCCGCGCCAAGAACGGGATCGCTGCCACGACCGAGCACGTGATCATCACGCCCGGATCGACGCAGGCGCTTTTCGCGACGCTGGAGATCATCTTCGGCGTGGGCGAGGAGATCCTGGTGCCGGAGGTCTACTGGCCGAATTACGTCCAGGAGGTGATGCTCCTGGGAGGGCGCCCCGTCTTCTACCCGCTGGGCGCGGGCTACCAGCCGGACGTGGCGGCGGCGCGAAAGCTGATCACACCAAAGACGCGCGGCATCCTGCTCAACAGTCCCAGCAATCCCACGGGAGCCGTCTTCCCCGAGGCGACGATCCGCGCGTTCTGGGAGATGGCCCGGGAGAAGGACCTGTGGATCCTGAGCGACGAGGCCTACGAGGATTTCGTGTTCCGCGGCGCGCACGTCTCCGCCGCCTCGTTCGAGCGCGACCTGCCCGAGGCCGAGCGGCGGGTCTTCTCCCTGTTCACGTTTTCGAAATCGTTCGCCATGACCGGGCTCCGCCTGGGCTACGTGGCCGCGCCCACTCTCGCCACGGCGATCCTCTTGCGGAAATGCCAGGAGCCCCTGGTCGCCAGCTCGGGAATGCCGATCCAGTGGGGCGCGCTCCCGGCCGCGCGCGGCGACGAGCGTTCCAGCGTGGACGCCATGCGCGAGACGTACCGGCGGCGGCGCGACCTGGCGCTGGCGATCCTGAAGCCCGCGGGGCTGGCCGACTACGAGCCGGACGGCGCCTTCTACATCATGGCGGACGTCTCCTCGACCGAGCTCACGGGGGACGAGTTCGCCGAGGCGTTGCTTCGCGAGGAGCGCGTCGCGGTCGCGCCGGGGGTTGGATTCGCGATGCAGCCCGAGTTCCATCCCGACGGCCTTCCCCGCGCGAAGCCCGCGGAGAGCGGCGCGCCCTCCTACCCCGCGAATCCGAAGGCGCGGCACCGCGTGCGCGTCGCGTTCTGCGTCTCCGACGAGGAGCTTCGGGAGGGGCTGACGCGGATGGTGCGCTTCGCGGAGCGGGCGCGCTCGCGGGCGCCCGCCGTCCGCTAAGTCACCGCCCGCACCGGCCAGGCTCCGCGCGTCAGCGGATCCGGCCCGCCTCGTTCGCCGCCTTCTCGGTGGCGGCGAGCTGTTCCTCGATCAACGCAAGCCCGCCCTCCCAGAATTTCGAGTCCCCCAGGTTCACGCCGACGATCCGGCCCAGCTCTTCGGGCGGCACCGATCCGCCGCGCGCGAGCATCTGGATGTAGGAGGGGACGAAAGCCTTCCCTCGGCGCTCGTACTCGCGATAGACGGAGAGCGCGAAGAGCTGGCCGTAGGCGTAGGCATACACGTATCCGGGAAGCTCGTAGAAGTGGGGGATGTACGACCACCAGGACCTGTATCCCTCGGTGATCTCGACCGCGCTCCCCAGCATCCGGCCCTGGGTCTCGGCCCACAGCTCGCCGAAGCGCTCCACGCTCAGCTCCCCTCGCTCCCGCCGCTCGGTGTGGGCAGCCTCCTCGAAGCGGTTCATCGCGATCTGCCGGAACACGGTGGCGATCTGTCCCTCGAGGCTCTCGGCGAGGAGCGCCAGCCGCGCGTTCGGATCCCGCGTCTCCTGGAGGAGCTTCCCGAACGTCAGCGTCTCCCCGAAAACCGATGCGGTCTCCGCGATGGTGAGCGGCGTCGACTGGTGGAAGATCCCCTGCTCCCGCGCGAGGTACGCGTGCACGCCGTGCCCCAGCTCGTGGGCCAGGGTGAGAACGTCCCGCCGGCGCCCCGTCCAGTTCAGCATGACGTAGGGATTCGCGCTTGGAACCGTGTACGAGCAGAACGCGCCGGTTTGCTTTCCGGGGCGGACCGGGGCGTCGATCCACGGCTGGTCGAAGAAGCGCCCGACCGCGGCCGCCACGTCGGGGGAGAACGAGCGATAGGCGTCCAGGACCAGCTCCCGCGACTCGCTCCACGCGAAGGTCTCGTCGGACGCGGCCACCGAGGCATAGCGGTCGTAGTCCGCCAGCCGCTCGATCTTGAGGAGGCGCGCCTTGAGCGCATACCAACGCTGCGGGATGTCGTACCGCCCGGACACCGCCTTCACGAGCGCCTGAACGGACTCGTCGCTGGCCTCGTTGTCCAGGTTCCGGCTCTGGATCCAGGTGGCGTAGCGCCGGTGCCGGTCGTCCACCGCCTTGTCGGAGAGGAGCGTGTTCAAGATGAAAGCGCGCGTTCTGAGCCCCGGTTGAAGCCCCGCCGTGATGCCGCCGGCCGCGGCCCGGCGGACCTCGCGCTCCGGCGAGTGCAGGCGCGCGAGCGCCTCTTCCAGGCCCGTCGTCCCCCCGTTGAGGGCGACCGTGATCGCCGACGTCTGCTCCTCGAAGAGGCGCGCCCACGCGCTCCGCCCCGTCACTCCCTTGTCGGCGAGGATGCGCTCCTCGGGCTCGGAGAGAAGGTGCGGCCGGTGCCGGCGCGCCACGGCGAGGTAGTGGCGGCAGAAGTCGAGCGCGGGGCTCGCGAGCAAGGCGTCGGCGCGCTCGTCGGAGAGCGCGGCCCACTCCAGCCTCAAGAAGATCAGCTCGTTCGAGATCGCTGTTCCCCGCTCCTCGGTCTTCGCGAGGAGCGCGCCCCGGGCGGGATCCGCGGTGTCGATCGAGAAGCGAAGCCCCGCGTAGGAGGCCGCGCGTCCGAGGAGGTCGGAGATCGCCGCGACCTCCCGCATGAGGGCGGCGAAGGCGGGCGCGTCGAGCGCGGCGATCTGCCCCCGATGGGGGGCGAGCGCCTTCGCGCGCCGCTCCGCCTCGTCGAGGAGCCGGTCCACGCCGGCTTCGCCCTCCCCGTGGACCAGGGGCTCCAGGTCCCAGGCGACGTCGGCGGCGGTCAGATCGGTGTTCGTCATGATCGGGGTCGTCGGGGTTGTGCTCATCGGACGGTCGCCTCGAGAATGGAGATGTCGGCGCGGGTAGGGATCTCGCGCTTCAAGGCGAATCCGGCTGGGCCGAGCAGGGCCTCGTACTCAGCGCGCGTGCGCTGTTTCCCTCCCAGCAGGGTCAGCATGTGAACGTCCAGCGTCTTGGCCCAGTCCGGCCCGGGATCGTCGGGGATGATCGATTCGATCAGGAGAAGCGTGGACTTGGGAGGCGCGGCCTGGCGGATGGCCTTCAGAATCGCGGCCGACTCGACGTCGCCCCAGTCGTGGATGACCTCCATGATCATGTAGAGATCGCACGCCGGCAGGCGGTCCTTGAAGAAGTCGCCCGGCTCAAGGGTTAACCGCTCCGACGCCAGGCCGCCGGCATCCTGGATGACGTGCGGCAGGTCGAACAGGACGCCGGTCGCTTCAGGCGCGGAGGCGAGCGCGGCCTGGAGCAAATGGCCTCGTCCGCCCCCGATATCCGCGATCCGCTTGAAGCCCGAGAAGTCGTAGGCGGCGACGATTCCCGCGACCTGGCCCTGCGCCTTGCCCGCCATCGCGCCGTTGAAGATCGCGCTCTCCTCGGGGTGGGTCGCGAAGTGAGCCCAGAACCCTTCCGGGAGCACCTTCTCGGGCGCCGGGCGGCCGGTGCGGACGGTGTAGTCCAGCGCGCCGTACGCGTCCCAGTTCATGGACAGGCCGAACATTCTCGCCAGGGAACGCACCGACTGCGGATGGTCGCTTCGCAAGAGCCGGGACGCCGGCGAGTGGCCGAACGCACTGCCCTTCGCTTCGAACACGCCGTTGGCCGCGAGCAGCCGCAGCACGCGCCCTAGCGCGCCGGGGTCGGCCCCCACCGCCTTCGCGAGATCGGCCGCGGTCCGCGGCGCCTCCTCCAGCTTGTCGGCGACGCCCAGGTCCGCGACGACGTGAAGGCATCGCGGCAGGGCGTAGCCACTCGCCATCCCTCGCAGCAGCTGGAATGGATTCGATTCGCTCATGGGTTCCCTCCGAATGATCGGCGCCGGCGCGACGAGCGGCGCCCTCATTTCACCGGACCCGGCAGCGTCGGCCGCGCCAGCGTGAAGGTCGATTCCCGCGTCACGCGCGTGTAGTTGGGCCCGCCGAGGCGTCCGATGGCGTCGATCGCGACCGAATCCACCCGCGTCCCGTTCAACAGCGACTCGTCGATGTGAAAATAGACCACCTCGCCGATGACGTAGTTCGCGCGCAGGGGCCCGGTACCGTGCTCCACGATCTGGAACAGCCGGCACTCCATCGCGATGGGACACTCGGCGGCGCGCCAGGGCTTCACGCGCGCGCTTGGCGCCTTGGTGAATCCGGCCGCTTCGAACTCGTCCACCTCGGGCGGGTAGTCGGCCGAGGCCTGGTTCATCCGCTCGCGGAGGGGCCACGGGGCGATGTGGACCACGTACTCGCGCGTGGCGCGCACGTTGTGCAGCGTGTCCTTGTCGCGGCCGGTCCCGGTGGTCACCGGGGAGAAGACGAGCGAGGGCGGGCGGGCGCCTCCGGCGTTGAAGAAGGAGAAGGGCGCGAGGTTCGCCACCCCGTCGGC
>DATGVG010000126.1:0-13109 GCA_035300625.1 Candidatus Limnocylindrales bacterium
CAGGCGGGCAGCCTCGCCGTAGTGCGGCGTCACGATCAACGGCGCGTGCGTCCGGCGGAGCGGTCTCCCCTCGAACGCGTTCAGCCCGTCGGCGTCCAGCAGGATCGGGCATTCCACGCGCTCCACCAGGGCCCGCACCAGGTCCTGGGTTTCGGGATCGCGCGAGGCGCCGGGGCCGATCAGCATGACGTCGGCGTGCAGCGCCTCGTTCAGGATCGGCTCCAGCGCGTCGCGGGCGATCGCGCGGGCGGCGGTCTCCGGGAGGCCGCGCTTCACGACCGGGGGCAGCCGGGCTTCCAGCACGTCCACGCAGGAACGCGGCACGCCCGCGACCGCGTACCCCGCGCCCGCGCGGAGCACCGATTCCGACGCCATCGCCACGGCGCCCATCATCCCGCCGCTTCCGCCGATAACCAGGACGCGGCCCGTCGTCCCCTTGTGCGCGTCCGCCGGGCGGCGCGGGAGAAGCGCGCGCGCCCAGAGCGGGTTCGCGATCAGGAGATACGGGTGCTGCTCGGCGATCAGGTCCGCGGGGATGCCGATGTCCGCCACCTCGACCTGCCCGGCATGGCTCCGCCCCGGTTCCAGCGCCAGTCCCGCCTTCACGGCGGCCAGCGTCACCGTCAACGCCGCGCGGATCGAGGGGGTTTCGGCCCATCCCGTCGAGGAGTCGACGCCCGAGGGAACGTCGATCGAGGCGATCGGCCGCTTCGACGCCTCGGCCATCTCGATCGCCGCCCCGACCGTGCCGTGCGGCGGACCGCTCGCGCCGGTACCGAGGAGCGCGTCGACCAGGAATGCTGCGCCCCGGGCCGCGAGCGCGGCCTCGCTGGCGGGACCCCACGCGCGCGGGTCCGGCAGGAACGTGACCGGGATCTTGGCCCGCGAGCACGCGTCGCTGTTGGTGCGCGCGTCGGGTGAGAGGGCGCCCTCTTCGGCCGCGATGAGGACGCGGACGGTGAATCCCAGTCCCTTGAGATAGCGCGCGGCGACCAGGCCGTCCCCGCCGTTGTTCCCGCGTCCGCAGAGAATCAGTACGCTCCCGCCTGCCGCCCGGGGCCGTGGCGCGGGCTTTCGCCCGGCGGGCTTCCCGCGCGGGGCGGCCCGTCCGCCGCCGAGCAGGTCCGCGCCGGTCTCCGCGGCGGCGTAGCTCTCGCCGTCGCTCCGCCACCACGCCGCGATCCGCTTCGCCGTCTCGCGCCCAGCCCGCTCCATCAGCGCGAGCGACGGAATGCCGCGCTGCTGGATGGTGGCGCGGTCCAGCGCGGCCATCTGCTCGGCTGTCAGGGCGCGGGATTCGAGCGGCGGAAGGCGCATCGCGGGCTCAGTCCTCCACGAGGACCACGGCGACGGCGTGCGTCGGAACGTGGGAGAGGGAGACGTCGACCCGCCGCGAGCCCGCCAGGCCGCGGGCGGCGCCGGTGAGGACGAGGGCGGGACGGGGCGACTCGCCTCGAGTCACCTCGACTTCCCGCCAGACGGAGGCCTTGCCCACCTTGAGGGCCTTGGCGAACGCCTCCTTCGCGGCGAAGCGGACCGCGAACGATTCGGCCTCGCGAGCCTTGCCGCGGCAGTATTCGATCTCCGCCGGGGTGAAGACCTTGGTGAGGAATTGGGCACCCCAGCGGTCGATGGCGCGCCGGATGCGCTCCACTTCGACGATGTCGACCCCGACCGAGACCATGCGGCGCTAGTCGGCCCCGTTCAGCCGGTCCACGATCTCGACCAGCTCGTAGACGTCGTTCACGTCGTAGTCGGCGCCCGATTCCTTGGTCCCGAAGGTATCGCCGTAGCGGGCGAACGCGGTCCGGATCCCCGCCTTTTTCGCCCCGACCATGTCCCGCTCGGGCCAGTCGCCGATCATGAGGGCCTGCTCGGGGCCGATCCCCAGAATCTCCAGGGCGCGCCGGAACGGCTTGGGCGACGGCTTCCGCTCCCCGGTGTCCTCGAAGGCGATCACGGGGTCGAAGACGTGCTGGAGCTGGAGGTGCGCCAGGCGCAGCCAGGCCTGGAATCGCGGCGCGTCCGAGACGACCGCTAGCCGAAGCCCGCGCTTCGCCAGCTCCATGAGCGTCAAATTGACGTGCGGGTAGAGGACCAGGTACGAGTCGCGGGCGCGCCGGTAGGCGACGATGGCGCTGGTCAGGATCTTGTAGTCGATCCGGTCCAGCTCTTCCTTCAGGAAGAGGTCGAATACCTGTTGGTACTCGATTCCCTCCCGGTCGTAGACGTTGTAGATCTTTTCCGAAATCTCGGCCCGGCTTAACTTCAGCCCGGCGTCGATCATCCCGTCCACCGCCGCGTCGATCGCCGCGTGCTTCATCTTCATGAAGTCGGTGAGGGTGTTGTCGAGATCGAAGATGATGGCCTGGATCATTCTCGAAGTCCCTGAAACACGGAACGCCGACGCGGGCTCCCCATGGGTCGCACTCACATCGGCGCTCGGGCCGTCCGGCCGCGCTCAGCGCGCGCGAACGGTGAAGCGCTGCGTAGCGTTACTTGGTGGATGGACCGACCGTTCGACCCAGGCTGATCTCACCGTTGTCGATGCGAACATTGAAACCGCAGGTGGGATTCGTGCAAACCCAAGCCTTGTACGTGATCGGGGCGCCATCCCGGCCGTAATCCGAGAGCGGAATCAACACTCCCGTCGTACATTTACGGCACTCGGGAAAATTCGCTTCCATCTCCCGCATTCCTCCCCTCCACACATGGACCCACGACGGCGCATGGCGGGGGGCCGACGCACCGACGCACCCTACGATCCTCCGCCGCACGTATTGGGCTGTCAAGGACAAATCACGATTTTCCAACAGCATGGATGGGTTAAGATGCCGCGTCCCCGGCCCCCGTTTCAGCCGCCAAACTCCCAAAGTCTTGAGGAATCCTCGTGGAGTCGAGCCCGGCTAACCGCTTGAGCTTCGCTACAGCCGCGCAACTGAAACGTTTGCAGTCGTTTCTGACGCTGCCCCGGGAGACGATCCCGCACTTGACGTCTCGCGAGGCGGCGAGCGTCTTACGCGACGCCGGCTCGCGCCTGGGGCTCCAATTCATTGAAAACAAAGAAATAGCGCCCACCTTCCTGCTCCTGCCGGCGGGCGCCGCACCCCCCATCGTCACCCTCTTCGGAACATGGCACGGCGAGCCGTCACCCACGCCCGCGGCGGCCATCGACGGCGCCGAGCGTCTGGCGTTGGGAGCGGCGCTTGCGGCAGTGGAGGCAGCAGCCGCCACGGGAGCCCTGGGACCACCGGGGGAGCCGCGCGTGGCGGTGGTGGCCGCACCGTCCGCGGGGGCGGGATCGCAGGGTTTGGACCAGCTTCTCCTCGGCCATCGGGAACACCTTCGAGCCGATGCCGCCTACTGGGTGCGCATTTCGCCCCAACCCTTCCCGCGACGCCGGCGCATCTTTCTGGGCGCGCGCGGCCGCCTGGTCATTGCGCTCCGGGGCGGCGACGCCAATCCCTACCGCATCCGGGACCAGGTCGTGGCGGAGCTGACCGAGAGCGCCTACGGCCCGCGCCCACTCGACTTCGAGCTGATCCGGAAACTGGGGCAGGATCGCGACGCGGTCGCGCTGTTGCGCGAGCATTCCCCGGACCCGCCGGGCGCCGCGCGGGATGGCGCCGACCTCGATTCGGGCCCCGCCGCGGAGGAGCGGATCCGCCGCGCGCTCTTTCTGCCGCGAGGCGACGTGGTGATCCCTGCCATGACCCACCCGGAGCGCCCCCGTGCCTGGCTCACCTTCGAGATCGCCGAGGCCATGGAGCCGGAGCCGATCGCCCAACGGCTGGAGAGCTTGTCGGGGGGAGGACGGGCCGAGCTGGTCGAGCGCTTCCCGTGGGATCGCGCCAATATCCATCACCCGGCGGCTCATGCGTTGATCGAGCTGGCGAAGGCGCGGTCGGAGGGCCCGGAGATCTGGCCGTCGGCCCCGTGGCCGGGCCCATCCGGTCTCTTCACGCGCGCGCTTGGGTCCGGACTTTTCGAGTGGAGCATCCCGTTGCCCGCGGGAGCCGCGTTTCGATTGCCCAAGCCGGCCGAGTTCGAGTCGATCGCGCTGGAAATCGCGGAGCTTTTGCTGCGCGTGGGACCCGCACCGCGCTCAAGCTGACCCCCGTCGCGTACGATGGCGTACGCGACGTGTACCTTAACGTCCGCTCGGAGTGGCGCAACATTTTTTTACGACACGGTATTCCACTGCCGCATACCCGGTTGCTCCGTTCCGGTCGAGCCCCGACCTTTGGCACGCGCTCTGCGTGTCCCAGCCTCCGAAGAGGAGGCGACTTGGCCTCTCGGGTTTGGGAGGGGAGGTCCACCATGCTTCGCAACTTTCGCCTCATAGCCGCCTGCCTCTTCCTCGCCATCGGATTCGCGGCGTAGTTCGCGCTTCGGATCCGTAGGCTGGCAACGACAATCGATTGATGTGACGTCGCGCGTCGGCAAATTCGGTTCTTTGCCCTGACCCCCCACGTGGCGCGCGACGGACAGCCCCCGTGCGCATGAAGCGCACGGGGGTATCTTTATGTCGCGTCGCTCCGCCGCGGCCTCCCGCTTCCCATCGCATACACGCGCCCCGCCCGGAGGCGCGAAATCGGGTAGAACGTGCCCCGCCAGCGCACGCCGCCGCGCGCGAGCGTGACGGCCATGGAGGCGAGGATCGCGTAGGCGAAGAGGAGCGCGCCCATCGGCATGAAGAGCGCGTGCCACGTGCGCGTACGCGCGGCTCGCGCGGTCACCGAATAGACCAGCACAACGCCCGACCACGCCACGATCGCCGCGGCAGGAATCCAGGGGCCGGGCGCGAAGAGCCCAATCGCCGGCGCCAGGGACAGGGCCGCCTGAACCGCAACCGAGGCGACCGTTCTCGCCACGTCGTACCCGAGCGCGGGGAAGGCGTTCTTCTCGACGCCGCGGATCAGGCCGCCCAGCCCCTCCTGCCAGCGCGCCCGCACCAGGCCGTCGTGCTCCGCCATGATCGACTTCGCCCCGCTTCGCTTGAGAATCAGCCCCAGCCCCATGTCGTCGAGCAGCTCCATGCGCAGGCGCTGGTGCCCGCCGGAGCGGACGTACGCCTCGCGGCGGACCAGGTTGAAGGCGCCGATGCCGATGTGCACGTCCGAGCCCGGATCCGGCGCATCCCAGGGCCGTTGGCTGATGTTGAACAGGGAGACGAAGTAGGCGATGAATATGGCCTCGCCCAGGCCGTGGACCTCGAAGTCGGGGGACACCGCCACGTGATCGGCGCCGTTCGCTAGCGCGTAGGAGAGCGCCTGCCGGACCGCGCCCGGCGCCAGTGAAACGTCTCCGTCGGTGAAGAGGATCCAATCCCCTTCGGCCGCTGCGGCGCCCAGACCCAGCGCGTGGCACTTTCCCAGCCACCCCTCGGGCAGCTCCCGCACGTGCAGTACGGCGAGCCTCGGGTCTTCGGCCACGATCTGGTCGAGGATCGCTCCGGTCAGGTCCTCCGACCGATCGTCCACCGCGATCACCTCGAGCCGCTGGATGTCCTGCGCGAGAAGGGAGCGCGCGGCGGCGCCGATGCGCGCGGCCTCGTTCCGCCCCGCCGACACGATGGTGACCGAGGGAAGCTCCGCGTCGGGGAGGGGCTCGACCGACTTGAGCCCGCCGATGCGGCGGCTTCCCGAGTAGAAGACGACCCCCGCGCCCAGCCAGACAGCCGCCGACACGACCGTCATGACGAGGAGCGCGGATTGACACCAGGGGGGCAGGGACATAGGCTGCGAGGATGCGGGTCGCGCGTGGCGCGCTTCAAGTCGAGACCGTGACGAGCAAGGTCCTCGAATCCAATCTTCCCGGCGATCCCCACGTCCGCGATCTCTACGTTTACACCCCTCCCGGCTACGAGAGCGGCTCGGACCGCTACCCGGTCATCTGGTGCCTGGCGGGCTTCACCGGCCGCGGACGCTCCATGCTGAACGACGGTGCCTGGACGCCCGCCATCAACGAGCGGATGGACGCGCTGATCGCCTCCGGCCGCTCCCGGCCCGCCATTCTCGCCCTCCCCGACTGCTTCACACACCTGGGCGGGAGCCAGTACGTGAACTCGACGGGCCTGGGGCGCTACGAGGACTACGTGGTCGAGGAGCTGGTCCCGCTGGTGGACCGCGGCTATCGGACGATCCCGGCCCCTGGCGGCCGCGGGGTCATGGGCAAATCGAGTGGAGGCTACGGCGCGATGGTGCTGGGCATGCGCCACCCCGGCGTGTTCGGCGCGGTCGCCTGCCACAGCGGCGACATGGGCTTTGAGCTGTGCTACAAGCGCGACTTTGGCCCCGCGGCGCGGCGGATCCGGAAGGCGGGCGGGGTGGCCGCGTGGCTCACGCAATTCCAGGCGCAGCCGCGGAAGCGCCAGGAGGATTTTCCGGCGCTCGACGTGATCGCGATGGCCGCGGCCTACTCGCCCAACCCCAAGAGCCCACCGGCCTACTGCGACCTGCCGTTTGACGTGGACACGGGCGAGTTGAAGCCCGGCGTCTGGGAGCGGTGGCTGGCGCACGACCCGCTGAACCTGGTGGACCGGCACGCCGACGCCCTGCGCGGGATGCGCCTTCTCTTCATCGACTGCGGCACCGACGACGAGTTCTTCCTCGATTTCGGGGCGCGGCACATGAAGAGGAAACTGGATGCGTTCAAGATCCGCCACGAGTACCAGGAGTTCGACGACGGGCACATGAACATCCCTTATCGCTACGACGCCAGCCTGCCCCGGCTCGTGGCCGCGCTCGAGGGATAGCGCCGGTGCCGCTGACTCCGGCCCGGGCCGCGCTGGTGCGGCTCTCGGCCGCGATCGCGGCCGGCGCGGGCGGGGAGACGACGGCGCGGGCGCGCGAGGCGCTGGAGGCGGGGCTTTCTCCCGAGCGCGTGTACGAGGCGGTGCTCCAGAGCTACCTCTTCCTCGGGTTTCCGCGGGCGATCGAGGCGTTTTTCGCGGTGGCGCCGCTGCTCGCGGAGCGCGGGTGGAAGCCCGGCGCCCCGGCGGCCGCCGATCCCGCGCGCTGGCGCCGCGACGGCGAGGAGCTGTGCCGGCGCGTCTACGGGCGGAACTACGAGAAGCTCGTGAGCGTGATGCGGGACCTGTCGCCCGACCTCGCGGAGTCGATGATCGTGGAGGGGTACGGCAAGACGCTGTCGCGCCCGGGACTGGATGCGGCAGACCGGGAGGTCGCGGTGGTGGCCATCCTGACCGTCGCGCGGATGTGGCGGCAGCTCCGCTCGCACGCCATCGGGACGGTGAACGTGGGCGGGACGCGAAGCGACGTGAAGGACGCGATCCAGCTCTGCGAGCCCTGGTGCGGCGAGGCCGGGGTCCGCGAAGCTCTGTCGGTGGCCGGGCTGGCCTGAGGGGAGCGGTGGGGATGATTGAAGGGGACTTCGTGAAATCGCACGGGCTGGGGAACGACTACATCGTGGTGGATGCCGCCCGGTTTCCGGTTCCGCTCACGCCCGAGCGCGTGCGCCTCCTCTGTCATCGCCACCTCGGCATCGGATCCGACGGCGTCCTGGAGGTGAGCGCCAGCGACGACCGTTTCCTGGTGCGGATCTGGAATCCCGACGGGTCGCAAGCTGAGCGGAGCGGGAACGGGCTCCGCATCGCGGCCAAATTCCTGGCCGAGCACGGCTACACGCGCGAGAACCGATTCGCGATCGAGACGGTGGCCGGGCCCGTGCGGACCGAGGTCTTCCGCGAACGCACCCGCGTTCACGCGGTGCGGCTGGAGATGGGGCGCGCCAAGGTGGAGCGCGGGCTGAAGAAGCTGGAGGTGGCCGGCAAGGCGCTCGACGTGTCGGTGATCTCGGTGGGGAACCCGCACTGCGTGATCTTCGGAGAACCGATGACGCGGGAGCGGCTCTTCGAGGTGGGGCCCCTGGTGGAGCGCCACGAGCGGTTTCCCGACCGCATCAACGTCCAGCTGGCCGCGCCCGAGTCGAAGGACCGTGTGCGGGCGCTGATCTGGGAGCGCGGCGCCGGACACACCCTCGCGTCCGGGACCAGCGCCTGCGCCGTGGCCTCGGCCTGCCGCGACCGCGGCCTGGTCGGCGGCCGCGTCATGGTGGTCATGGAGGGCGGAGAGCTCGAAATCGAGGTCGCGGAGGACCTGAATCTGGTCATGACCGGTCCCGTCGAGGAGGTGGCGACCGGCGTCTTGAGCCCCGACCTGAGCGCGCGGCTATTGGAGATTCAGTAGCGGAGCCTGCGCGGGGCGGCTCCGGCTACGAGCCGCCCCGAAGCGACGCCTATTTCTTCCGCGGCCAGATCACAGCGCTCGAGGCGAGCAGCGCGAAACCCGTCAGCATCGGCAAAAGGCCCACCAGCCGGTGGCTCTTGTCGGGCTCCATCGAGGCAAGCAGCACGAAGAGACCCACCCCGATGGCCACCAGGATCGAGCCCGCGATCATCAGCCCATGCGCGCGCCGGAGCCGCCCATTCCCGATGGCGTAGTCGTCATAGCCGTCCGGAGTCGCGAGCGGCGGCAGCTTGTCCGGATCCAGGCCGCGCTCGATCGCCGCGATGCGCTCCCGCCGGGCCAGCTCGGCCAGGCGCTGCTGCCCCACGGTGCGGACGATCCCCATGGTGATCCCGCCGACGATCGCGACGACGGGGACAAAGACAAACATCGCGAAGTGGATGTAGTCACTCATGAAAATGGCTCCTTTCTCGATGGATCCTGAGCGGCGCAGGCTCCCAGGCCCGACTCCGAGCCCGGCCCGCTCCTGTTTGCCTTGGGATAGACCGGGGGCGGGGTGGGCCCGGTTTCAGAAATCGGGTGAAACCGGGGACCCTCCGAGCCCGGTCCAATGAAGGCAATGGCCCAGCCCGAAGACGAGCAGCGCCTCCTCGCCCGCTGCCGTGCGGGCGATACCAGGGCATTCCAGGTCCTGGTCGAGCGTTACCGGGACCGAGCGTACGGGCTGGCGCTACGGATCTTGCGCTCGGAGCCCGACGCGGAAGAGGTGGCGCAAGATTCGTTTGTGCGGGCCTGGAAGGCCCTGGCGGATTTCCGCGGCGACGCTTCCTTCGGAACGTGGATTTACCGGATCGTCTGGCGCCGGTCGCTGGACCGGGCGGCGGTCCTTCGCCAACGGCGCGGCCGGGAAGCGCCGCTGGAGGGGGGCGCGGGAGAGCAGGCTGCGACATCCGGGGTAGGGTTCGCGCCCGGCGAGCAGCCGGGGATGCAGGGCGACCGCGCGTCGGCGGCGCCAAGCTGGGAGCGCCTCACCGAGGGACTGAGCGAGCCGCAGCGGGCGGTGGTCACGCTGTTCTACTACGAGGATATGTCGGTGAAGGACGTGGCGCGGACGCTCGAAGTTCCCGAGGGAACGGTGAAGACGCACTTGAGCCGCGCCCGGTCGGTGCTTCGGGCGCGCTATCGAGAAGCCGGGGAGCACGACGATGCGGTGTAGGGAATTCGAGCGCTGGCTGGACGAGGGAATGCCGCAGCGCCGGGGCGCGGCCGCGCGCGCGCACGCGGAAGGCTGCGCCGGGTGCGCCGCGGCGATGCGCGCAGCGGCAGCGCTGGAGACGGCGCTGGCAGCGGCACCGCCCCCGACGCCCGCCGCTCTGGTAGCGCGGGTGATGGAGCGCGTCGAGCGAGTGGAGCGCGCGCGGAGCAGGGTCGTCGAGGCGGAACTGGCCGGAGGCCGGGTCGTGGGATTGGGGCGCTCGCCGAGGTGGACCGGATGGGCGGCGGCGCTCGCCCAGGAGCCCGGAGCCGCCGTGGGGATCGCGCTCGCGCCCGTCGTTTTGATCCTGTGGCTCGCGTGGCCGGAGACCGCGACGGCGCTGATCCAGCTGACCCGCGACGCGGTCATGGTGTGGCTCACCACCGTCTCCTCGGGCACCCTCGCTGCGGCGACCGGGCTCTCCAACGTGGCGCCGCAGGGGCGCGCCGCGTTCGACGCTCTCCTGATGCCCGCGATGGTGGCCGCGGGGCTTGGGTCGCTCGTGTGGCTGGGGGTCGTGTTCCGCCCCGTCAGGTCCCTGAGGGCTCGGAAACCTCCGCGAGCTTGACCCACAGCGCGTCCACGTCTTTGCGCGCCGCCTCGTAACGACCCAGGAGCTCCTTCGTCCGAGCGCCGTCGGCGTATACACCCGGGTCCGCCAGGGCCGCCTCGATCTTCTTCAACTCGGCCTCCTTCACTTCCACCTCGCGCGTGAGGCGCTCCTCTTCCTGCTTCCGCTTGCGCGGATCGGGCGCACCCCGCCGCTTGGTGGCCGGCGCGGCGGGAGCCTTCGCGGCTGAGGGGGCCGCCTTCGCGGAACGCGCCGCGGCCGCGCCCGGCTCCGCCTTCGCCGCCGCCTTCGCGGTCGCGCGGGCCGGCGTGGCCCCCGCACTCCCGCTCTTCGCCGCCGCCGCGCGCGCGACCCGCGCCGACTCGTAGTCGTCGTAGCCGCCGGGGTAGGGGACCACGCGCCCGTCCTCCACCGCCAGGATCCGCGTGGCCAGGCGCGCCATCAGCGAGCGGTCGTGCGTCACGACCACGACCGCGCCCGGGTACTGGATCAGCGCCTCCTCCAGCACTTCCTTCCCGGCCAGGTCGAGATGGTGCGTCGGCTCGTCCAGGAGGATCAAATTCGACGGCTTCAACAGAAGGCGCGTGATCGCGACGCGCTGGCGCTCGCCGCCCGATAGGATGCTGCAGCGCTTGAAGACGTCGTCCCCGATGAAGAGGAAATTCCCTAGGAGCGAGCGGAGGCGCAGCCGCATCTCGTCGGAGGCGACTTCCTCCACCGCTTCGAGAACCGTGAGCTTCCCGTCCAGGATCTCGGCCGCGTGCTGCGCGAAGTAGCCGAGCTTGGCCTGGGGGTGGATCTCGCGCTCCCCCTCGCGCGGGTCGAGCTGTCCCGCCAGCACGCGCAGGAGCGTCGTCTTGCCCGCGCCGTTTGCCCCCACGATCGCGATCTTCTCCCCCTTCTGGATCTCGAGGTTGGCGTCGTGGAAGATGTCGCGCTCGTCATAGGCGAACGAGGCGTCCTTGAGCTGCACCATGACCCGCCCCACGTGCGGCGGCATCGGAAACTGGAAGCGGATGGTGCGCGGCTTCCGGGGGAGCACGACGCGCCGCTGGCGAAGCCGCTCGGCCTGCTTCCGCTTGCTATGGGCCTGCGCCGCTTTGGTGTTCTTGGCTCCGAACCGCTCGGCGAATCGCTCGAGCTGCGCGATTTTCTTGTCGAGCTGGACGTTCTGCGCCGCGATCCGCTCGCGCCGCGCCTCGCGCTCCTCGAGGTACTCCGTGAAGGTCATCGCGTACTCCGAGAGCACCTCGTGATCCAGCTCGCGGATCTCGGTGGTCACGCGGTCCAGGAAGACGCGATCGTGGGAAACCACGACCAGGCCCCCGTGGAAATCCTCCAAGTAGTCTTCCAGCCACTCCATCGCCGGAAGATCCAGGTGGTTCGTCGGCTCGTCCAGGAAGAGCGCCGTGGGGTCGGTCAGAAGAAGCGCCGCGAGCGCCGCGCGCATCCGCCAACCACCCGAGAACTCGGAGAGCGGGCGGTCCTGGTCCACCGTGGAGAAGCCCAGCCCGGCGAGCACGCGGCGCGCCTCGGGCTCCAGAGCTTGCTCGTCGTGGAGCTCAAGATGGTGTTGCAACTCGCCCGCGCGGTCCAGCAGGCGCTCCATCTCGGGATCGTCCGGCTTGAGCTCGGGGATGCTCTGGTAGAGCGAGTCCAGCTCCTCGCGCATCTCGATCAGATGGCGGTGCGCGTCCAGGGCTCGGTCGAGCACGGTGCCGTCGAAACGCTCCGCCGCCTCCTGCGGCAGGTAGCCCATCCGCGTTCCCTTCGAAAGGACGCGCGTGCCGCGCTCAGCCGGGATCTCGCCCAGGGCGATCTTCAAGAGCGTGGTCTTGCCGGCCCCGTTCGGGCCCACCAGGGCCACTCGGTCGCCGGGACCGACTACCCAGTCGACGTCGTCGAAGAGCGTGCGCGTGCCTATTGAATAGCGCACGCCGTTCAGGCGGATCACGATGATTCCTCGGTCGGGAATGGGAGGCGCGGGCCGGAATGGACGGCCAGCATCGGACGGAAGAGTGTACCCGGTCGAACGCTACCCTTCCACCGCGCAGGTGTGCCACCATCGTGGGGTTCGGGCGCATGCCCGGACGGCTCCCTCGGGATGAGGGGGCAGTGAACACTATTGAGGAGGCTTTCCATGCTGAAGAGATTTTTGGCTGTCGTCCTCGTCGCGGCCTGCGCGGGTGCGCTGGGCGGGTGCGCCAGTGACGTCTCCCGGCAAATGACCACGAACACAGAGACCAAGACCAAGGTGATGGACACGATCGCCACGAATCCGGAGATGGCGAGCGAGATGATGGATCGGATGATGGCTTCCGACACGACGCGTGCCGTGGTGGTGGACAAGGCGATGTCGAACGCGGTCGTCGTGCAGGCCCTGATCAACCGGATGGCAAGGGATCAGACCACGCTGGACGCCATGGTCAACGTGGCCGCCCAGGACTCGCTGATGCACGGCCACCTGATGGCGATGATGAAGAGCATCGATACGATGCATCGGTAGGGCGGGAAGAGCGCAGAAAGCCGAGCGGCGCCGCGCAGCATGGCGGCGCCGTTTTTCTGCTCGTGAATCCGCGACTCTACTTCACGTAGACCGTCTTCACGTTCACGAACTCCTTGATGCCGAACGCCGAAAGCTCCCGCCCGTAGCCCGACTCCTTGACCCCGCCGAAGGGGAGCCGGTGGTCGGAGTGGACCTGCGCGTTCACGAAGCACGAGCCCGCCTCCAGGCCCTCGGCGGCGATCCGCTCGCCGCGGGACGCGTCGCGCGTGAACACCGCGGCGCCCAACCCAAACGGAGAATCGTTCGCGATGCGTACGGCGTCGGCTTCGTTGCGCGCCGCGATGATGGCGGCCACGGGACCGAACAGCTCCTCGTCGTAGGCGGGCATCCCGGGGCGCACGCCGTCCAGCACGGTGGGCGGGTAAAACGCGCCCGGCCCGGGCGGTACCTCACCGCCCAGAAGCAGCCGCGCGCCCCGATCCACGCTGGCGCGCACCTGCGCGTGGAGCTGATCGCGGAGGTCGTGGCGCGCGAGGGGGCCCAGATCGCTTGCGGGATCCCGCGGAT
>DATGVG010000127.1:0-20065 GCA_035300625.1 Candidatus Limnocylindrales bacterium
CCCTCGGAGGCCAGGGGCGGGTGGTCGAGTTCACGCCGGGGTTTCGTGCCGCGCCGCTGGCCCTGGACCCGGGTTGGCTGCCGGATTCCATCGCGCGCGAGCTCGGCCTGGGAGGGTTGGAGCGCTCCGCGGCCGACACGGGCCTCACGGTGGCCGTCGAGCGCGGCGCTTTTCTCACGCTCTCGCGCGACGCGGGACGCGCCGCCGATGCGATCGGCGGGTACTCGCGCGCGGACGCGGCGAAGTGGCCCGCGTTCACAGCGCTTCTCCGGCGGCTGGCGGGATTTCTCGAGGAGCTGTACCAGACCCCCGCGCCCGACATCAGCGCTTCGTCCTTGGGAGAGCTGTTGCCCTTGTTCGGCCTGGCGAGGCGGTTCCGTTCCCTCGGCCGCCACGACATGGTCGAGTTCCTGCGCACGCTTCCGCTGTCGGCGTGGGAGCTGCTCGACGATTGGTTCGAGTCGGCTCCACTGAAGGCGGCGGTCGCCGCGGGGGCGATCCAGGACCACCAGCAGGGGCCGCGGTCCGGCGGCACCGGGTTCGTCCTCCTTCATTACCTCGTCGGCGCGCCGGCGGGCGTCGTGCGGGGGCGTTCCCCCTGGCGGCAGGGCCCGGCCGCGTTCACCGAGGCCGCCGAGCGCGCCGCGCGGGGCGCCCGCGTCGAGATCCGCACGGGCTCCGGCGTGGCCCGGATCCAGGTAACGGACGAGTCCGTCACGGGCGTCGTGCTCGAGAGCGGGGAGGAGATCGCGGTCCGGACCGTCCTTTCCACGGGGAACCCGGCCCGAACGCTGACCGAGTGGGTCGACCCCGTGTGGCTGGACCCCGAATTCATGCACGCGGTCGGGAACATCCGCCACCGCGGCTGCACCGCGATCGTGCTCTACGCGCTGGAATCCTTGCCCGAGCTCCCCGGCTTGGCTTCCAAGGAGGCTCTCGCGGGGATCGTCTCCCTGACGCCGAGTATCCCGCTCCTCGAGTCGGCCGCCGACGCGGCCAAGTACGGCGAGGTCTCCGACCGCCCGCACGTGGAGATCACCGTGCCGACGCTCCTCTGGCCCGAGCTGGCCCCCGAGGGACGGCACGTCCTCGTCGCCCGGGTGCAGTATGCCCCCTATCGGCTCCGCGGCGGCGCCGCCTGGGACGCCACGGCGCGCGAGGCCCTGGCGGCTCGCGTGACCGTCGCCATCGAGTCGGTGGCTCCCGGATTCCGATCCCGCGTTCTCCACCGCGTGGCCTGGTCCCCCCGCGACCTGGAAGAACGCTTCGGCTTGCGCGAGGGTGCGGCGGCCCAGGGAGAGTTGGGGCTGGACCAGATCCTGTTCATGCGGCCCGTGGCGGGATGGGGCAACCACAGGACGCCGATCGCCGGGCTATACTTGGGAGGCGCGGGCAGCCACCCGGGCCCCGGCGTTCTGGGCGGAGCGGGATGGCTCGCGGCCCAGCGGATCCTGGGCGACCGGCGGCGCACGAGCGGGAAATCATGACCACCTATCAACGAACCACCACCAGCTATCAGCCGGGCGCGCGGACCCTGCCCGGGGAGCTTTACACGTCCCCGGAGGTGCTCGCCGAGGAAGAGGAGACGATTTTCGCCCGCGGGTGGAACTGCGTCGGACGCGCGGCGCGACTCGCAGCCCCGGGCGACTATTTCGTCCGCGAGATCGCCGGCGAGTCGATCCTCGTGCTGCTGGACCGGGAAGGGAAGCGGCGCGCGTTCTTCAACATCTGCCGGCACCGGGGCACGCGCCTTTGCCGCGAGGAGTCCGGCCGGCTCGGCGCGACGATCCAGTGCTCCTATCACGCCTGGACCTACAGCACGGACGGACGCCTGGTCGGCGCGCCCCACATGCAGGACGCCGCCGACTTCGACAAGTCTGATTATCCGCTGCACGCGGCGGCCCTGGCCGAGTGGGAAGGGTTCCTCTTCGTCAACCTGAGCGAGAGGCCGGTCGCGTTCGAGACCGCGTGGGCGCCGATGAAGGGGCGCTTCGCGCGTTACGGCCTGCCGGGACTCACGGTGGGGCATCGCGCGACGTACGACGTGCGCGCGAACTGGAAGCTGGTGTTCCAGAACTACTCCGAGTGCCTGCACTGCCCGACGATCCACCCCAAGCTGGCGACGGTGCTCCCGTACCAGAGCGGCGCCAACGATCTCACCGAGGGGCCCTTCCTCGGCGGCTACATGGAGATCAAGGCCCCCAACGAGAGCGCGACCATGAGCGGACGCGCGTGCGGCCGCGTCGTCAGCGGCGACCTCCCTGAGGAGGACAAGAAGCGCGGCTTCTACTACTCGCTGATGCCGAACATGCTGTTGAGCCTGCATCCCGACTACGTGAACTACTACATCCTTCGCCCGGTGGACGTGAACCGGACGGTCGTCGAATCGGAGTGGCTCTTCCATCCGGACACGGTGACGGATCCCGGAAACAACATCAGGGACGGGATCGAGTTCTGGGACCTGACCAACCGGCAGGACTGGGACATCGTGGAGCAGAGCCAGCTGGGGATCGCGTCGCGGCGCTACCGGCCCGGCCCGTACTCGCCCCGCGAGAGCGTGCCCGCGGCCTGGGATCGCGAATATTTGAAATTAATGGGGAGGGTATAGCGATGGGCGACCCGCGCTGGCCGGCGCTCCGGTACGAGGAATGGAAGGACACCTATGCGACGCTCCACATGTGGACGCAGGTCGTGGGGAAGGTGGCGCTGGCGCAGTCGCCGCCGTTGAATCACTCGTGGGGAATCGCGATGCACGTCACCCCCCGGGGGATCATCACGCGAACCCTGCCGCACGGACGGCGCACGTTCACTATCGAATTCGACTTCATCGACCATCAGCTCGTGGTGCGCGTTTCGGACGGGCTGGTGCGGACGATGCCGCTCCAGCCGCAAACCGTGGCCGATTTCTACCGCGGCACCCTGCGCCTGTTGGAGGAGATGGGCCTTTCCGTGAGGATCTGGCCGATGGCCGTCGAGATCCCCACGCCGATCCGGCTGGACCAGGACACGGCTCACAACACCTACGTCCGGGAGCACGCGAACCGGGCGTGGCGGGTGCTCGAGCAGTGCGATCGCGTATTCAACGTCTCGCGATGCGAGTTCGTGGGAAAGTGCAGCCCCGTCCAATTCTTCTGGGGAGCCTTCGACCTGGCGGTCACCCGCTTCTCGGGCCGCCTGGCACCGCCGCGAGAAGGTCCCGCCTTCATGCGAGAAGCGTACTCGCACGAGGTGATCAGCCACGGCTTCTGGCCCGGAGGAGAGTTGCCCGGAGGAGTGGCGCTCAAGGAATCGGTCTTCTACGCGTACGCCGCTCCGGAGCCCCCGGGGTTCAAGGAAGCGAGCGTGCGGCCGGCCGCCGCGTACTATCACCGGGAGCTCGGAGAGTTCATCCTCCCCTACGAGGCGGTTCGCACCGCTTCCGATCCGGACCGAGCCATCCTCGACTTCGTGGAGAGCACGTACGAGCGGGGCGCGAGCCTGGGAAACTGGGATCGCCGGACGCTGGAGAGACTGGCGCCAGCCGTATCCAGTTGAAAATAGGTTAGATTCAGGGTTTTGTTCGAGGAAGTTCTAGAGCGCGTAGAGCCGGCGCGCGGCCATGAGGTGGCGCATCGCTTCGGAGCGCCGGCCGTGGCTCTCCAGCAAGAGCCCCAGGTTGTAATGAGCGTCCGCAGCATCCGGGTCGTGAGCGATCGCCTGCCGATAGGCGAGGATGGCCTCTTCGGGGCGATCCCGGTCTTCCAGCAGCACGGCGAGATTGTAGTGCGCCGTCGCGTCTTCGGGCGTGCACTGCACCGCCCGGCGATAGCGGGCCTCGGCGGCGCCCAGATCTCCGGCCTCGTGGTCCAGGCGACCCAGGTTCAGGTGCGCGTCAGCATAGTCGGGGTCGGCGGCGATCGCCTGCAGATACGCGTGGCGCGCCTCGAGCGGCGACGTGCCCTCCATCTCACACCCGAGATGGAACCACTGCTCCGCCGTGAGCGGGGTCTCGACCGGCGCGGCCGGCGGCGGCGGCTCGCACTTCGCCGGTTCCACCAGCTCGCCCGCGCTGAAGTCGAGCAGGAATTGCCCGGAGTCCGGCTGCCACGGTGCGCTCCCATCCCAGGCCACGGCGCGATCCCCGTCGGCCAGAATCCGGATGCTTGTCAGCGGGAGATCGTCGGTCAGCTGGCGGCGGAGCGACGCCCAGACCCGACGCACGCGGCTCGCGGGAATGCCCGCCTCGAGAAGACCGCGGGTGGTGCGGAGCAGCAGGAGCTGTTGAAAGGTGAACTGGACACGGCCGTCGGGCCCGGCATGGGGGACGACGCCCCCCATGCGCGCCCAGGTCCGGACTCGAGGCTCCGTCGCCTGCAGAATTCGCGCCGCGTCGCGCGTCGAAAAGTGCGTCACCGCGTCCATGCCCAACCGCCCTCCCTCTACCTCGACGCTCTTTTCTTCTCCTTCGCGGCCGGCGCCTCCGTGCTCTTCGACTGGACGGCCGGCTTCTTCTTGCCCGGCTGGCCCGCTTTCGAGGCGCGGCCCTCGAGGCTCTGCTTCAGCGCATCCATGAGATCGATGACCTGCGTGCGCTGCACCTGCGGCGCGATGGCCGTGATTTCCTTGCCCGCGACCTTCTCCTCCACGACCGACAGGACGCGCCCGCGGTATTCGTCGTTGTACTGCTCGGGCTTGAACTCCGCCGTCGAGAGGTCCTCGATCAGGCGCAGGGCCAGGTTCAGCTCCCCGGGCTTGACCGCCGCGTCCGCTCCCTTGTCGATCTCGCCGAAGTCACGGACCTCGTCGGCGAAGTACATCGTGTGCAGCATCAGGCCGTCCTGGCTGGAACGGATCAGCACCAGATTTTCCTTTCCGCGCATGACGTACTTGGCGAGGGCGACCCGGCCGGTCTTGACCATGGCGTCACACAGGAGCCGGTAGGCCTTGGCGCCCCCCTTGTCGGGCCCCAGGTAGTACGTCTTCTCGAAATAGATCGGATCGACCTGGTCCAGCGGCACGAACTCCGCGATGTCGATCATCTGGGACGCCTCTCCCTCGAGGCCCTTCAGCTCTTCGTCGGTGAAGCGGACGTACTGGTCCTTCGCGAATTCGTAGCCCTTGACCAGGGACGAGCGCTCCAGGACTTCGTTGCAGGCGGGGCAGATCTGCTGCTGCTTGATCCGGCCGCCGCACTTTTCGTGGAGCAGGTTGAACGACACCCCGCCCGACGAGGCGGCCGAGAACATCTTGACGGGGATCGAAACCAAGCCGAACGAAAGGGTGCCCGAGCCGATGGAATGTGGGGGCATAACGTGGTCTCCTCCAGACGGACTTCCGGAAGGCTAGCACCGCCCTCTGATATACTCAACTCCAAGTCTAAACCCAATATCGGACCTTTGGGGCCCCGCCTTTAGGCGCACCGGGCCTGCTCCGAGGCGCCACCCCTTGAACAAGATCCGCGGCACCCGTCTCGAGGACTACCGGAAGAAGCGCGATCCCTCCCGGACCCCCGAGCCGTTCGGCGAAGCGGGCACGGCACCAGGCGTCCCCGCCCCGACCGGCCCCCGTTTCGTCGTCCAGAAGCACTGGGCCAGGAACATGCACTACGACCTGCGGCTGGAGCTGGACGGCACCCTGAAGAGCTGGGCGGTGCCCAAGGGGCCCTCGACCCATGTCGAGGAGAAGCGCCTGGCCGTCCACGTCGAAGACCACCCGCTCGAATACGGGAATTTCGAGGGAGTGATCCCGGCGGGGAACTATGGCGCGGGATCGGTCATCGTGTGGGACCGGGGTTGGTTCCGCTCGTTCAAGCCCGAGGACCCACTCGACCAGTACGAGCGCGGCAAGCTGGAGCTGGAGCTGTTCGGGTTCAAGCTGCGCGGCCGTTGGACGCTGGTGCGAATGGGGAAGAAGGACAAGGAGTGGCTCCTTCTCAAGAAGGACGATGACGCGGCCACCGTCGGCGAGGCGATCGATCGGTATCCCGAGTCCGTGATCTCCGGCTTGACGGTCGAGGAGATGCGCGACGTGCCGGGGACCCTGGCGGCGCTCCGGGAAAGGGTGCGGTCCCTGAAGGCGCCGCCGCGGGACGTGCCGGCGCGAGAGGTGACGCTGACCTTGGCGACCCTGGCCGAGCGGCCCCCCTCGGGGCCCGACTGGAGCTTCGAGATCAAGTACGATGGGGTGCGCGCGCTGGGCTGGCGGAATGGGGAGGAGGTCCTGCTCCTGGGGCGCAGTGGCGAGGAGATCACGGCGCGCTATCCCGAGATCGCCGACGGGCTGCGCTCGCTCGCGGTGCCGCGGTTTTTGATCGACGGCGAGATCGTTGCCGAGGACGAACGGGGCCGGCCCAGCTTCCAGCGCCTGCAGGCGCGGATGGGGCTGACCCATCCGCGCGACGTCGAGGCGGCGAGGGCGATGGTGTCCGTGCGAGGCATGTTCTTCGACTGCCTGGGCCTCGATGGCCACGATCTTCGCGGGCTCCCGCTCGCGCAGCGCCAGGAGCTGTTGGCCCGCGTCCTGCCGCCCCTGGGCCCCGTGCAGCGCTGCGATCACGTGGACGGCCACGGCGAGGAATTCCTCGCGGCCGCCGCCGAGATGGGGTTGGAGGGGCTGGTGGCGAAGCGCCGCGCCAGCCGCTATTCCGGCCGACGGTCGGCGGACTGGATCAAGGTGAAGTGCGACCGCCGCCAGGGGTTCGTCATCGGCGGATACACCGAGCCGCAGGGTTCGCGGTCGCGATTCGGCGCGCTGCACGTGGGGGTGTACGAAGGGCCGCGCCTCGTCTATGTGACGAAAGTCGGCACGGGCTTCGATGCCGAGGGGCTGGACCGGGTCGCGGACGCCCTCGCGCCGCTCAAGCGGACCGCCTCGCCGTTCGCAAGTGGAAGTCCGCGCGGGCGGGGGAACCACTGGGTCGAGCCGAAGCTGGTCTGCGAGATCCGATTCACGGAGTGGACGCGCGAGGGAGGGCTCCGGCATCCCGTGTTCCTCGGGCTCCGGCCGGACCGGCGCCCCGAGGAGTGCCGCCGCGAGGAGCCGGTGCGGCTGGACGATGCCGCCGGAGCGGAGACGGGCGCTCCGCCGCGGCTCGCTCCGCCCGCCGGGCGAAAGCCCGAGCCCGCTGCTCCATCCGCCGCCACGCCCGCGCCCGCTTCCGGCGAGCGGCAAGTCCGCCTCACCAATCTCAAGAAGATCCTCTGGCCGGACGGGTACACCAAAGGCGATCTGATCGGCTACTACGAGGCGGTGGCGCCGCTTCTCCTCCCCTATCTCAGGGACCGCCCGCTCGTTCTGACGCGTTATCCGGACGGTATCCAGGGGAAGTCGTTTTTCCAGAAGGACGCGCCCGTGTACGTTCCCGATTGGGTGCGCACCGAGACGGTGCATTCGGGGGACGGAGAGCGGGACATCCGCTACTTCGTGGGCGACGACCTGGAATCGCTCCGGTACGTCGCCAACATGGCCACGGTTCCGCTGCACGTGTGGAGCGCGCGGATTGCCACCCTGGAGACCCCCGACTGGCTGGTGCTGGACCTGGACCCCAAGGAGGCGCCGTTCACGCACGTGGTGCAGGTGGCGCGGGCGCTGAAGACCATCCTCGACGAGATCGAGCTGCCCAGTTACGTGAAGACGTCGGGGGCGACGGGGCTTCACGTCCTGATCCCAATGGGACGCCGCTACACGCACGAAGAGACGCGGACGTTCGCTCGGCTCCTCGCCATCCTTACCGTGGAGGCCGTTCCGGAGATCTCGACCGTCACGCGCTCGATCCGGGGACGCGACGGAAAGGTCTACGTGGATTTCGGGCAGAACGGGCGGGGCAACACGATCGTGGCGCCCTACTCGGTGCGCGCGCTTCCCGGCGCTCCCGCGTCGTGCCCGCTCCGCTGGGACGAGGTGACCGCGCGGCTCGTCCCGGCCCAATTCACGATCAAGACGATCCCGAAGCGTTTCGAGAGCATGGCAGATGAGATGATCGAGGTGCTGGGAGAGGGGGTTGACGTGGCGGAGGCGATCGGCAAGATCGGCCGGCGGATGGGAGGCCGGCCGTGACGCCCCGGGTCGAGCATCGCTTCCTCGCCAGCCGCTCCTCCGGCGAGGTCTCGGCGATCCTCGATCGGCCGGACGGCGCGCGCTGGCTGATGGTGCTGGGCCATGGCGCGGGAGCCGGCATGCGCCATCGCTTCATGGAGGGCGTCGCGGCCGCCCTGGCGTCCCGCGGGATCGCGACGTTCCGCTATCAATTCCCGTACGTGGAGCAGGGGAGCCGCCGGCCCGATCCGCAGCCGATTCTACTGGCCACGGTGAGGTCCGCGGTGGCCGCGGCGGTGGCCGCCGCGGGAGATCTGCCGGTGCTGGCCGGGGGAAAATCGATGGGAGGCCGCATGACCTCGCTCGCGTCCGCGGACGGCGGGCTTCCGGCCGCGCGCGGGCTCGTTTTCTTCGGCTTCCCGCTGCATCCGGCGGGGGCGCCCGCGACCGTGCGGGCGGACCACTTGGACCGCGTCGCAACCCCGATGCTGTTTCTGGCGGGCACTCGGGACAAGCTGGCGGATCTCGAGCTCTTGCGTCCCGTCACGGAGCGGCTAGGCTCCAGGGTCACGCTTCACGTGGTCGACGGCGCCGACCACTCGTTCGAGGTTCCCAAGCGGTCGGGTCGCGCCCTTCCGGACGTGCTGGACGAGCTGGCGACGACCGTGCGGACGTGGGCGGATCGGCTGGACTAGGCCGGGGGAAGAACGCATGCGAATTCGGGCAGGAACCAGCGGGTGGTCCTACAAGGAATGGAAAGGGTACTTCTATCCCGAGAAGCTGGCGGCCAAGGACATGCTGCGCTATTACGGCGAGCGGTTCTCCACCGTCGAAGTGAACAACACGTTCTACCGGATGCCCAACACCACGACCCTCGAAAACTGGTCGGCGGAGGTGCCGGAGGACTTCGCGTTCGTGCTGAAGACGTCGAAGGGGATTACCCACGAGAAACGTCTGAACGACGTGGCCGACCGGGTCGAGTACCTGATCCGGACGGCGGGCACGCTGGGGGCGAAGCTGGGGCCCTTCCTGGTCCAGCTCCCGCCCAATTTCAAGAAGGACGTTCCCAGGCTTCGCGATTTTCTCGCGCTGCTCGGCCCCGCGCGCGCCGCGTTCGAGTTTCGCCACGCCTCGTGGTTCGAGGACGAGGTGTATGCGGCGTTACGCGAGCGGAACGCGGCCTGGTGCGTCGCGGACACCGGAGAAGAGGGGGATCCGCCCTTCGTCTCCACCGCCGACTGGGGCTATCTGCGGCTCCGCCGGGTGGAATACGGCGAAGGGGATCTCCAGTCGTGGGCGGATAAGGTTCGCGGCCAGACCTGGAACGAGGCATTCGTGTTCTTCAAGCACGAGGACGCCGGCACGGGTCCCAAGCTCGCCGCCCGGTTCCTGGAGCTTTGCCGGACTTGATCCTTTGTGTTCAGGCACCCCCAGGTTAGCCTTATCGGGTTGACCACATATGGAGGTGCTCCATGGTTCCTTCCCGCCCCGCTTCCCGCCCCGGCTCCAAGATGGTCCTTCTCGCTGCACTGGTCTTGCTCATCTCCCTCGGAGGCTGCTCGAAATCCTCGCCCCTTGGCCCGCCCGCCGGGTATACCGCAACCGAAGCCGCACGTGGCGGGGCAGCCGCGGCGTCTGGCTTTGGATCCGGATCGTTCTACCCGCTCGT
Source organism: Candidatus Limnocylindrales bacterium (assembly GCA_035300625.1). Classification (GTDB taxonomy): domain Bacteria; phylum Eisenbacteria; class RBG-16-71-46; order SZUA-252; family SZUA-252; genus DASQJL01. Next base: position 9,683 of record DATGVG010000127.1, read on the forward strand.
CGTCGGGAACGCATGGTCCTACGAGGGTGGTGGATCGTTTCGGCTGATTTCCGGGCCGGGGAGCTACCCCGACAATTACAGCTACGCCTTCATCGAATCCCACCGCCTGATCGGAACGACGCACTACGAGGGTACGGATTACACGGTCGAAGAACAGGTCCATCATGATGTCCCGGAGGTCTACGGCCCCTGGACCATGTGGATTCCCGTACGGCAAAATACTCAGGGGCTCTTCTCCTTGGATACTTTCCTCCAGGAGCCTCCAGTCCTCGATGGAAATCAGGTAGCGGCTAACGGAATCAAGTCAGGATCGCCGCATCTCGATCTCGCGACCTTCGCGGCACGGCACGGCAAAGATGCATCGCTCGAGCGTCTCGTCGCCCGCATCGAGAAACTGCGCGAGCTGGCACACGGCGTCACGCGATTGGAGCGCAACTTGAGCACGGCAGCCGCTTCGGAGACTCAGCTTCTCGGCTACCCCCTACGACCTGGCCAGACCTGGGGTGCCCGTTCGGACATCCCCTGGCCTGTCACGGTGAATCGGGTGGAGCAACTCGCGACTCCCGCGGGACGTTTCCAGGCATGGAGGCTCGACATAAACCCGGGAGGCAGTTTGGTCCAGGAAGGGGAGTGGGTTCGCGTGTGGTACTCGCGCTCCGGATACTTGGGTTACTCGATACATACCTTCACGGAAGGGACAGACGTAAACGGCGATCCGACGGGCAACACGTACGTAGCCGACGACTCGATGATGGTGACGTCCGTCCAAGTCTCGAGATGAAGGTTCCGGCATTCGAGCCGTCTCTTCTACGGGGCCGGCCTAGGGGCCCCGGTTTGGCGGCGTGGCGTACAGGAGAATCTCCTCGTTGTCCCCGGGGAGCTTGACGCGGCGCTCGAACTTGAGCCCGATCTTCTCGAGAATCCGAATGGAGCGGTGGTTCGCGGGCGAGACGATCGCGACGATTCGTTTCAGGCCCAGCCCTGTCCTAGCGTGCTCCAGTACCGCGGCAGCCGACTCGAACGCGTAGCCTGCGCCCCGAAACTGCGGAAGGAACGCGAACCCGATATCCGCGTCGTCCAGACCTTCCCGCTGGATCAGACCGCAGGTTCCGATCGACTGGCCGGATTCCGTGAGCACCACGACGTACATCCCGAAGCCCAACCGCTCGTACATGGCCAGCGCGCCCTTCTGGAGATAGGCGCGGGCGTCCTCGAGCGTCCGGACGTTGCGGTCGCCAATGTGCTCCAGCCACGCCGGATCGTTCAAGAGCTCGATGACGAACGGCGCGTCTCCCATGGAAAAGCGACGGAGCGTGAGGCGCGGCGTCTCGAGGACCGCGGCGCTCGGATCGGGCCCGGTAGGCTCCATCGCGGATAGCGCTACCGGCTGACGACGGCGAGGATGTTCCCGTCCGGATCCTTGAACCATGCCGCCTTGCGGTTTCCCGCCACGTGAACGTCGCCTTGCCGCGTCGTGCCCGGAAAGTCGTAGTGCTCGAAGACCACGCCCTTGGCCTTCAGGTCACGGACGATTCCTTCCACGTCCGCGACGGCCCAGGTGGCCGCCGTCGCCCGGTTCGTTCCGGCGAATTGGGACTTATAGACGAGGATCAGCGAGTCGCCGCTGCGATACGAAAGCACCTCCGGCTCCTCGCTGCGCCCCGGCTCCAATCCCAGCTTGCCTTCGTAGAAATTCCTGGCCACTCCCGTGTCTTTGACCGCGATGGTGGCGATGGCGTCGTTGCTTCCCAGCATGTCCAGTCCTCCCGGGCGGTCGTTAACGATCCTGGCCGCGACTGCTAAACTATACGGTCGTCACGCCGACGCCAGGAGAGGTTTCCATTGGACCAGACCGTATTCCTGCTCTCGCCCGCCCACTGTGGCGGCAGGCGCGCACAGATCCTGCTTCACGAGCGCGCGACGTTTCCATTGGCTGTCCAGTTGCGTGAGTCCGGGGCGCCGATCGGCGAGGTGTTCAGCTTCCTGAGCGGCCTCTACTTTCGCGGCAAACTGGCCTACGGGCGCGCCTTTGGGCGCTCGGGCAGCGCCTTCCCCGGAGCGCTCGTGATCACGCCAGGCCGAGGGCTGGTTTCTCCCGACGTGGTCGTCACGCTCGCCGACCTGCAGAGAATCGCGGAGGTGGGCGTCACGCCGGACGAGCCCCGATTTCGCGGGCCGCTCGAGCGCGATTCCGCGGCCCTGGCCGCTGTTCTTTCGGGCGACGACCGGGTTATCCTGCTCGGGAGCATCGCGACGGGGAAGTATGTCGATATCATCGAGCGTTGCCTGGACGGACGCTTGCGTTTTCCCGCCGCCTTCGTCGGACGCGGAGACATGAGCCGTGGCGGACTCATGCTCCGCTGCGTTCTCGAGCAACAGGAACTCGAGTACATCCCCGTCGCCGGTGCCACGCGCCGCGGCCCCAGGCCGCCGCGGCTCAAGCCCCTGCGATGACCTTGAGGAGAGAGCCATGTGCCGCAACATCAAGACGCTCTTCAATTTCGACCCTCCGGCGACCGACGAGGAGGTCCGGGCGGCCTCGCTCCAGTTCGTGAGGAAGCTCTCGGGGTTCACCAAGCCCTCCAAGGCCAACGAGGCGGCCTTCCAGCGCGCCATCGATGAGGTGGCCGCCGTCGCCCGGAAGCTACTGGATTCGCTGATGACCAACGCCGAGCCGCGCGATCGCGAAGTGGAAGCCGAGCGCGCCCGCGCGCGGGCCGCGGAGCGGTTCGGAACTTCCTGAGGCGTCAGCGTTCCAGCGATTCCGCGAGCCCGCGAGACTTCGCCTCGCGGAGGATCTCGCGCATCTCACGCTTGATCTGACGGACTCCCTGCTGCAGGCGCTCCGACGCTTCCTCCCTCCGCCGCGTGAGATTCCTCCGGTCGCTTGCCGTCAGCCGGTCCCCGCGATCCCCCCGATCCGAGGGTTCGAACGACCCGATCTCCGACGTCACGTCGTCCAGCGCGCGCTCGAGGTCCCGCGTCGGCTCGCCGCGGCCGGCTCTCCATTCGATCTCCCGCTCCAGTTTTCTCTGGATGCGCATCATCTTCGCCTGTCGTCTCGCCTCCAGCGATCCGTCGACGGCGAGTCGCGCCTGCGCGCGGGCGATGTCTCCGATTTCCCTTCCATACTTGCCAATCTCCTTCGCCGCCTCCTGGGCGCGCGCGACTAGCTTCCGATCCTTGATGACGTAGCGGTCGTGTCCCTCCCGGACATAGAGGAAGTCATCGCCGAACCGCGCTTTCAGATCGTCGACGGAGTCGAGGTCCTGCATTTCCGACATGCTGGAAGATCCGCCGGAGACAATGGCCCAGCCGAAGCCGCCCCCTTCGCCCCGGTCCGAGCCGAAGGAGTAGGAATCGGCGGACGGGGAGGGCGGAGTCGCGACGGAGGCGAGGAGTGCGGCGGCGAAGACCAGACTGAGCTTGCGGATCATGGCGCCTCCTGAATCGGGTTGGGGCTTGGAATCGCCGTAACGTACCCTTGGACAGGACGAACCGCCCGAGCGTTGAAACAAACGGGGCGGCGCCGAGTGCTCACGATTGATGGGAGGGATCATGCGGAGCGGTGCTCGCTGGTGGCTTGCCATGGTCCTCGTCGCGTGCCCGGTCTGGGTCCGGCCCGCCGCGGCACAAACGCATCACCATCACGAGGCGCCGGCCGATTCCACGCACGGCCAGATGCCGGACTCGGCCATGGCACACCCATCAATGCATCACCACGACATGTCCGGAATGGAGCACGGCCACGACATGTCCACGATGGAGCATCAGCACGATATGGGGGCCATGGGCCATGAGCACGCGATGGCGACGAGCGGGCTCTATGGTCCGTATCCAATGTCGCGGGAGGCGTCGGGCACCGCATGGCAGCCGGATCGGGCGGGGCACCACGGGATCCATGAGATGCGGGGATCCTGGATGCTCATGCTCCACGGGATGGCGGACGCGGCGTACGACCATCAGGGAGGACCGCGCGGGGACCACAAGCTCCTCGCCTCCAACATGCTCATGGGCATGGCACAGCGGCCCGCCGGGCCGGGCACGCTCGGCTTCCGGACCATGGTCTCCCTGGAGCCCGCGACGATCGGGAGGGAAGGCTATCCCCTCCTCCTCCAGACGGGGGAGACCGCCGACGGTCGGACCCACCTGATCGACCGGCAGCATCCGCACGACCTGTTCATGGAACTCGCGGCCAGCTACAGCATCGCGAGCGGAAATCGGTCCCTGTTCGTGTACGGTGGTCTGCCGGGGGAGCCCGCCCTGGGGCCCCCGGCCTTCATGCACCGGTTTTCGGGGATGAGCAATCCCGAGGCGCCGATCACCCACCACTGGCTCGATTCGTCGCACATCACCTTCGGCGTTCTGACTGCTGGGGCGGTATGGGGAGGCGCCAAGATCGAGGCCTCTGCATTCCGCGGCCGCGAGCCCGATCAGAACCGCTACGGCATCGAGTCTCCCAAGCTAGACTCCCACTCCTTCCGCTTCTCGCTCAATCCGGCTCCGGCCTGGGCGCTCCAGGTGAGCTACGGCCGCTTGAAGAGTCCGGAGCAGCTCGACCCCGACATCAACGTCGACCGCACGACGGCCTCCGTGATTCACGCCTGCGACTGGGCGGGAGGCCATTGGGAGACGATGGTCGCGTGGGGGCGGAATCGATCGCGCCCCGGCCCCATCCTCGATGCGGTAGCAGTGGAGTCGTCCCTCCAGCTCCGCCGGAAGCACACCGTGTTCGCGCGCGCGGAGCGCGTCGAAAAAGATGAGCTGTTCCCGGCGGGGGACCCACGGGACGGGGTGAGGTACCGGGTCGGCGAGCTTACGGCGGGCTACCGGTTCGACTTCTGGAGAAGCGGGCACGTGGCGACGGGCCTGGGCGCCCTGGGCACCGTCTCGGTGGTGCCAAAGGAGATCGAAGACGTCTATGGGGACAACCCGACGTCGGCGATGGCCTTTCTCCATGTCGAGCTGCGCTGAGCCGGGGACCAAGGATCCCGTGAAGACACGCGCGTTGCGGAGTGCCGTGGTGCGCCGGGCCCTCTTTGCGGTGGGAGCGGTGGGCCTCGGGTGCTGCCTCGGACAGGCGTCGTTCGCGGCGGGACGTGCCGCCCCCCTCCGCCAGGTACAGACGATCGCCCTGGACGGCGTCGAGGGTCGCATCGACCACATGGCGATCGACGCGCCGAACCGGCGACTCTTCGTCGCCGCGCTCGGCAATGGAACGGTGGAGGTCCTGGACCTGCGCTCGGGCCGCCGGATTCAGAGCATGAGAGGATTTCATGAGCCGCAGGGCTTGGGATTCGTTGCGTCGCCACCGAGGCTATTCGTTTCCAACGGAGGAGGCGGCACGTGCGATGTGTTCGATGGCGCGACCTTGGCGCACCTTCGCACGCTTCAGCTCCCCGACGACGCCGACAACATTCGCTGCGATACCGCCGCGCGACGGGTCTACGTTGGCTGCGGCGAAGGCGCTCTTCGGGCCCTCGACGCGACAACAGGGGACAGCCTGGGCAGCATCCTCCTGCCGGGCCATCCGGAGTCCTTCCAGCTCGAGAGGGCGGGCCCCCGAGTGTTCGTCAACGTTCCCGATGCGAGCCAGGTCGTGATCGTCGACCGGGTGAAAGGCCGCGTGATCGGCCGGATTGCCATCCGGGGATTCTCGGCCAATTTCCCGATGGCCCTCGATGAGGATGCCCATCGCCTTTTCGTGGGCTGTCGCCGCCCATCCGCGGTCCTCGTTTTCGATGACCGATCGGAGCGGAGACTCTCGACGGTTCCCATCGACGGCGACGCCGACGACCTCTTCTACGACGGCGCCACCCGACAGCTTTTCGCAAGCTGCGGGGCAGGCTTTATCGACGTCTTGGGCATGCGGCGCGGGCGGCTCACCATGGCGGCGAAGATCGCCACGGCGCCCGGCGCCCGAACCGCGCTCTACGTTCCCGCGCTCCGGCGGCTGTATTTGGCGGTTCCCCGTCGAGGGGGCCAGCGGCCCGAGATCCGCGTTTTCGATGCAGCTCCGCGGCCAATCGCCCGATGAGCCTTCCGCGCTACGCTGCCGTGACCTTGTTGCAGCGCTCGACCAGCCGAGAGGCTCCGATGCGCCCCGCGTAGGATGCGAAGCCGCCGGTGGGGCCGCGCCACGCGAGATCTTCCACATCACCGAACAGAGGCGCATCCGTTCGGAGCGTCGCGAGATCCTTGAAGAGGAGCGCCAGGTCGCGGCGATCCCGCAGAAGGTCGGGCGGAAAGCTCTCGATGGGGCCGTGCCGATTCAGGAGCCGTGCCGCGGTCACCGGACCGATCCCCGGAAGGCCGGGATACCCGTCCGAAGCGTCCCCCACGAGAGCGAGAAAGTCGGGGATCAAGGCAGGATCCACGCCGTATTTCTGACGGACCCCCTTCGCGTCCAGAATTTTCTTTCCCTTGCGGTCAACTTGCACCACCCGTTCTCCCCGAACACACTGCGCGAGGTCCTTGTCGGGCGTCCAGATACTGACCTTCTGCACCTGTTCGTTGTCGGAGGCGATCCGCGCCGCCGAGGCGAGTCCGTCGTCGGCCTCCAGCTCGACCATCGGCCATACCGCCACGCCCATGCTGGCGAGCGCTTCCTCGAGCGGATGGAACTGCGCCAGGAGGGCGGGCTCGATGCCGTCTCCCGTCTTGTATCCGGGCCAGAGGCGGTTCCGGAACGATTCGATCACGTGGTCGGTCGCCACGCCGACGTGGGTGGCCCCCGTCTCGAGCATCTGGACCACAGTTCCCAGCACTCCGGTCACCGCGCCGAACGGGGCGTCGACGCCCTTGTTGAAGCGACGCAGGCCATAGAAGTGGCGGAACAGCTCGTAGGTGCCGTCGATGAGATGAACGATCACGTTCTGCACGATTCTGGGCGGGGCCGCGTCATTGCGTGATCGGCGCTCGGACTAGACCCTGGTGCCGAATAGCGCCCCGACGGCAGCCGTCAGAGCCATGGCGAGGGCTCCCCACAGCACCACGCGGAGGATCCCCGCTCTCAGGGGAGCGCCCCCCGTCTTCGCGGCCAATCCGCCGAGCGCCGCGAGACAGACGAGCGCCGTCACGGTGACCCCCGGCACGATTCCGCGGGAGGGAGTGAGGGCGGCCATGGCGACCGGTACGGCCGCCCCTATCCCGAAGCTCGTCGCGGACGCCAGAGCGGCCTGAAGAGGACGGGCCCGGAGCATCTCGGAGATTCCCAGCTCGTCCAAGGCGTGGGCGGCCAGCGGGTCGCGGGCCATGAGCTGCCGCGCTACCTGCCGCGCCAGGTCTCGATCCAAGCCCCGCTTCACGTAGATCTCCGCGAGCTCCGCATGCTCGGCGTCCGGATTCGCCGCGAGCTCGCCCCGCTCACGCTCCAGGTCGGCCTCTTCGGTGTCCGCCTGCGAGCTGACCGATACATACTCGCCTGCCGCCATTGACATGGCGCCTGCGGCCAGGCCCGCGACGCCCGCGACCAGTACGGCTCCGCGGGCCGCATGCGCCGAGGCGACGCCGACAATGAGGCTCGCCGTCGAGACGATGCCGTCGTTCGCGCCCAGCACCGCTGCCCGGAGCCAGCCGATTCTCTTCGTTCGGTGCAGCTCGGGATGCCGCATTGGGTGCCTCCAGGGGGGAGTGCCCTCGGCAGAGGGCGAGCGGGGAACAATTCCCGATCAGTAATCGGGCATCGTCACCCGCGCGGAGTGGGTATCGTGGACCTCGATCTTGCTCCTGGGCACCATGCTGGCATAGTGGACGAGGGAAAAGGCGAAGAGATCGCGTGGGTCCTGATCCAGGATCAGGATATCGGTATCGAACATGCGGAAGTGGCCGAACTGCGATGTGCCGCCTCTGAGGTAGACATAATTCTTGGCGGAGGATTCCGGCGCCGGGATGGCGCTGCCCGCGAACGTCAGGTGAATCGCCTTGTCGTCCACGGTGACCTTGGACATCCTGCCCTCAACCCGCGGCGACGGGAACAACCCAAGCGGCTTCACCATCAGCCGGTTGCCGTCGACGATCAGAGTCTTGTTGGGCGGCAGGGCGATGATGTTTTCAAGATGAAGCGGCTTCCATTTGATCAGCTTGGTCGCCGAGAGGACGCCCAATACTTTGAGGTGCTTCACGTCGATGACCAGGGTGTTGGTGCGGGTGTCGACCGACAGCTGGGTCGACATGGCGAACGGAATCCAGAGCCCCACATTCACCATGCCTGCCACACGTACGGCCCGCACGTTGTCCTCGTTGGTCAGCGTCACGGTGAGGTCGCGCAGCTTGGAATCGGGATAGTTGAAGACGCTCTCGTTGAACATCCCCGTGAGCACTTCGGGGCTGAGCTCCACCGTGGACTGCTGCAGCGCCAGGTGAAAGGAATTGAGGTCGTCGAAGTCGACCGTGCTGCCTTGAACCGGGACCGCCCGCACGGCCATGTTACCGGCGTCGATATAGACCTTATCCGACCATCTGAAGCGGACGTTCTGCATTCGAATGGCCACGCCCGACCCGCCCGAAGCCTCCGTCGTATCCCCCTTCAAGAACGAGGTCAGCAGCTTGGCGGATTGGGTCTCGGTCGCGCGAATCGCCCGTCGCTGCACGGAGAGCAAAATTCCTTCGAGGACAACGACGACGAGCAGCAGGACGACCAGCCAGGTCGTCACGCGGAGCGGGTGCCGGCCGATCCATCCCTCAACCTTCTTCAGCATGCATTCCTCTCGTCCCAAGGCCCGGTGACTCCCGTGGAGCTTCCACCCGGTGGGCGAGTATAAAGTGTGGCTAAATTGACGTACACTCTCGCTTTTCGGGGCGGGTGCGAAGAGGGCGATGGAGGCGTTTGATGAAGAGGGCGGCGATAATCGCGTTGATTCTGCTGGCCATTCCCGGCACGGCGCAGGCAGACCGGCGATACTTTCTGTATACCTACTCGCCCTTCATCGATCCGCAGGGGGAGATGGAGGTCGAGGCTTGGCTCACGGCCAAGAGCGGCAAGCAAGATCCGAGCGTCGGGACGCGGTGGGAGCCTCGCGCCGAGTTCGAGTACGCGATCCACGGACGCCTGGGCGCCGCCGCGTATCTCAACTATGTCAAGCAGCCGGGGCACAAGATCAGGTTCGATTCGCCTTCAATCGAGTTGATTTACAGGCTCTGCGACCCGGGGAAGATCGCAGGCGATCCGGCGCTGTATCTCGAGACGACCGAGCGGGGCGACGAGCTGGAGCTGGAATCCAAGCTGCTCTTGGCTCACCGCAGCGGCTCATGGATCTCCGGCATCAATCTGATCGGGGAGTTTGAATTCCGGCACAACGACGATGAGGTGCTTCCGGACGGGGCAATCCTGCACAACGCGTTCGCCGGGGAGGTCTCGGGCGGAATCGCTTACGAGGTGAGCAGCCGGTTGTCGCTGGGGCTGGAGTCGCGGTTCCGTTCGGAACACCCAAATTTCGGCCGGCAAGCGGCGGCGCTGGCCGCCCTGGGACCGAACGTCAATCTGCGACTAGGCGAGGCGCAGTTCGGGGTCGCGGTCCTGCCTCAGATATGGGGGAGCCCACGGACTTCCGGGAGCCGCAATCTCGACGCATTCGAACGGGTCCAGATCAGGGCGGTTATCGGGATGGAACTCTAAAGGAGCGAACGGATGGCCTTTCGTGATGACGTGCGGGGTGTGTCTTGCGCGACCCCACTCGCGGTCCTGCTGCTCGCGGGCGCGCTGGCCGTTTCCGCCGGCTGCGAAAACCCCGGAACGCGAACCGGCGCCAAGGCCCCGTCCAGCCTGAGCGCGGTCGAGGCCGACACGCTGCTCAAGTCCTACGCCAAGGATCGCGCCGATACTCAGGAGCAGCTGAAGAGCTCGCCCACCTCCTACCTGGCCACGATCCTGCGTCACGACTTCGGGGATCGCACCTCGCTCACCGTGGGCAGCGCGCCCGGCAACGACGTGCGCATTGAAGATCCCGGCGTCCGGCCGCGTCATCTCCATGTCACCGTCGTGGGGGATTCGTTCCGGGTCGAGACCGTCGACCCCAAGGCGCGCTTCAAGGTGAAGGACATCGAGATGACCTCGGCGACCCTGCCGCCCAGCGGCATCACGGTGGGACGATTTTCACTCCGGCTCTCCCACCAGCGCTTTCCGGCCATCATCGTGTTCGATCCGAAGAGCCCGCGCTTCAAGCTCTACAAGGGCGTCCGATACTTTCCGCCCGATCTCTCCTATCACATCGTCGCGGCGCTCACGCCGAATCCGAAGCCCGACACGACCATCATCCTCTCCACCCGCGGCAACCGGAGGCGCGCTGCCCGCGTGGGCTGGTTCGATTTCAAGGTGAAGGGCGTCCCCTGCCGCCTCGAGGCCACGCGCCTGCTCGAGCCGGGGGTGGGGGAGAAGCAGTTCGG
>DATGVG010000128.1:0-15404 GCA_035300625.1 Candidatus Limnocylindrales bacterium
CCCATGCGCTCCACGCGCTGCCGCATCCGCCGCGGCGATCCATCGTGCTCCTGGCCGTGACGGGGGAGGAGAAGGGGCTTTTGGGCTCGCGGGCGTTCGCGCTGAATCCCCCGAGCGCGGTGGGACGGATGGTGGCCGACCTGAACCTGGACATGTTCCTGCCGATCGTCCCGCTGCGGGCGGTGGTCGCCTTCGGCGTCGAGGAGTCGGAGCTGGGGGACTGGTTCAAGGCGATCGCGGATTCGTCCGGGATCAAGGTCGAGCCCGATCCCGAGCCGGAGCAGACGATCTTCGTCCGGAGTGACCAGTACAACCTGGTGCGCGCCGGCGTGCCGTCGCTCTTCGTGACCTTCGGGGATACGGGCGATTCGACGCTGGACCGGCGCTTCCGCGAGTGGATGCGGGAGCGGTACCACGCTCCCTCAGACGACCTGCGCCAGCCGGTGGATCTGGAAGCCGCGATCGCGTTCAACCGCCTCTTGTTCCGCGCCTGCATCGACGTCGCCGACCGCGACGAGCGGCCGCGCTGGAAGGCCGAGTCCTTCTTCCGCAGATACGCGCGCGATCCGTCCGAGGTCGCGCCGCCGGTCATGCCGCCAGCGCCGCCGGTTTCGCACGCCGCGAGGCACCCCGCCTGAAAATGGGAAGTCCGGGTCTCGTCGTGGGCACGAGGATCCCGGACTTGCACCATTCAAACGGAGGGGGGAGCCCTCCGCCGGCGCGTCCGCCGGCTCGGTCGAGGGGACCGACCTGGATCGTCCGCTACCCGGTCAGATAGGCAGCCAGTACGTCACCTTGGCGAGCAGCGTGTTCTCCGGCTCGTTCCGGAAGAGCGTCCGCGTCCCCAGGCCGCCCTCGAAGGCGCCCGGGTTGGTCGGGAACATCCCGCGGTTCTCGAAACGATCGCGGCTCTGCTTCCACACCAGGAAGAAGGTGCTGCCCGGCCGGTACTGCCACCGGTAGACCACGTTCACGTTGACGGACGAATAGGTGAAATCGTTCTTCCGATAGTCGTAGCCGACCTCGTTGTAGTTGATGAAAACGTAGCTGTCCGGCTTCGCCAGCTCGCGGGCCCGGCCGTAGTGGCCGGTCGTCAAGAAGGGCTGCGCATAGACCTCCAGCGACTGGTTCCGCGTGAAGAGCACGCTCGAGCGCATAGTGAAGTCCACCGTCTGCTGGTGGATGTCGCCGAAGACGTACGCCAGCCCGCCGATCCCGCGACCGCCCGGCTTCACCGCCACGTCCTGGGTCTTCAAGTACTGGGTATCGTCGAATCGGTTGTGATACGCCGCTTTGAACGTGTGATTCACGGCGCTCGACTGGTTCCAGTTCAGGTCCGCGGTGACGTCCAGGGAAACGTTCTTCGCCACGTCGCGGTTCCAGTTCCCCTCCAAGTCGGCGTTGAGCGTTTTCCTTCGGTCCGTGGAGGCGCCCAGCCAGCCGCCGTACGTGAGCGGCTCGCTGATGATCGGCCCGCCGCGAGTCTCGTAGCGGTGGTGCCCCCACTCGTTGTACAGAACGCCGAACCAGGCCTCGCGGTAGTTCTTGAACTGCATCCAGCCGTTGATGTTTCCGTTCGCGTACTGGGGATGTCCCGCCTCGTAGTGCCACGACGGAAGCCTCGTCGCCACGTCGAAGCCGGTCCGGCCCGCGTACATCCAGGATTTGGAGAGATTGAGATTCAAATTGGCCGAGTTGTAGAAGTGGCTCTTGCCCTCGGGATTGAACCGCCGCTGAACCCAGCCGCTCGAGCTGATCTCGTCGGGAGCCTGGAGGTATCCCATGTCGTTGATGTCGAGCTTCGCGCTCTTCCACCGGCCGCTCAGGGTTCCGCGCCAGTTCCCGCCGAGGCGCTGGAGGTCCATCGTCCCGCCGGTGCCGTAGCGCGGCTTGTCGCTCACGCCCGCGAGCGGCTCCGAGTTGATCAAGGACCCGACGAACGTGCCCGTCATGCTGTAGGCCCGCTTCGGCGAGCTCAAGGCGAAGTCCATGCCCGTGGTGTAGGCCTCGCGCGAGGCGAGATCGCCCCATGTGGCCCGGTCCGCGGTGTTGAGGACCGCGGTGCCCATGAGATTGACGTGGTGCCGCCCCTGCGCGAACTCCTTCCCGACGCGTCCGACGAAGTAGCGCGAGAGCCGGTCGCCGCTCTTGAAGATGTTGTGCGCCTGGCCGTCGTGGGTGAGGTCCGAGGATGCGGCTAGCGCCGCGACCGAGATGCCGCCGACCGTCTTCCCCGTGAGCTTCCCGGCATAGCGGATGCGCGCGTTCTCGTCGCCGGTGCCGATCCGGCGCGAGTAAAAGAGGTTGAACGCCGGGTGCGCGAAGAAGCGGCTCCCCTCGACGAAGAACGGGCGCTTCTCCTGGAACGAGGTCTCGAACGGAGACAGGTTGAGCACCGCTGGGTCGGCTTCGACCTGCCCGAAGTCTGGCTGGACGGTGGCGTTCAGCGTGAGATCCGAGGTGACCCCGTACTTGAGATCGGCACCGACGTTCTGGAATCCGTCCAGCCGGTCCCGGTGCGCCGGCGAGGAGATCATCGCGTGGTCGGTCTCGCGCTGGACGACGTACGGAAGAACCTCAAGCTGCCGGGGCGCGTGGATGCCCTTCAGTCCGGTCAGCTCACCGAAGTTGCTCACGAATCCCGCCTGCTGCCGGTCCCAGGTCCGCCAGGCCGTGTCCTGGCCCAGCCCCTGCATGTATCGGAACACATTGAGTCCCCACGTCATGTCATCCGCCGAGCGGTACCGGATCGCCGAGAACGGGATGCGGATCTCGGCGTACCACCCCTGGTCGTCGCGAGAGGTCTCCGCCTCCCAGACCGCGTCCCAGTCGTCGTCGTTGTCGCCGTTGTTATAGATGTAGGAGTCGAGCTGCACGCCCAGCGGGTTCACCTTGAACGCGTAACCGGTGGTGTGGTCGTGGTACGGGTCCAGGTAGATGGCGACGATGTCGGAATTGGTGAAATGGTCGCGGCGCGTCAGCGCGGCCGCGATCTTGGTGGATGGGCTCTTCTTCAGGCAGGCGATCGCGAAGTAGACGGACCCCTCGTCGTAGGCCACCTTGAACACCGTTTCCTCGCTGGGGACGACGCCGCGATCCGGCTCCCAGACCCGGAACCCCCGGGCGGCCGGGGCGGCCTGCCAGGCCGCGTCGTCCAGCTTTCCGTCGACGTGGATTTCCCGCTGATCCAGCCGGTACGCCTGGATGACCGGCGCCGCGGCCTTCCGGCCGTCCGCCGAGTCGGGATACGCGGGGCCCTCTTCCGTGGATGAAAAACCCTGGAATGCCGCGGCCGACCCGAACGCGAATGCGGTCGCGATCGCGATCGAAGCCAAGGCGACAAGGGGGCGGCGCGCTGCGGACGGCATAGGCGATCTCCTTACACGGCTCCGAGCGGTCACGTCCGGGGGGACTACGGTTCGTTCGCTGCAATGGTTTCGACAGCGGAGCCGCCGGTTTCGTTGGAGGAGGTCGGGTGGGGTGACTCAAACTCCGTCCCGCCACGGGATTCCGTGGGGTAATATGGCACCGGCCTACGCCATGACCGAAACCTAGGAGCCGAACCCGTGATGGTGCTCTGGATCGTCCTCGCCGTTCTCCTGCTCGCATTGGCCGTGCCCCTCTTCCGCCGCAATCTCCTGACCCGCTGGATCATGCCCCTCGTGGCCGGGGCGTTGCCCCGCATGGGGGAGACCGAGCGGATCGCGCTGGAAGCGGGCAGCGTCTGGTGGGAGGCGGAGCTGTTCTCGGGCCATCCCGACTGGAAGCGGCTTCTCGCCTTTCGCGCGAAGGCCCTGAGCGACCGCGAGCGGGCGTTCCTGGCCGGCCCCGTCGAGGAATTGTGCCGCATGATCTCCGAGTGGGAGGTCATCAAGCTGCACGACCTCCCGCCCGAAGTCTGGGCATTTCTGAAGAAGCACCGCTTCTTCGGCATGATCATCCCCGAGGAGTACGACGGCCTCGGCTTCTCGGCCGCCGCGCATTCGGCCGTCATCACCAAGCTCTCCAGCCGGAGCGTCACGGCATCGGTGACCGCGATGGTCCCCAACTCGCTCGGCCCCGCCGAGCTGCTCCTGCACTACGGCACCGACGAGCAGAAGCGCTACTACCTCCCCAGGCTGGCCCGGGGCGAGGAGATCCCGTGCTTCGCCCTCACCGAGCCCGAGGCGGGCAGCGACGCCACGGCGCAGCGCGCGGTCGGTATCGTGACGAAGGGGGTCTACCAGGGGCGCGAGGTGCTGGGCATGCGCCTGAGCTGGTCGAAGCGCTACATCACGCTGAGCCCGGTCGCGACCGTGCTTGGCCTGGCGTTCGTGCTGCGCGACCCGGACCGGCTGCTCGGCGACACGGAGGAGATCGGGATCACCTGCGCGCTCCTCCCCGCGAACCTTCCCGGCATCGAGATCGGCGAGCGGCACGACCCGCTGGGGGTGCCGTTCCTGAACGGCCCCACGCGCGGGCACGACGTCTTCGCGCCCCTGGACACCATCATCGGCGGCGCGGCCAACGCGGGCCGGGGATGGCGGATGCTGATGGAGACCTTGGCCTCGGGGCGGGGCATCTCGCTGCCGTCCCTGGCCGTCGGATGCGCCCAGCTCGCGACGCGGGTGGTCACGGCGTACGCCAATGTGCGGGAGCAGTTCGGGCTGCCCATCGGACGCTTCGAGGGGATCGAGGAGCCGGTGGCGCGCATCGGCGGGCGCACCTACATCATGGACGCGGCCCGGCGCCTCACGCTGGGGGCCATCGACGAGGGGCAGAAACCCGCCGTCATCTCCGCCATCGTCAAGCGCTACCTGACCGAGGGGATGCGCGCGGTGGTGAACGACGCGATGGACATCCAGGCCGGCGCGGCCATCTCGCGCGGACCGCGCAACGTGCTCGCGTCCGCCTACGCGGCCGTGCCCGTCGGGATCACCGTCGAGGGGGCGAACATCCTGACCCGCTCGCTCATCATCTACGGGCAGGGGGCGATCCGGTGCCACCCGTTCGTCCAGCGCGAGATGGCGGCGCTCGCCCGGCGCGACGTGGTGGAATTCGATCGCGCGTTCTTCGGCCACATCCGGCACGTCGTCGCGACCGTGGGCCGCGCGTTCCTCGGGGGCATGACCGGGGGCGTGATGGAGGAGGTGCCGGTCCGGGGCCCGGTGCGCCCGCTCTTCGGGCGGCTTTCGCGCCTGAGCGCGGCGTTCGCGCTGACCTCCGAGGCCGCCATGGCCACCCTGGGCGGCACGCTGAAGCGCCGCGAGCGGCTGAGCGGGAGGCTGGCCGACGCCCTGGCGTACCTCTATCTCGCCTCGGCGGCGCTCAAGCGGTTCGTCGACGAAGGCCAGCTGGAGCGCGACCTCCCGCTGGTTCGCTGGTCCTGCGCATGGGCGTTTCACGAGACCGAGTCGGCCCTGGCCGGACTGCTCGACAACCTCCCGAACCGCCTTGCCGCGGGGCTGGTGCGCTTCGCCGTCTTCCCCCGCGGCCTCGCGCATCACCCTCCCTCGGATCGTCTGAGCGCGAAGGTCGCGCGGAGCCTCCTCGAGGACCGCTCGCTCCGGCTGGCCCTGACCTCCGACGTCTACGTGCCTCCCGCGTCGGAGGGGAGCCTGGGCCGCCTGGAAGCGGCCTACGCCAAGGTGGTTGCCGCGGAGCCCGTGGACCGGAAGATCAAGGACGCGGTCCGCGCCCGCCGTGTCCCGCCGCATCTCTCCGGAGAGGCCCTGGTCGCGGCTGCGGCCGCGGCGGGCGTGATCACCGACGACGAGCGCCATGTCTGGCGCGAGGCCGACGCGGCGCGGCGCGACGCCATCCAGGTAGACGCATTCCCCGCCAAGCAGTTCGCTGAGCTGACGCTATAGGCAACTCGGGAGCCGATCTGTTATAATCCCGCGTACAGCGTTGCTCGTTGCTCTTGGCTCCTAAGGCGGAACCCCTTGCGAATTCGCCCCCTCCGAATCCTGCTCGGCCCGCTCGGATTGATCGCGGTCCTCATCGCAGCGCCCTCGTACGCAGGGTCGCCGCCGCAGGCGGCGCCGCCCTCCGATCGCGGGGTGGTCCGCGAGGAATATCTGGTTCCCACCTCCCCTGCGAGCGGAGCCAACCGCGTCCGCCGCCGGCCCCAGCTCTCCGCTCCTCCACGGGAAGAGGTGGTGGTCTTCGAGGACAGCCTCAACGCCCTCTCCGTCGGGAACCAGGGGAACTGGACCCACCTCGACAATTCGGCCAAGCCGACGGCCTGGCATCTGGACACCTTCTACGGCTGCCAGGGAACCGCGTGGTGGTGCGGACGCATCGACTCGAGCTGGATCTACGACACCAATCGCGCCGGCTACGAGAACAGCTGGACCCAGTATCTCCAGAATTCGGCGTGGCTGGACAGCATCCCGGGGAACCAGGCGGTCAAGCTGGGTTTCCGGCACCATTTCAACGCGGAGGCCGGGTTCGATTTCGGTAAAGTCGAGGTATTCGATATCAACGACGACTGGGTCCTGCTGGCCGCGTATACCGGCAAGGTGCCGAGCAACAGCACGTGCGACTCCGTCACGCTCGTAATTCCGGACTCGATCATCACCGAGTACTATCAGAATACGGACCGCACGCTGCATCCGCGCATCCCGTTCCGCTTCACCTTCACCAGCGACATCGCCTACTCCTCCGCCGACGGGCTCTACGATGGGGACGGCTGGAGCATCGACAACATCTCGATCAAGTCGGGAACGACCGTTCGATTCGCGGACAATTGCGAAAACGGCCCCGGCCAGTGGGACATGTCCATCTTCCCACCGGTCGGAGATCTGTTCTCGATCAGCTCGAACGTCTTCACTGAGGACATTTGCACCGAGAACCGGACCAACGTCTGGACGGATTGGGATCCGTCTACGCAATCCGTGGTCCCGCGACTCGACAACCTCCTCCATACTCCGTCCATTTTCATCAACCGCCCAAACGAGTCGTTCGTGCTGTTCGACGTCTACCGGAATCTTCCGCTGAACGCCTGCTTCTACTATCACCTGCGGTTCCGCACGCGGAACACCGGTGACCCGAACTGGAGCGCATGGGTCGACCCGACGCGGCTGGTCTATTACGGCTCGTCGAAAGACTGGGCGCGCCAGAAGGTGGTCCTGCCGGGCGCCTCCGGCAAGGATTCACTGCAGGTCGAGTTCGGGCTGACCGACTATGCGCAAATCTACTGCGGCGGCGCCGGCTCCGCGGCCGGGGTCTACACGTTCTTCGACAACCTCGCGGTCGGGGTGATTGCCATCGCTCCTCCGTCGTTCATCCAGCGCGACGTCGATCTCTTCAACGATACCTTCCAGACGACGCCGTTCTTCAAGGACGACAATTTCAACACGCCGCTGGGCGACAGCGTCGCCGTGGAAGTGGCCACATCCCAGGGCTACATGCAGGGTTTCATGCATTATCGGATGAACGGGGGCTCGTGGAGCCTCACGCCGCTTCTTCCCGCGGCGACGGCACTTCCGCGCGTGCGCTACGCCGACGTCCCCCCGGGCAGCTACCCGGCGAACACCAGGCTCGACTATTACTACTCGGTCACCGACAGCAGCGGCGAGACGGCGACGCTTCCCGACAGCGCGTCGCTCGCGAACGGGCTTTACTTCACGGCGTCCATCCTTCCCGTGAAGTCCGCGACGAATCCGGCGCTGAGCTGCTTCGACAGTCTTGCCACGATTCTCTTCATCAATAACTACACCGGACGGGAGCCGCGGAACCTCTGGGCCGACGCCTTGAAGGCGCAGGGCTATAAGTTCGACGTCTGGGACGTGAACGCCCCGACGAGCGGGCTGGGGAACACGCCTGGCGGCAAGGGAACCACCGGCACCTATGACTGGCCCTCGGCCGGCGTCGACCCGCTGCTCCAGTACTCCACGATCATCTGGCACGCCGGGAGCCTCACGGCCCTCACCCTCTCCCCGCAAGATCAGGCCCTGCTCCAGTCGTGGATCCAGCAGCCGGGCAAGAACCGGAATCTGTGGATCGCCGGAGACAACGTCTCCTACGACCTGACCGCCCACGGACTGGACTACAACTCGTTCCTGTCATTCACTTGCGGCATGAGAAACCTGCGCGACATGTGGGAGAACGCGCCCCAGGACACCCTGCACCCGGTGGTCACCGGCTTCGCGGGCGGGCCCTCGGCGGGGCGCTCGTTCCACGTGAATGTCGACTGCCCGATCATGGACAAGGTGGATCTGGTCGCGACATCGTCCCAGGGGACGGCGAACGGCAAGGCGGCGCTCTTCTTCAAGTACCCGAATCTCCTGGGCGCCGGGACCCGGTACGCCACCAAGTACAATTCCTTCGGCCCCGACAGCGCGCGGGTTCTGTTCATGGGGTTCAACTACGACAACATCGAAGAGGGAGGCGAGCGGCTCCAGCTCGCCCGGAACGGGCTGTTCGACTATTTCAAGGAGCCGGCGTGCTACACGCCCACGTCGGTGGAGACGGACCCCGCAGCCGGCGCGCCGCCGCTCCGAAACGCGCTGGCGCAGAACGCGCCGAATCCCTTCAACCCGATGACGACGATCCGCTACACGATCGGCGAGAGCGGCCCCGTCACCATCCGGATCTTCAACGCGGGAGGCGCCCTCGTGCGCACCCTGGTGGACGCGCCGCACACGCCCGGGCACTACAGCGTGCGGTGGGATGGAACCGACGGGGCGGGAAACCGGCTGGGTAGCGGCGTCTACTTCTACCGGATCGAGGCCGCATCCGGCTACAAGGAAGCGAAGAAGCTCATCCTCATCAAGTAGGCGCTACGCGTGGATGGCGCGCCCGTCCACGGCCAGCGCCGCTTCCTTCACCGCCTCCGACAGCGTGGGATGCGCGTGACAGATGCGCGCGATGTCCTCGCTGCTCGCCCCGAATTCGATCGCGGCCACCATCTCGGCGATGAGGTCCCCGGCCCGGGGACCGATGATGTGGGCTCCCAGGATCCGGTCCGTGGCCGCGTCGGCCAGGATTTTCACCCGGCCGTCGGTCTGCCCCAGCGCGCGGGAGCGCCCGATTCCGCGAAAGAAGAAGACCCCCTTTTTCACGGCGCGTCCCTCGGCAGCCAGCTCTTCCTCGGTCCGTCCAACGGAAGCGATCTCGGGCTCCGTGTACACCACGCCGGGGATCGCGTCGTAGTTCACGTGGCCGTAGCCGGTCGCGATCCACTCCACGCACGCGACCCCCTCCTCGGAGGCCTTGTGGGCGAGCATGGCGCCGCCGATCACGTCTCCGATGGCGTAGACCCCCTCCGCTCCAGTGCGATAGTGCTCGTCCACCGGGATGCGGCCCCGCTCGTCCGCCGTAATGCCGACCGCCTCGAGCCCGAGCCCGTCGGTGTTCGGGACGCGCCCCACGGCGAGGAGAACGCGGTCGGCGCGGAGCGGCTCCTGCCCCTCGCATTCGACGACCGCGCCCTTTCCGTCCGGGCGCGCGCCGGTCACCTTCTGTCCCAGGCGGAACTCCATCCCCTGGCGCTTGAAGAGCCGGAACGCCTCGGTGGCGATCTCGGCGTCCATGCCCGGGAGGATGCGGTCCAGGTATTCGATCACGGTGACCTTGGCGCCCAGGCGAAGCCACACCGAGCCCATCTCCAGGCCGATGTAGCCGGCGCCGATCACGGCCAGGTGCCCCGGCACCTCCGGGTAGGCCAGCGCCTCGGTGCTGGTGCCCACGCGGTCGTAGTCGAGCGTGACGCCGCGAAGCGACGACGATTTGCTGCCGGTGGCGATCAGGATGTTCTTCGTTTCCAGGGTCACGGTTTTGGCGCCGCCCTCGACGACCACGCTGCCCGGTCCCGCGATCCGGCCCAGTCCCGTGTAGCGCGCGACCTTGTTCTTCTTGAAGAGCATGTCCACGCCGCCGGTCAGGCCGCGCACGACCTCGTCCTTCCGCTTCATCATCACGGGGAGGTCGAGGGAGACCGACGCCACCCGGACGCCGTGCGGGGCCAGCGCCTCCTTGGTCGCGTGATAGCGCTCGCTGGATTCGAGCAGCGCCTTCGAGGGGATGCAACCGATGCGGAGGCAGGTGCCGCCCAGAGCGGGATCCGATTCGACGCAGCCCACGCTCAGCCCGAGCTGTGCCGCGCGGATGGCGGCGACGTAGCCTCCGGGGCCGGAGCCGATGATGACCAGGTCGTGCTTCGCGTCGGCCACGTCAGATCCCCAGGAGCATGCGGGTGGGACGCTCGATCAGCTCTTTGATGTGCTTCACGAAGGTCACCGATTCGCGGCCGTCGATGATCCGGTGGTCGTAGGTCAGCGCCACGTACATCATGGCGCGGATCACCACCTGGTCGTCGATCGCCACCGGGCGCTTATGGATAGCGTGGAGGCCCAGGATCCCGCTCTGTGGCGGATTCACGATCGGCGTGGAGAGGAGCGAGCCGTAGACGCCGCCGTTCGAGATGGTGAACGTGCCGTCCTTCAGCTCGTCCAGGCTCAGCTTGTTGTCCTTGGCGCGCTGCGCGAAATCGGCGACGGCCAGCTCGATCTCGGCGAAGGAGAGCCGGTCCGCGCCCTTCAGCACCGGCACGACGAGCCCGCGTCCGCCGCCGACCGCGATGCCGATGTCGTAGTGGTTCTTGTAGATGATTTCCTTGTCGCGAATCTCGGCGTTCACTTGCGGAAAGCGCATCAGGGCGTCCACGGCGGCCTTCACGAAGAAGGACATGAACCCCAACTTCACGCCGTAGCGCTCCTGGAAGGGCTCTTTCAGCTCTTCTCGCAGCGCGACCACCGCCGACATGTCGATCTCGTTGAACGTGGTGAGGAGCGCCGCCGTGTTCTGCGCCGCCTTCAGCCGCTCGGCGATGCGAAGCCGGAGCGGGCTCATCGGCACGGCCTCTTCCACCGGCCCCGCCGGCTCGGGCTTTCGGGCTAGGTGCTCGAGCACGTCTTCCTTGAGCAGCCGTCCTCCCGGGCCGCTGGGCGGCACCTGGCCCGGCGCAAGCCCGTGCTGTCCGATGAGCCGCTCCGCCGAGGGCATGAGACGCGGCGGCGCGGCCGCGGGCTGGCGCGGAGGCGGCGCTGCGGGTGCGGGCGTGGTGGGCGCGGCGGGCGTGGCCCTGGCGCTAGGAGCCTTTGCCGGTGGCGTAGGTACCGCGGCAGGCGCTGGGGCCGCGGGCGTTTCCGTGGCCGCCGGAGCCGCGCTCGCGGCCTTCTTCGGCTTCGCCCCGTTCCCGGTGCCCTCGGCGAGGGTCGCGATCAGCTCGCCGATCTTCACCACGTCGCCCTTTTTCTTGAGCAGCTTCTCGATGGTGCCCGAGACGGGGGCGGGAAGCTCTAGCGTCGCCTTGTCCGACTCGATCTCGACCACCGCCTCGTCGCGCTCCACGGAATCCCCCTCCGCCTTGAGCCAAGCGCCGATCTGGACTTCGGTGATCGACTCGCCGACTTCGGGGACTCTCAGCTCAACCGCCATGCGCCGCCGGCTCCTTGTCGAACGCGGCCGAAACCAGCCGCTCCTGCTCGATCTTGTTGCTGCTCGCGGCGCCGCTCGCGGGCGTCGCCGATTCGTCGCGGCTGATGACCCGGAGCGGATGCCGCCCCAGCATGCGCTCCCCGTACCGGGCGCGCAGGTAGGGCCAGGCGCCCATGTTCCGCGGCTCCTCCTGGACCCACGTGATCGGCGTGCCCTCCGGGATTCCCCGGAACAGCGCCGTCAGGGTCTCGTCGGCGAGCGGATAGAGCTGCTCCAGGCGCAGGATTGCCGTCCGGGCCTCGCTCCGCTCGCTCCGCGCCCGCGCCAGCTCGTAGTAGATCTTTCCCGAGCAGAAAAGCACCCGCTTCGCCTGGGCGGGCGGCACGGAGAGGTCGCCGATCGCACGCTGGAAGCGCCCCGCGGCCAGATCCGACATCGGCGACACCGCCTCGGGATTTCGGAGCAGGCTCTTCGGGGTCACGACCACCAGCGGCTTCCGCCAGGGTCGCTTCACTTGCCGCCGAAGCAGGTGGAAATACTGCGCGGGGGTCGAGGGATTCGCAACCTGGATGTTGTCCCGCGCCGCGAGCTGGAGGAATCGCTCGATGCGCGCGCTGGAGTGTTCCGAGCCCAGTCCCTCCCATCCGTGCGGCAGAAGCAGCACCAGCCCCGAGAGGCGGCGCCACTTCTCCTCGCCGCTCGTCAGGAACTGGTCGATGATCACCTGCGCGGCGTTCGCGAAGTCCCCGAACTGCGCTTCCCACGCGACCAGGCCGTTGGGAGTCTCGAGGCTGTAGCCGTATTCAAATCCCATCGCGCCCGCTTCGGAGAGCGGGCTGTTCAGGATCTCGAACGCGGCCTGGTCCGGCGCCAAATGCTGGAGCGGGATGTAGAGCGCGCCGGTGTTCACGTCGTGGAGCACGTCGTGGCGCTGGCTGAAGGTGCCGCGCTCGGTGTCCTGTCCGCTCACCCGGACGCGGTGTCCCTCCACGGCCAGCGTGCCGAACGCGAGCGACTCGGCGGCGGACCAGTCGAGGGGGCGCTTCCCCTCCGCCATCTCGCGGCGCTGGGCCAGGCCGCGAAGGATCTTCGGGTGCGCCGCGAAGCCGTCGGGCAGCACGGTCTGCGACTTCAAGAATGCCGCCAGCTTGTCGGCCGGCACGCCCGTGTCGGTCTCCGGCGCCTCCGAATCGGGTCCCCCCCGGTAGCGCGCCCAGACGCCGTCCGGCGCGTCGGGCAGCGTCGTGCGCTTGGCCGAGCGCGTCTTCGTCAACTGGGCCTCGAGGAGCGCGCGCGTGCCGTTCACCATTGCCGCAGCTTCTTCCGCGGGGACGCTTCCGGCCGCCGCCAGGCGCTGGCCATAGAGAACGTGGATCGGCTTCCGCGCGGCGATCGCCTTGTACAGGAGCGGCTGCGTGAACGCGGGCTCGTCTCCCTCGTTGTGCCCGTGGCGGCGGTAGCCGTACAGGTCGATCACCACGTCGCGGCGGAATTCGCGGCGGAACTCCATGGCGAGGCGGGCCGTCCGGATGACCGCGTCCGGCTCCTCGCCGTTCACGTGGAAGATCGGCGACTGCAGCATCCGCGCGACGTCCGAAGCGTACGGGGTCGAGCGCGCGTCGCTCGCGATCGTGGTGAACCCGATCTGGTTGTTCACGATCACATGCAAGGTGCCGCCGGTCTCGTAGCCGGGAAGGGCGCTCAGGTTGAGCGTCTCCTGGACGACACCCTCCCCCGCGAACGCGGCGTCGCCGTGCATGAGGAGCGCCATCCCGCGCTCCCGCGCCCCGTCGCCGACCTGGTCCTGCTTCGCCCGCACGCGGCCCAGCGCGACCGGGTCCACGAACTCCAGGTGGCTGGGGTTGTAGCACAGCGACAGGTGGATCGAGCGCCCCGAGGGGAGCACGCGATCTTTGCTATAGCCCAGGTGGTATTTCACGTCGCCGCGGAGGTGGTACAGCTCGGGGTCCTGGTCCTCGAACTCGTAGAAGATCTGGCTCGGCTCCTTGCCCAGCACGTTCGCGAGCACGTTCAGCCGCCCGCGGTGCGCCATGCCGAAGACGACCTCGCTCAGTCCCTGTGCGTCGGCGGCTTCGACGGCCGCGTCGAGCAGCGGGATCAGCGACTCCGACCCTTCCAGCGAGAACGACTTCGAGCCGATGTACTTCCGCTGGATGAACTCCTCGAAGATCGCGGCCGCGGTCAAGCGCTCCAGCACGCGCCGCTCCTCCTGGGGAGCGAGGGGGGCCTGGAACTCCACGTTCTCGAAGCGTGCCTCCAACCACGCGCGGACGGCGACGTCGTGGATGTGGTTGTACTGGATGCCCACGGGGCCGCAGTAGATGGCGCGGAGCCTGGCGATCAGCTCGCGAAGCGTCCCCGCCGCGCGCGCGCCCAGAGAGTCGGAGACCGGCTGGTCCAGGTCGCTCTCGGTGAAGCCGTGGAAGCGCGGGTCCAGATCGGGCGGCTCGGGGCGCGGCGATTCGAGCGGGTCGATCCGCGCGGCGAGATGGCCGCGCAAGCGGTACGCCTGGATCAGGGAATAGGCGGACTTCTGCCCCGACGGCGCGGGGCGCGGGAAGGGCGCGGGTGCGGCGGCGAGAGCGCCGTCTCGCGGCGCGCCCACGTAGCTGGGCTCCAGCTCGGCCGAGACAAAGGGCGCGTTCGCGCGCGATCCGTTCCGGCCGTCCACGGGGCCGCGCCCGAACAGCGAGCGGCGCGGGAACGACGGCGAAAGCCGCGGGTTCGACGCGAACCCGTTCGACTCCGCGATCCGTTCGAAGTAGCCCCGCCACTCCGGCGGAACCCCCGAGGGATCGCGGAGGAATTCCGCGTAGAGCCCCTCGACGAACGGCAGGCTCAGCGTGTTGGGGTTCTGTGTATTGTCAGCCATGCGTGCTCACCATGCGAAAGGCATGCCACGGTCCTCTGCGAATTAGATACGCTGAATAGAGATAGCGGTTCTGGGCGGCGACGCCAAGCTGCCAATGATCGCATGAAAACGGGCAGCGATCATCAGCTTTAGTCGGTTGGCGCGGGCCCACTTCACCGGTTCCGGCGCGCCGCCGCGCGGCAACCGCCGCGGGAGAGGATGACTCCGATGCTTCGATCCATAGATCCGGCCACAGGTTCCGTGGTGCGCGAGTACCAGCCGGCGGACGCCCGGAAGATCGCGTCCGCGCTGGAATTGGCCGATCGGGCCTCGGCCGGGTGGCGGGCGCGCTCGTTCGCGGAGCGGGGGCAGGCGCTGAAGCAGGCGGCGGCGTTCCTGCGCGAGCGGGCGCCTGAGTTTGCGGCCCTCATGGCCTCCGAGATGGGGAAGCCGCTGGGTCAGGGCCGGGCGGAATGCGAGAAGTGCGCGACGACCTGCGACTATTTCGCCGAGAACGCGGCGCGCTTTTTGGCTCCCGAGCCGGTCGGCACCGACGCGTCCCGCTCGTTCGTGACCTTTAACCCGCTCGGCCTAGTCCTCGCCGTGATGCCCTGGAATTTCCCCTTCTGGCAGGTCTTCCGCTTCGCCGCGCCGACGTTGATGGCCGGAAACGCCGGCATGCTGAAGCACGCCTCGAACGTGTCCGGCTGCGCGCTCGCGATCGAGACACTCTTCCGGGATGCCGGACTGTCGGAGGGCGTTTTCACGACTTTGCTCGTGGGCTCGCCGGCGGTCGCGGCGCTGATCGCCTCGCCCCACGTCCGCGCCGTGACCTTGACCGGGAGCACGCCCGCGGGGCGCTCCGTCGCCGAAGCGGCGGGGCGCGCGCTCAAGAAGTCGGTGCTGGAATTGGGCGGGAGCGATCCCTACATCGTGCTCGAGGACGCGGATCTGGAATTGGCCGTGGAGACGTGCGCGGCGGCGCGGCTGGTGAACGCGGGCCAGTCGTGCATCGCGGGAAAGCGCTTCATCCCCGTCGAAGCCGTGCGTGCGGCGTTCACCGAGAGGTTCGTCGAGCGGATGAGGCGCGCCCGCTTCGGCGATCCGC
>DATGVG010000129.1:0-30493 GCA_035300625.1 Candidatus Limnocylindrales bacterium
CGAGAGAGGATCCAGGCGCCGACCAGGAGCCGCACGGCGAACGCGGAGGCGGCCGCCGCGAGGAATCCCACGAGCGGCGCGTGGAGCGCCGCGCAGACGCCGATGCCCAGCACCCAACCGACCTGGCTGATCAGGAGGAGAAGCGATTCCAGGTCCTGTCGCTCGTGCGCGCGGAACACCCACACCGAAACGTCCTGGCTGAAATCCATCAGCGCGGCGGCAAGGACGATCGTCAGGAGCAGCGCCTGCATCGGAGGGAGGAAGGCCCACGCGAGCCCGCCGCCGATCAGGAGAAGCGCTCCGGAGACCACCGCCTTGACGCAGATCGCATCGCCGAGGATCCGGGGTCCGTCGGCGGAGTTCCGCGCGATCTCCCGGGTCGTGATGGCCCCGATGCCCAGGTCGCTCATGCTGGCGATCAGGGGGATGAGGGCGTAGTAGAAGACGTAATGGCCGTAGCCGGCCGACCCGAGGTAATTGCCCAGCAGGACCATCCCGCCCACGTTGATGAGCGCGCTCAGCACCTGGCCCGCGAGACGGAACGAGACGTTCCGGCCGATGCGGGTCGCGGACTCCATCGGCCGCCCCGGCGACGCCTCCGCTGACACGGCCCCGGCTTCTACCCTCACTGAGGAACTGCCTGCGTGTCGGTGGCCTCGGCCACGGATGCCCGGCCCGCCAACAGGTTGCCGTAGATGTCGCGGAGAGACTGGACGATCGACGTCTCGTCGTACTCGCGGTGGGCCACTTCCCGGGATCGCTTGCCGATCTCCTCCCGCAGCTCCGGGTCGCGCATCAGTCGCTCGAGCGCTATCGTCAGGCC
Source organism: Candidatus Limnocylindrales bacterium (assembly GCA_035300625.1). Classification (GTDB taxonomy): domain Bacteria; phylum Eisenbacteria; class RBG-16-71-46; order SZUA-252; family SZUA-252; genus DASQJL01. Next base: position 824 of record DATGVG010000129.1, read on the forward strand.
GTCCGAGTCGTCGAGTTCGATCATGAATCCGGTCTCCCCCTCGCGCACGACCTCGGAGTTTCCGCTCACCCGGGTGGCGACGACCGGGACGCCCATGGCCATCGACTCGAGAATCGCCCGGGGAATCCCCTCCTTAACGGAGGTGAGCACCGAGATGTCGGTCTTCGCCAGGAGCTCGGGAATGTCGTCGCGGTAGCCCAGGAACTCGACGCAATCGCGGATCTCCATCTTGCTGCAGAGCGCCTCGTAGTCGGGCCTGAGATCCCCGTCTCCCACCGCCCAGATGCGGAACCGGTAGCCGCGCTCCTTCAGCTGGCGCGCGCTCTCGAACAGCATCCGGTGGTTCTTGACCGGCTCCAGCCGGGCGACGCAGGTGATCGTCAGGGGATCGTGGGTGCGGGCCGGCCGGGTCCCCGGGAAGCGATCCAGCTTGATCCCGTTCCCGATATGCCGCAGCCGATTCCGCGGCACGATGCGGAATCGGGCCGCCTGCTCCAGGTCGTGGCGGTTCTGGCTCAGCAGCATGTCCGTGAACTGGCCCACGAACCGCTCCAGGGCCACGTACACGCCGCGCTTCCAGGAAGGGGTGTTGTCGTGGAAGTGGAAGCCGTGAACGGTGTGAATGATCACCGGGACGCCGGCCAACCACGCCGCTAGCCGGCCGATGAAGCCCGGGATGGAGCAATGTGTATGGACCAGGTCGATGCGCTCGCGACGAAGGTACGCGGTAATCCGCACCAGGGATGACAGGAGCTTGAATGGATGGTACCCGCGCGGGAGAGGCGCCGTGAACACGGGGATACCCGCCGCCCGCAGCCGCTCGACCCGCGATCCGTCCATGCAGATGATCCGGTTGTCGACGCCGCTCTTCCGGAGAAGCTGGACGCGTTCCTTGAGAAGCGTGTCGGCCGAGGAGCTCAGGTTGATGATGTCGACCACTCGGGTGGCCCCCGGGCGCCGCGGGGAGGCTGTCGGGAGAAGGAACATGCTCATCGGATCGATCCTGAATGGGTGGGGCCGGTTTTCACGAAGCAATACCTCGGGTTCATGGTGAAGAGCGCTGGATGCCGCACCAGGGTGAACAACCGCTACGCGCTGACGAAATCTCTAGGTCGAAGTCGATGCCGCCGTTCGTCCGGGAACGGCCCGCCCGACCGATTCGCGAAGCCGGTCGCGGACGATCGGAACGGGATCCTCGCCGGAATGCGGAAGCGATCCGGCGGGACGCGCGCCCCGGCTCACCGCGAGACGGGCGGCCTCGGTTCCCACGACGAGAATGGCCAGGAAAGCCCAGAAATGGCGGAAATGGAGTTTTTCGATCACCAGGGAGTGCACGGAGGAGGCGACAAGGCCTCCGATCATGGCGGCCGCGAACGCTCCGCCGGCCGCCGTCCCGGCCGACCCCCGCACCGAGTTTCTGAGGAAGATGAAGGCGCGGCCGAACGCTTCTCCCAGGAGAAGGAGCAGTCCGATCAGCGCGATGGGCCCGCGTTCGATCGCGTACCCCAGATAGTCGCTGTGCGCCTCTTTCGCCTTGGGCACGCCGGGGCGGGCCCGCTGCTCCACAGAAACTGTGCGGACGCGGCTGTTGCCGGGACCGATCCCCAGGGGCGAGCGGGCGTAGGATTCCTTGAGCTGCGACCAGATCTTCATGCGGCTCTCGGAGCTCGAGGTCATGCGCTCCGCGAAGCTCTTCTGCCGGAGATCGTTCCAGAGGGAGGTGCCCACGCCCACCTGGGACACGAGGCCCCATCCGAGCAGGCCGATGGCGATGGCGAGCGTGCAGACCCCGGCGATCGCCAGCGGGCGCACCCGGAGGGAGTATGCGCGAAGAACAATCCAGACGGCCAGCCCGGCGAGGAACGCGATCGCGCCCCCGTTCGACTTGGTCGCCACGAGGCCGAGGACGATCGCGATCGAAGCGGGCCAGAGGATCCGGCCCCTGAGCTCGGATGCCGCGCTCATCACGATGAAGAAGCTCAGAACCAGGTAGTCGGCGAGGTAGTTCGGGTTCGGGAAGGTGGAGGTGGCGCGGGGTCCGCGCGGCCCCAACAATCCGGCGAGGGAGCCGTGCCCCGACAGGAGCACCAGGGCAAGACCCAGCATCGCGACCGCGACCGAGGTGACCAGCCACATCTTCCGGACGGCGAGCAGCCGTCCCGATTCCGCCAGAACCGCGACGAGCAGGATGAACCAGAGATAGAGATAGCCGTCCTGGACGAGCGTCCAGAGGCTCTCGCTCAGCGAGCTCGCGTTCGTGACCGCGAGGAGCGATCCGAAGGAGATCACCGCGACGGGCACCAGAAACGGCAGATTGAGCCGGACGCCGCGGGGCCTACCCCCGAGGAGGAACGCGACGAGCGCCACCGCGTTCAAGGCGTCGATCCAGGCGAATTGCTGCGTGCTCCGGGGGAGTAGCACCGGAAGCAGGAGCATCGCGAAAAGCAGGTACCAGAGCCAGGGGCCGGAAGAGAACCGGCCCGAGGTCGGGGTGGCGTTCTTCAATTCAGGCCCACGGGAGACCCGGAGAGCTTCTCGCGCGTCGTTGACGCCGCGGTCCGGGCCGCGTGCGGCTTCGGAAGCTCGAGCAGCTTCGCGGGAGCACAGCCCCCGGGAGCCGCTTCCAGAGCCGATACCAGCTCCAGAATTTCCTCCTGGGCTCTCCCCTTCGATCCTTCGCTGACGGCCATCAGGATCTTCGGGTGCGAGGTTTTCCAGACCTTCTCGTGGTCGTTCACGAGCTTTTCGAACAGCCGCTCCCCCGCCCGGAGGCCGGTGAACACGATCTCGATGTCCTGGCCGGGGGTGAGCCCGTAGAGGCGGATCAGAGCCTTGGCGAGATCGAGGATCCGGATCGGGTGCCCCATGTCCAGCACGAACGTCTCTCCGCCCTTGCTCATCGGAGCCGCCTGGAGAATCAGCTGCACCGCTTCGGGAATGGTCATGAAGAGGCGCGTGACGTCGGGATGGGTGACCGTCACGGGCCCGCCGCGCTCGATCTGCTCCCGGAACAGCGGGATCACGCTGCCGCTGGACTCCAGCACGTTGCCGAAGCGCACGGCGAGGTACTTGGTCGCGCGGCCCCCGTTCATCCCGTGCAGCAGGAGCTCGGCGACGCGCTTGGTGCGGCCCATGACGCTCAGGGGCTCGACGGCCTTGTCGGTCGAGATGAGGACGAAGATCTCGGCGCCGAACTCCCCCGCCAGCTCGGCGACGGTCCGGGTGCCCAGCACGTTCGTCTTGAACGCCTCGGCCGCGTTCCGCTCCATCATCGGCACGTGCTTGTAGGCGGCTGCGTGGAAGATCGCGTGGGGAGTGGTCCTCTGGAGAATCTCCCGTACCCGGCTCTCGTCGGCGATGTCGCCGATGACCGATTCGATCTGGAGATCCGGATAGGCGCCGCGGAGCTCCTTGTCGATCATGTAGAGGCTCTCTTCATGCTTCTCGAAGAGCACCAGAAGTCGCGGGCTGCAGGAAGCGATCTGGCGGGAGATCTCGGATCCGATCGATCCGCCCGCCCCGGTGATCAGGACGCGCCGCGATGCGTAGAAACCCAGCACCGAGCCGATATCACAGGAAATCGGCTCGCGGAAGAGCAGGTCGTCGGGCTCGAAATCCAGCACGAGACTGGCGAGGTCCTTCCCCGCGAGGATCTCGGGGAGATCGGGGATGAACTTGACCGGCTTGCGCAGCTTCTTGCACACGCGGAGGATCAGCTTGCGATCCGCCTCCGGAGTCGACGAGAAGGCGATGAGGATCTCGTCGGGATCCTCGCGCCGGACGACGGAGTCGAAGTCCGCCATCCCTCCGAGCACCGGGGCGTTGTGGATCCAGACGCCGCGGCGATCGGGATTGCTGTCGATCAGCCCCACCACGCGGAACTCACCGCGCCCGGCGGCGATCAGCCCGCGCAGGATCCGCTCGCCGGCGTCACCCGAACCCACCACCAGGACGCGGCGCGCGTGGTTGGTCGTCGAGCCCAATTCGCTGTGGACGCGGCGGAGCAGGCGGACGCCCCCCAGGAGGGTGAGCGAGATCAGCCCGTCGAGAATGATCACGGAGCGCGGATACGGCGTGTACAGCGGCACCAGCCGGCAGACGGCCCACCAGGTCGCCGAGCTCAAGACGAGCGACGTGGTGATCTGTTGGAGGTCCTGGATGCTGACGTAGCGCCAGAGTCCCCGGTAGAGCCGGAACGGATAGAACCAGGCGAGCCGGATCAGGAGCACGGCCGGAATCGAAATCAGGAAGAGCTGGAAGTCCTTCTCCGGGATCCGGCCGTCGAAACGCGCCAGGAACGCCAGATACTGGGCAAGGACGAGCAGGGCGCACTGGACCAGGGTGGCGATGGGATACCGGTGCGGCGACAGGGATTCGAAGAGGCGGTCGAGGGACTCGCCGGGATAGGCCAGGGTCGTGACCGTCGCGAAGATGAGGCGCAGGTCATTCAGGAAGGAGCTGTTGTGGACGTAGTCCTTGGCCATCCGGATCTTCTCCGGAAGGACGACGCGCACGTACTGCTCCTCGGGATCGTCGCCCTCTCCCAGGTGCGGCGCTTCGTCGCGGAAGGTGATCGAGGCCGGATCGGTGATGCCGGGACGCACGGTGAGGATCTCCATGTATTCCGCGCGGAACAGGTTCACGTAACGCGGCAGCTCGGGCCGGGGACCGACAAAGCTCATGTCGCCGCGGATGACGTTGAACAGCTGCGGCAGCTCGTCGATCTTGGTCTTACGGAGAATGCGCCCGAGCCGTGTGACGCGGCGATCCTGGGCGGCGGTGATCCCCGGTCCCAGTTCCTCGGCGCGGACGATCATCGTCCGGAACTTGTAGATGATGAACGGGCGGAAATCGCGACCGACGCGCTCCTGGCGGAAGAAGACGGGCCCGCGCCCGCACAGCTTGATGAGGATCGCCGTTACCAGGAAAACCGGGGCGAGGACGACGAGGCCGGCGGCCGAAGCCGCGATGTCGAAGGTCCGTTTCATCGCTGGTGCTGCTCCGCGACGTCGCAAACCGCGTCGATCACGTCCTGGACGTCCGCGTCGGACATCCGCGCGTAGAGCGGGAGGGAGATGATCCGCTGGAAGGCCTCGAAGGCCCGCGGGAAGTCGCCCGGCGAATAGCCGTAGGTATCGCGGTAGTAGGGCTGGACGTGGAGCGGGATGAAATGGACCGACACGCCGATATTCCGCGCGCTCAGCGCCTCGATGAACGCGTCGCGCGTGATCGAGAGCTGGGTGGGCTGGACCTGGATGACGTACAGATGCCAGGCGTGGGACCCGGGGTCCGCCACGTCGGGGGTCGAAATCCCCCGGACTCCGGCGAATCCGAGCTGATAGTTCCGGGCGATCTCCAGCCGGCGCTGGTGGAACTCGTCGCAATGGGCCAGCTGGGGCAAGCCGATCGCGGCCGCCACGTCGGTCAGGTTGTACTTGAACCCGGGGGCGACGATTTCGTAGGACCATGCCCCGCCCTGCATGTAGCGCTTCCATGCGTCGCGGTTCATTCCGTGCAGCGACATCAGCCGGATCCGTTCGGCGTAGCGGTCGTCGTTGGTGGTGACCATGCCACCCTCGCCGGTCGTGATGTTCTTGGTCGCGTAGAAGCTGAAGCAGGTGAGGGGGCTCAGGGTGCCGACCATCCGTCCCTTGTAGCGCGCGGGGACGGCGTGGGCGGCGTCCTCGACAACCACCAGCCCGTGGCGCCGCGCGATCTCCTCGATGCGATCCATGTCGCACGGCTGTCCCGCGAAGTGGACCGGGAGGATGGCCTTCGTCCGGGGAGTGACGGCGCGCTCGATTGCGGCCGGATCCATGTTCAAGGTCTGAGGGTCGACGTCGACGAAGACCGGACGCGCGCGCAGGTGCTCCACGACGGCGGCGGTCGCGGTGAACGTCATCGGGGTCGTGATGACTTCGTCGCCCGGCCCGACGCCGACCGCCTCCAGGGCGAGATGCAGGGCCGAGGTGCACGAATTCACCGCGATCGCGTGCTTCGTGCCCACGTACTCCGCGAACTTCGCCTCGAATTCCTTCACCTTCATCCCGCTGGTCAGCCAGCCGGAACGCAGGCACTCCAGAACGCCCTGGATCTCCTCGTCTCCGAGGAGCGGGGCGGCGAATGGAAGAAATGACGATCGCAAGCTGCGTGTTTTCATCGGTCCTCGTTCATGGACGTTGCGGTTGGAGCAAGGATGTTGGTCGCGCTTCCCCGGATCAGCGATAGACGCTGTGGTAGTAAGGGAGGGCTTCGTCCTTGAAGAGGTCGACCTGATTCAGAACCACGCCGAGAATGTTCGCGCCCGAGCGGGTGAGGTGCTCCTTCGCCTGCTGGATCACACTCGCGTTCAGCTCGTTCGCCTTGACGACCAGAAGAACGCCGTCGACGCTCCGCGCCAGAGAGGCCGTCGCGCTGTCAAACGCCACCGGCGGGGAATCCACCAGCACCACGTCGAACCGCTTGGCCAGGCGATCCAGGATCATCGCGAACGGCGACGCGAAATGGGCGTCGTACAGGTCGTAGGCGCGCTCGCCGCAGGTCAGGACCTTGAGGTTTTCCATGGAGGTGTCCTTGAGATAGCCGGGCACCTGGCTGGAAAGGTAGGGCTGCTTCAGATAGTCGCCGGCCGTTCCCGCGACGAATCGGTCGACGGCCGGTCCCTCGGAGGCGTCCGCCGGAGAGCCCGCCGCGGCGGGGAGGTACGACTCGACCATCTCGGAGAATTGATAGCGCGGCTGGCGCAGGGTCAGGATCTTGTGGAGGCGCTCCTTCAGCTGTAGCTGGAGCACGGCCTCCACCTCGCCGGTCTCGAGATAGCCGAGGCCCTCGAGGACCTTGCCCAGCGGGTAGCTTCCCTCCTCCTGAACGCGGAGCGCCGAGACGCGCTGCTCGTCGCTGATTCGGCCGCGGGTCACGAGCATCTCTCCGAGGAAGTTGCGCTGGAGTCCCTGGTGGTCGAAGAGACTGGACACCCTTCCCTTGTTGAAGACGATCGAGAACTCCTCGGCGCCCTCGGATACTTGCAGCTTTCCGGTGCGGGACTGGGCCCGGATCAGCTCGATCCAATCGCCGACGCCGAACTGGTCGGGGTTCTCGCGGCTCAGATCGACGTGATAGACGTCGTGGAGCAGCTCTCCGAGCCCGCGCCGGTTCTCGATGTGGAAGAGATCATGCAGCTTGGGCCGGACCGTATCCGCGTCCACCAGGGCCACGCCCAGGCGGCCGGAGCGCGCCAGGGTGCGCGCCAGCGAGGCGGCGATCGTGGACTTCCCTTCGCCGGGTCCGCTGCTGGTGATCATCAGGGTCCGCTGCCCCTTCGAAACGAGCCTCGCGACCGCCGACGAGAACACCTTGAAGGCCTCTTCGCCGTGGGACTTCATGAGAACCCGGTTCTGGCCGCCGGCCGGAGCGAGCGGCGCGGGGCTGTGCCCGTTGGACGAGGCCGGTCCGGCGCCCTGTCCGTTGGACTGCGGGGAAGGGTGCCCCAGCCCGTTCGACTTCACGGAGGCGCGAACCCGTCCGTTCGATTTCATCGACTTCCGCCCCTGCCCGTTCGACCGCATTGGAGTGGCTTCATGGAGCTTCGGGTTCATCGGAGAGAGTCCTTTGGGATGAGGCCGAGGACGGGAAGCTGGAGTAGCTCATCCACGTCTTTAGGCGTGCGAATCGTCCTCCGGAGGGATTCCAGAAGGAAGGCCATTCCCGTGCCGGAGAGCAGACCCAGGAGAAGTCCGATGGCCACGTTCAGCAGCTTGCGGGGGCGCACGGCGTCCACCTCGAGCGACGCAGGCTCCACGATCCGCACGGCCGGCCGGGTGAGCTGGCCCGTGATCTCGGCCTCGTGGATCCGCGACGTCAGCAGGTTGTACAGGTCGCGGTTGCTCTTCAACTCTCCTTCGATGGTCGAATACTTCCTCGCCTCGTCGTTCAGATAGCGAAGCTGGTCCTCGCCCTTCGCGATCGCCGCCCGGAGACTCTCCTCCCGTCCCACCAGGATCGAGCGCTGGCTCTCCAGGCTGCCCACCGCGTTGATGAACTCCTCGCGGAGATTGCGGCGGATCTCGTCGTTCTCGGATTGGAGCTGGACGAGTTTGGGATGGCTGGCGCCGTAGATCTCGCGGGCCTTGGCCAGAGCCGTGTTCGACACCTGGAGGTCACGCCGCAGGGCGTCGAGGGCCTCGGTGTGGATCGGCATCTCGCTCCGGTCGATCTTGGAGTCCCGTGAGACCCACTTGATGCGTTCGAGCTGGGACGAGACCCCGAGCCGCTCGGTCGTGGTCTTGCTGTACGAGGCGTTGTACTCGGCCAGGGTCGCGTTGAGCGCCTGGATCTTGCCGTCCAGGGAGAAGAGGCCCAGCTGGTCCGAGCCCTGGGTCTGCTGCTCCAGGCTCGCGATGTGGGTCCGGAGATCCGAGGCCTGAGCGCGCAGATAAGCGGTGACGCTGTTGTCGGACGCCGAGCGCTGTCCCGCCTGGTAGCGGACGAAGTTCACGGCGATGGTGTTGGCGATCTGGGCAGCCGCGGCGGGGTCGGAGGCCTCGACACTGATCCGGATCAGGCGCGTGTCGCGGAGGGGTTCCACCGTGACGTGGGCCAAGAGCCAGTCGATCTTGTCGGACACGCTCTGCGGCGCGTCGGAAGCGGTGCGGAAAGCCGGGAACGGCCAGAATCGGCGGGGGCCGGTGCCGATGCGGGTGCCGTGGCTCTCGAGCCCAGATACCACCTGGGCCATCGGCACGCGACTGGTGACGATCTGGGCGGCGGTGAAGAGCGCCTGATCGTCGGACTGTGGCGTCGGAGTCTCGGTCACGGCGCCCGTCAGCGGGGAGCGACTCGCCTCGCGCTGCACTTCGACGCGGACGCTGCTCCGGTAGACCGGCGTCGTGAATTCGTTGAGTGCCGCGGCGAGCGCCAGGCAGCCCGCCACACATCCCAGAACCAACCATCTGCGACGACGAACAATAATCCAGTACTCGTTCAAGTCGACCCCCCGGTCGTGCCTCTGCGTCGGTATGCCGACGTTCGGCGGCTAAAGCCTAGAATCTGCGATGAGGAACTTCGATGCGATCTCCAGGCCGAAGAACCATGTCCGGATTCTTTCCCTTCCGGACCTTGCCAAGGTTCAGCTTGTACACGTTGTTCTGGCGAATCACTTTCACCCGATTCAGCGCCGCGTAATCGGAAAAGCCGCCGGCGAGAATGCACGCGTTCAGCGCGGTGAGGCCGTCGCGGACGTTGTAAGCGCCCGGCCGCTGGACCTCTCCTAGCACGTAGACCTTTCCGGCGTACTCCTTCACTGCCACGATCACCTGGGGATTCACGTAGTAGCCGGCCGCAAGCCGCTTCTCCAATAGTTGAGAAACTCCGGACGGCAGGAGTCCTGCGATGGAGACCTCTCCCAGGAGAGGGGTCGTGATCTTTCCGCTGGCGGAGACCACGCTGGTGAAGCTGTCCTGCTCTTCCCCGCCCGCGTAGGTCATGATTTGAAGGACGTCCCCCGCCCCGATCGGGTAGTTGGGGGTGTCGGCCACGACCGCACGAGCCGAACCGACAGAGCCGGAGATGGCGAATACAGACACTGCGAGCCAGAAGCTCAGCCAGAAGCGCATTATTTGCTTTCCGAAATGAGGAGGAAGGCGCCGGAACGTCCGGCGGCCGGCACGCGAGAAGCGGCACCAGTTGAATGGAGTGAATTCACAATCAGGACCCGAGTATCCAGTTCCCGGGCGAATCCGAGACCACGCAACTTGCCCTAGGTAGGCATGACTAGTGCGGGTACGCCGACAGGCGCACCTCAGCAAGCGCCGGTACTTGCCAAGGCCGAATCAGATGTGTCTACTGCGGTGTACGATCAGCAGAAAGTATACGCTGTCTTACGCGGAATTCAAGAGAAATTTATATCTCCGTTACATGGGTGTTCCACCGCGCAGGGATACCCGATTCAGGGCATTGCGGCAGTCAGGGATAGGGCCACCCGGTTGCGTCGAAAACGGAGGGGTACCGGGCGGTCCCGGTCGGTCTGGTCCAGGAAGTCGTAGCCGAGGCGGCCGGTGAGCCAGCGCTGCAGGGGCCGGCTCACGGACACCCCTGCCCGGACCTCGTGGGAGCGCGGGGCCTCGGCCCGGTACGGCCGCGTCCAGGTGTAGCTTCCGTCCGTCGAGACGATCATTCCCGGTCCCAGGGTATCGGCCAGGGAGATGCCGGCGCGCTGGTCCAGGACGGCGTGCGACGCGTATCCCCCTTCGGCGTTCAGCCGGCGGCTCCACGTCGCCAGGGCAACGCCGTTTCCGACCCGCCGGCGGGCGTCCGCCTCAACGGTGGTCGCAGCGTCGCGCTCCACCCGGACCTCGGCGATCGCTTCGTCCAGGCCCTGCCCATAAATAGTCAGCCCGGCGGTGAACGCCGCCCGGTGCAGGGTGGGCGAGCCCGGCTGGCGGATCTCCGCGATCCCCGCTTCCCAGCGGCTTCCCAGCCTCGCGGAGTGGCGGCGGCGGAATCCCCCGAGGGCGGCGTTGGAAGCTAGTGCGCGCCTGCCGGCCACGTCCAGCTCCTCCCCTCGGTAGGACAGCAGCCAATCGTTCGTCCGGGACCGCATCGGCAGGAGGGACGCCCGGAGCTGCTTTGTGGTGGCGTCGAACTGGTCCGGACGGTAGTAGTCCCAAGCGGCCAGGCGGGTAGAGGCCTCCAGCCGGGTCGTCGCGAGGTTGACGGTTCCCTCCCCGCTCCGGAACCTACCGGGCACGAAAACCGACCTGGCGTCCGGCTGCAGGTCGTTCCGCGACCGCCGCAGCTCGGAGTATGCGCGCACGTAGCCGCGGTTCCTCGCGTTGTACCCGGCGCTGAGGGAGGCGGCGTCGCTGGTGATCGTGGGCGAGACGCTGGGGTGGCTATAGAAGTAGATGCTGCGGCGCGCCCAGGCATCCCAGTTCCACGCTGGTCCCGACCCGCTCGAGCGCAGTCCCGGTGCCAGGATGCGCACCAGGTCATCCTCGCCATGCTCCGCGGCGTGGATGTTGTCGTCGTATCGGGCTTCTGCCTTGAGCTCCGGGGAGAGCGTGGCCGCCAAGGCGCCGGAGGGCGACAGGGCCAAGAGGGCGGAGAGGGCGGCAAAAACGGCCACCGCGACGCGCCGCGATCCGGGGCAGCCGTGGCCGCGTGATGGATCAGCGTTGGGAGTGGGAGACACCGCGGGCACTGTATCAGTCTTGCGCGGTCTTTGGAACGGGGGGAACGGGGGGAACCGGGGGAACGGCCGGCGGCTCCGGCTGGACCCGCTCCAGGCGCTCGGCGTACTCGCGTGAAGCGATGTTGAGCAGGACGAGGTCTTCGCCGCTCACCTGTTTTGCTCCCCTTCTCGCGCCGCAGAGGAGAAACCCGATCAGCCCCTCGTCGCCGAGGATGGGGATGGCGCAGACGGCGGCGCAGGCCGTGATCTGTTCCGCGTTCTCGACGTAGATCCCCACGTACTCGAGGTCATCCGATCGCCCGGTGAATCGGATCGGCCGGCGAATCCGTCGCAGCAACACCGGTAGGGGCTCCTTCTCGGGAATCATAACGCCGGGTAAGGGTGCGATCGTGCTGCCCGTGGCGCGGAAGCAATGCTCGACCGGATCGGCCAGGAACAACGTGACCGGATCGACCTCGGCAATGGCGCGGGCACTCTGCGGAATGAGGTGGCACAACGCCGCCAGGCCGTGCGCCCCGTCCAGCGACGTCATGCCGGGGCCGGAGGCCAGGCGCCGCAACGCCCGCGGCTCGAACCACACGGGGTCCAGGAACAGGTCGAGTCTCCGGCGGAGCCGGTTCGAGACGGCCAGGGCGAACACCGCCGCACAGAATCCCCCACCGCGATCCACAGCAGTCCTTGAGCGAGATTCATTCCCGCCGAGCGGGTCAGCCACAGGAGAATCGCCGTCAAGGAGACGTACCCGACCGCCAGGAGTAGCGACGTGGTCGCCGTGGCGGGCAGCCGGTCCTCCGGGGCGTGGGCTTCGCCGATGCGTCCGCGGAGGAGGGAGATGGGCAGGAGCAGCGCGAGGAGCGATGCGGGCACGGCGCTCGATCCCATGTCCGCGACCTCGGCGCGCCCCGTGGCGAGCATGGAGAAGATGAGGTACGAAAGAAGGCCCGAGCACCCCAGGACACCGACGAGGGCGAGGCGGAACGTCTCCCGCCGCCTCGGCGGGAGCGAGAGATGGGTGGCCTCGAACTTGGCGGCCAGGAGGATCACGTTGAGAAGAACGACCACGACGGCGGCCCACTGGAGGCCCCGCAGGTGGAACGCGCGGGAGCCGGCCGGCTCGGGCGGAAACGCCGGCCCGGCCAGCGCGTAGAAAAGGGCGCCGGCGGAGAGCGCCGCCTGGAGGAGGAGATACCAGCGCCAGGCCCCGAGTCCGCGGCTTGCCTTGGTCCGCCCCAGCATGACGGAGAGGAGGAGCCAGACCGCGGAGACGGGAAGCGTGAGGGCGAGCGCGAGGGAGAACCAGCCCGCGGCGCCCGTCGTGCCCAGGTCGAACACAGCGCGCGCGAAGGCGAACTGCAGAAACCCGAGCGCGGCCAGCGCCCCCGCGGCGACCAGCGACACGAAGCCGCCCGGGCTCAGGATGGCCACCAGGCCCGCCGCGATCAGAGCGATGAGGCCGCCCGTCGCCAGGAGCAGCAGCTCCATGCTCACGCGGGAGACGGCCCCGGGTTGCCGATCAAGCCCAGCTCCCGGAGCCGGGCGGCCGCGCCGCGGAACGAGCCGCGCAGGAGCAGGGAGCGGAGCACGCCCTCCATCTTCGAGAGCCTCGCGTAGTGGGTCCACGGCCCGCGCGAGGGGCCGACCGTGGGTTGACCGGGGTCGATCTCCCAGGGGTGCACGTTCACGATCACGGGGATACGCCGCTCGCGGTGATAGTCCAGCGCCCGGGCCGAGACCCACCGCGGGAGAAGCCGGAGGTAGGCCCCCGCCAGCACCGGCAGCCGCACCGGCCCGAGCCGGACGGTGGAGAGGGGGAACTCGGCGATACCGGCGCTCCCGTTCACCGCGAGGCGGCCGGGGCGCGTCGGACCCCCCGGGTAGCCGTAGCGTCGGCCGCGGATGGGAAACACGCTCGAGTCGTACGCGTAGCCTGCGCGCGCGAGCACGTCGATCGCCCACAGCGTCCCCTTCCCCACGCTGTAGCTGGGTGCCCGGAAGCCGAGGACGGGCGCCTGCGCCAGATCTTCGAGGATCGCCCGGGAATCGCGGGCTTGGTCCAGGAACTCGGCCGGGGTGAGCTCGGTCAAGAGCCGGTGATCCATTCCGTGGGATGCGACCTCATGGCCCCGGGCGGCGATTTCGCGCACCAGGTCCGGATCGTTCTTCGCCACCCACCCCAGGACGAAAAAGGTGGCGGTGGCCCCCGTGGCGTCGAAAAGGTCCAGGAGGCGCCGCGTGTTCTCGGACACGCGCGGCGGGTACGTCGGCCAGGTATCCCGCGGAACGAACCGCGCGAATGCCTGCACCTGGTAGTAGTCCTCGACGTCCACGCTCAAGGCAAGGGGCGGCTCGGTCACAGGAGAAGAATACGAAGCCGGGGAGAGAGGCGAAAGGACGAAGGCGCTACGGAGGGGAGGTAGTTGACCGTCAGGGAACGACGGCGATGCGCGCGATCATGCGGCCCAGGGAGCTGTCGAGGATCGCGTTGTACAGACCCGGGGCCACCGGATTTCCGGCGTCGGACCGGCAGAGCCATTCGAACGTCTGATCTCCCGCGGGAAGCACCTGGTCCACGAGACGGCTGACCAGATGGCCCGTCAGGTCATAGATGGAGACGCGCACCCGCCCGGGAGCGCCGTTCTTGTCCCCGCCCGGGAAGCGAAGGGTGACCTTGCCGTGAGCCGGGTTCGGATAACCATGGATCCCCGTGGTGGCGGCGGCGAGGAGATCGGCCGGCACGCTGATCGTCGCGGTCGTGGGCGTTCCCTCGGAGGAGCCCTGGTACGTGGCCAGGGTGTAGCGATAAGTGACCCCCCCGGCGATCGTGGTGTCGCTCCAGGCCGTCGTGCTGACGCCGAGGGTGGCTACCAGCGAGTCCGGTCCCCCCGAGGTGCTCTTATATAGATGATAGCCGCTCCCCGCTCCCGAGGCGGGCTCGTCCCAGGACAGGTCCACGCCGCCGGCGACCGCGCGCGCCGTGAACGAAGCGGGCGTCGCCAGGGTGCCGCTGGCTCCGCCGGCCATGCGCGGCCTCACGTTCGAATAGGTCGACCAGTTCGGCACCTCGTCCGCGACTCTGAGGACGAAGTAGAAGGTCGTGCCGGTGACCAGGCCCGACATCGTATAGCTCTCCCGCGTCCCGGCCGTGGCCGGGGCCGGGAGAATACCCGCGGTCGTGGCGTTGCTCCACCACCCGGTCGTGTCTCCCGCAACGACCGGCTGCTGGGAAAAGCGGAGCTCGTAGGCCGAGGCGCGTCCCGTGGAGCCGTCGTCGCCGGTGGCCGTCCAGGAGAGGGTGACGGAGTCGGCCCGGCCCATGGACGGCGCGGCCACGAGGGCCGCGCCGAGGGCGATCAGGACCGCGCGCCGGAAGCCTCCGGCGCGCGGGGTGCTTGAATCCGGTCCGTACGGGCGGATTCGATTCATCTGCCAAGCTCGATGCCCGACGAGGCCAGCACGTCGCCGGCCGGGAGCGGACCGTAGTACGAAAGGTCCCGTACCGCAGCGGGCGCGATGTTGTCCAGAGTGGTTCCATTCACGACGTTCGACAGGGCGGCGATGTTCCCCACTTCGTCCATCGCGCGCACCGCGACATAGTAGGTGCGGCTGCCGGCCAGGCCGCTGATCGTGAAGTTCTGGATGGTTCCGGCGGCGCCCGGAGTGGGCTCGCCGCTGGCCTGCGTCGCCGTGGACCAGTTGCTCGAAGTGATCGCCGTGGTCGAGTAGCGCACGTCGTAGCTGGTCGCGGTGCCGGTCGTGCCGTCATCTCCCGGCGCGGTCCAGCGGACCGAGACCGATGTCGCGGTGGTGCCGGTGACCGAGAGGTCGGCGACCGTGCCCGGCGCTATGAGGTCGCCGGTGGTCGATTTCACGGCCACGTTGGAGAAGCCCGACCAGTTCGGGACTTCGTCGGCCGCCCGGATGATGAAGTAGTAGGTGGACGCCGGATTCAGCCCGCGCACTCGCATGGAGTCGCTGGCCCCGGAAACGCCGGGAACCGGCTCCCCGGTCACGACCGTCGCGGCATTCCACCACGTCGTCGTATCGGTCGCCGTGATCGCGACGGTGCGGTACCGGATGTCGTAGCTTGACGCCTGTCCGATGGTGCCGTCGTCTCCGGGCGCCGTCCAATGGAGCACGACCGTCGAATCGGCGGCCGTCTGGGCATGGGCCCCGGCGGGCCGGAGCATTCCGAGCAGCAATAGCCCGCCCACGAACGCGGCAACGAGGATCCACAGCGGGATCCTCTCGGTTCGTGCGGTTCTCGTTTCGTCGGTCGGATCGTGGTATCGCATGCTGTCCTTCCCCCTTCCGGCTCGACGGGCGCGGCTCCCAAAAAGACGAGCCGCCATCGACCCTGTGCGGGTCCATGGCGGCTCGGCTGGCATCGGCCGTGAGGCGGTGCTTCACCTCACAATCGGAAGCCCCGTGGCTCTGCGCCCTGCCCTTTCAGGCAGTTTGCTCTGAGCATGGACAGATGGATATCGCCCCCTCCGTTCAAGATGAGCACGTTCGGTGCCAGGACAACCGTGCGATGTGCATGCAGGAAGCTGCGCGCCCGTAAGGGCTCCGGCTCTTTTGGCCGGCCGCCGTGCGGAATGCATCCGGGCTTTTGCATCCGCCCCGTCTCAGGATGCACGTGAAACACGGGCCGGCCTCAGCGCGACGCATCCGCCCCGCGAATCGAGGTCAGGATGGAGGGGAGCATGGCGCCGGCGAAGTCGGCGAGCCGCGCCCGGGCGTGCGAGGGCTGATCGGCGTAGGGAGACGAGAGGATCACGACGGCCGCGTGGTCGTGATGCAGGAAAAGCCGGGCGCGCGCCTGGAGCAGCTTGGCCCGCGTGCGACTCACCGTGAACTCGTAGGGCAGCCAGTAGACGTGCCAGACCGCGTAGCCCAGGGAGAGCGACCGGACATCGGTCTCGTGGAAGGAGAGCGGCCGCCCTTCCCGGGTGACGGTCGTGTCGCGCTCGGACACGACCCGCCATCGGGAATCCCCCCGCGGCACGATCACGTTGGCGAAGTGGATCAGCTCTCTCCCCTGCGTCTGGTTCCGGTAGAAGCCGATGTAGCAGTCGACCAGCCCCCCCTCTCTTTCGTACATCGTCCGGACCTCGGCCTCCGCGCCCCGATACCCGTGGGTCCACGAGGACGGCGGGGTACGGATCGGCTCCCAGCCGCCCCGAGGCGCGGGAGACGCCAGGACGACGGGATCCGATTCCGGCGCGGGGCGGGTCCAGGCCGCGAACGCCGCCGGCGCCACCGCCAGCGCGATCGCGACGGAGGCAACCGCGACGATTCCCCGCATCGATCCCGAGGGAGCGACCGGGTTGGGCGCCTCCCCACCGGCCTGCCCCGCGCCGCTCGTGGGAGGCGACGAGTCCTCCCGCCACCGGCTTCCCAGGTAAAAGAAAGCGGCCATGACGATCGCGAAGACGGTCCATCCGATTGCGAAATGATTGAAGCCGGAGCCGATGTCCTTGCGGGAGAGATATCCGGTCAGGACCATCACGTAGGCCCGGAGTCCGTTCGCGAGGATCGGCACGACGAGCGCCAGGGCTCCGAAAACGAGGCGGCTCCGGGGGCGGCTGAAGCGGAGGTAGGCGAAGAGGCAGCCGAGAGTGAACATCGAGATGAGAAAGCGGAGCCCGCTGCACGCCTCCACCACCTGCCATTTGCCCGTCGGCGTTGTGAGGTACATGCCCTCCACCGCGACCGGGACCCCCGTCAGCCGCAGACCCAGCACGGCGGCGTGGGCGGTGAAGCTCATGAGCGCGGGGTGGAGCGCTTCTCCGAACGGGACCGCGAAGAGGAGAAACGCGAGCGGAAAGGTGAGCACGCGCGCGATCCGGAGCCCGAAGATCGTGACGACGAGCGCCGGGATCAGGAGCGCGAACGCGAGCTGCTCGTAGAAGAGGACGCCCGCCGCGTGGGCGACCACCCACAGCGCTCCGATGCCCGCGATCGCCAGGAGCCCGGGAAGGAACGGCTCGGGGGCGAGACGGCGGACCTCGTCGCGTCGCCTCCACGCCAGGAAGGCCGCGACGGGGAGGACGAAGAAGCAGTGGGCATAGGTGTCCGACCCCCGCCACACGTCGTAGAACGATCGGGCCGTGGAATGGTACGCGGCGGCCATCGCGGCGATGCCGAGGCCAAAAAAGACGGCCGCGAGGTGGGAGCCGCGCGGCCGCACGCCGGGTGCCATGGGGGTCCCGCTCACCGGACCATTATGAGGGAAGTCGCGCACCGATCGCCACGGCTCGCGCGGGCCGGTCCGAAGGGCCCCCCGAGACGCCTCCGGGCAGAAGGGTACGAATCGGTACGGGTCCGGTGGGACGCGGGCCCACGCGCTCTCTTATCGGACGCTCGCGAAGCGTCGCATTCGAGCCGAGCCCCGCCCTGGCCCGAGCCTGAACGACCACGCCTAGGTTGGGGGATCTACTCGAGTTCACCGGCGGTTTCCGCTTTTCCCGGGCTTCCGGGCCAGGCAATCGCGTGCGATTCCCGGTCCCCGCCTCGCCCGAGTCGCCGGTGGTACGGTTGGTGCTTCTCTTTTTATCAATTGAGGCCTCCGTTGCTCGCTCCCACTTCCACCCGAATCGATCATCGGAGCCGGTAACGCTTCGCTTCCGGCCCCTGGAGGGTTGTTCCGTGCCTGAATGGCAGTATCCCGATGCCTATCCCGCCCGCGCCCGCATCCGCGCACTCGCCGCCGGGGCCGTGGTTATTGTCGGCGCCCTTGCCTTTCCGGGTGCTCCCGCGGACGCGGCGATCAGCATCAAGTCGAACCAATGGGTCAAGCAGGCGGCCCCGCTGCAAGGCGCCCTCCTCAACTTCACCGGCACGTTCGAAGCCCGCGGCTGGAACCACATGCTCTACGATCCCGTGGGCAAGCGCATGGTGCTCTACGACGGGTACATCGACGCCACGCGCCCTACGTCGATCTATGCGAACGCTCTGTGGACCTACGACCCTCTGGCGAACCGGCTTTCCCTGGAAGCGGTGAGCAACTGGGCGCGCCAGAACGGCGTCACCGTTCCTCTCGCGCAGAACATCACCGACCCGACCCCCTACGACCGCCATTCCTATTCGTGTATCGCGCTCGTGCCCGAGAAGAACCGGCTCTACCTCTGGGGGGGCGCCAACAACAGCGTCGCGAGCAACTATCTGGGGGATACCTGGGTCTACGATTTCGGAACGCGGAAATGGCGCGAGATCGCTGCCGTGACGCACCCGTTCACCGTGTTCGAGCAGGTGATGACCTACGACCCCGGCACGCATCAGCTGGTGGTGGCCGGCGGAGCGGACGCCGCGTATCACTCGGGCAACCAGGCCTGGCTCTTCAACGTGGACACGGAAACGTGGCAGATTGGCTCAACGCCCGGCGCGCCGCCCGCGCGCATGTCGCAGTCGATGGTGTTCGATCCCGTGAGGCGCGTCTCGTGGATGTTCGGCGGGGGCACCTACCCCAACGCAGGAAACGAGCTCTGGTCGTTCGATGCCGCCGCCCGGACGTGGCTCAAGATCATCCCCCAGGGAGCCGTGCCCCCGCCCCGCCGCTTCGCCGCGATGGCCTACGATTCGCGGCACGACGTCGTGCTCTTGTGGGGCGGCATGCGCGACGACGCGACGCGGTTCAACGACACCTGGATTTTCCGCCCCTCCACGCGGCGGTGGACCCTGCTCTCCCCCGCCGTCGCGGTGCCCAGCGACGCCTATAACGCCGAGGATCTGGCCTACGACCCGGACAACGATGTTTTCGTGCTGCACCAGGGGAACGACTTCTGGCTGTTCCGCTACGCCCCCGGCGGCGACGCGACCGCCCCCAGCGATATCCAGGATCTGAAGACCCGGTAGCGGATGCGTCGCGCGTCGTTTCTCGTGGGAATTCTGGCCGTGGCCGCGGGGCTCATCGCGGCTCCCCGGGCCCGCGCTTCCTTTCCCATCCCGATCACCGTCCAGGAGGTCCTTCCGGCCGGCGTGCCCGGGATGGCCCGCGCCGCCGGACCGGTCACGTTGGGAATCCCGCTCGAGGAGAGCGCCGGGATCATGGGCGTCTCTCAGCTCGGGCTCTCGGGAGCGTCGGCCGGGCAGTTCCGCGAGCTCTCCCGGTGGCCGGGAGGGGCGCTCCGCTGGGTCCTCGTCGACTTCCAGAGCGACCTGACGGCCGGCGGCACGAACGCCAAAGTCTCGCTGACCACGGGCGCGGGGAATTTCGGCGGTCCCGATCTCGCCTCGGACCAGGGCTCGAGCATCGCGATCTCCACGGGAGCCGGCGCCTTCCGGGTCAACAAGTCCCCCTTCCGCCTTTTCGACCAGGTCTCCGTGGGCCCGGCCTCGCTCGTCGCGTCCGGCGGCGACGGCGTCGTCGTGACCGACGTGGCCGGCGTCCGCTACACCTCGGCGAACGACGCCGCCTCGTCGGTGGTTCTGGAGGAGAACGGGCCGGTGCGCGCGGTCATCCGGGCCTCGGGCACGCTCCGGAGCTCTTCGGGGGCCCGGCTCTGCGAGTACCTCGTACGGCTCCACTTCTATCGAGGCAAGTCCTACGTGCGCGCCTGGGTGTCCCTCCGGAACGCGCGCGCTGAAGCGCCCACGGCGTTCACCTTCCGGAGCGCCGAGGTGGTCGTGCCCCTGGCGCCGCCGGGCGGACTTCGCTTCACGACCGCGACCTCGCGCGGCCCCGTGAGCGACGCCCTGGCAGCCGACGAGGCGATGTACCTGTACCAGGCGTACAGCGCCCAGAACGGGTACCCGGAGAACGCATACCCCAACGCCCCGATGGCGATCACCGGCACCACGTTCGCCCAGAACGGCGTCGAGATCCGGAAAGTGAACGGGACGATCTACCAGCCGCTCACGGGCCATCCCGACGACTACGCGTCGGGCTGGGCCGCGCTCGAGGATGCGACCGGGCGGGGCGTGACGGCGGGGCTCCGCTGGATGGCCCAGAGCTGGCCCGCCGGCTTCGAGCTCTCCGGCGACGGAACCGTTCGCGTGGAGCTCTTCAGCAAGCGAAACTTGAAGGCCTCGATCCCTTTCGCCTGGGGCGCCTATGAGACGCGCGAGCTCTTCTTCGATTTCCACGCGGCGTTCCCCGCCGCCCGGAGCGCCGCGCTCTACGAGATGCAGTATCCGCTCGGCGGGCGGCCGCCCCTGGCGCAGGTGGCGGCCGCGGGGGGAATCCTTGGCGAGACCCGGCTCGTGTCCGCCGCCGGCCAGGCCCGCTGGTTTCTGGCGCACGGCGCGACCGGCCCGTCGCTCGCCAACATCGTGCCCCAGTTCTGGCGGTATCACTCGTGGAGCACGGGAGGAGGAGCGAACCAGACGGATTTCGCGCTCCTCGACCTGATCGATTACCTGCGTACGGGCAACGGCGGCTTCCTGGCCGAGGGAGAGCGCAACTCCCTTTTCAAGGCGGATACGGCGGTGCGCCATTCCGACGGGTTCGACTGGTCCGCCAATCAGATCGTCCCCGGCGACGAGGGAAGCGGCACGAACCTGGGCGCGTTCAACGGGCGGATCTTCGACTTCGAGCACGCGCATTGGGTCAGTCTTCCGATCGCGTGGTATCTCACGGGGAACGAGCTCTACCACGAGGCGGTGGTCGACTTCGGAGAGTGGAAGCACGGCATGGGTGACGGCGACCCGCCCAACTTCTACCGGCCGATCGAGGACTTCGGCGACGGCGGCATGCGTGGATGGGGCCGCTACTACCGAGATTTCGCCCTCCTCTGGGACGTCACGCGGGACCGCCGCTACTGGGACGACCTGGACCGGATGACCAACGCGCTCCTGGCCTCGCGCGACGTGCCGGGGTCGGCGCTCCCCGCGGGGCGGAATATGGAGCGCGGATACCTGTGGCAATCGTTCGTCGGGTACCAGCTGCCGCGGTCGATCTCCGATTTCATGACCGTTCAGATCCACTTCGAGGCCGTCTGGGAGGGGCTTCGCCTTCTCCGCGAGGCGAACGACCCGCGCGTTGAGGAGTTGGAGAGCTACCTGCTCGGGCTCGCGGAGTTCGCCTATAACGAGATGTACTTCGACACGGGCCCGGCGAGCGGACAATACGGCTACCTGTACGCGTATTACCTGGACCAGAAAAACGACGCCGCGACGAACCGCTATTGGGCCGAGGGCTTCCGGCCGATCTCGACGTGCCGTGCGCTCACGTTCGCCTATCAGATGACGGGGGACCCGAAATACCTGGCGCGCGCGGCGAAGCTGTTGATCGGCGACATCGGCTACGTGACCAACCGCACCCCGACCGATCCCGCGAGCGAGGCGTTCCTGGCCGTGGATCTTTCCCGACCGCGGGCGGGATGGCTCCCCGTTCCTGGCGCGAGCGCCCAGGACCTGGGAGGGGGCGCGTACCGTTTGACCTGGACCGTGCCGCCGGGCGCCGAGGGATACCGGATCAAGGCGTCCGAACGAACGATCGTGGACTGGCTGGGGTTCGATCCGAACACCCGGTCGTTCCAGTACCCGCCCGCGAGCCACGTGCCCTGGTTCGCCGCGAGCGACGTGCAGGGCGAGCCGCGGCCCCTCGCCCCCGGTGCGACCCAGAGCATGACCCTCACTGGATTTGATCCGTCGAAGCGGTGGAGCTTCTCGGTGCGCTACGCGATCGACGCGGCGGACCCGATCGACCCGGCCGGTCCTCCCGACCCTCCCGACCCTCCCCCCGCACCTCCCGGCGATCTGACGCCCACGAGCGGCATCCCCGCCGCGCCATGACAGCCCCGCCCCCGATCGACTAGACTGGGGGGGCGAAGCGCCCGTTCAAGTGCTCCGCGCGCATCCGCTTTCGGACCCCGGAGGAATTCCCCGCCGTGAAGGTGCACCCGTCGGTCGACAGCCTGCGGCGCGCGCTGCCCGCGGCGGGCCGTCCGCCGGCGGTGCTGGTCGGCCTCTGCTCCCACGGGCTCGCGATCCTTCGCTCCCTCGAGCGGAAGGGCGTCCCGGTGATCGTGATCGAGTCGAACTGGGACCAGCCGTCTGCCCAGACGCGCCACGGCCTGAAACTCCACCACGGGGACCTCTATGGCGAGTCCCTCGTGGAGGTGCTGCTTGAGCTGGGCGCTTCCCTCCCGTCCAGGCCCGTCCTCTTCGTCACCAACGACAAGATGGTGCGGCTGCTGAATCCGGTGCAGGAGGCCCTCCGGCGCCGGTTCCACCTTCCCTTTCCCCGGCCCGAGCTGTTGCTCGACCTCATCGAGAAGGATCGCCTCGGCCCGCTCGCGGTGCGCCAGGGACTCCACGTTCCGCGCACGGCCGCCGTCACGAGCGCGGAGGCGCGCGGGTGCGCTCCTTCCTCCGCCCTCGACGGGGCGGGATTTCCGTGCGTGGTGAAGCCCGCCACCCCGATGTCCGCGATCAAGGCGGTGATCGTGCCCGACCGGGCATCCCTGGCGCGCCTGGCTGCGGCGCATCCGGAGATCGACCGCTTCCTTCTTCAAGAGTGGATCGAGGGCGGGGACGAGCAGGTCTACTTCACGGCCTACTACTTCGACCAGAGCGGCCGGGTCCGCGCGCCATTCGCCGGACAGAAGATCCGCCAGGTGCCCCGGACGCTGGGGAATTCGAGCGCCGCCCGGGGCGTCGATCGTCCCGACCTGATCGAAGAGGGGCTCCGGCTGTTCCGGGGGCTCGACTATCGGGGGATCGCATCGGTCGAGTTCAAGGCGGCGCCCGACGGCACTCCCTACTTCATCGAGGCGACGGTCGGGCGCTCAGACTACTGGCTGAAGACCCTGATCGTGAACGGAGTCGATCTCCCCGCGATTGTCTATTCCGACCTGACCGGCATCCCGCTCCACGCCTCGGAGCGCCAGCGGAACCGGGTCGCATGGGTGGACGGGGACCGGGACCTCTGGGTGTACCTCGAATCGTGGCGCGACCCCGCGATTTCGAAGCGCCGTCTGCTCGCGCAGCTCCTCGAGCCCAAGCGCTTCGCCCTCTTCGACGTCCGCGACCCGCGTCCATACGCGGCCTGGTGGCGGCCCCTGGTCAAGCGCCTGACCGCCGCGGCGGCGCGGCGCCTCCGTCCGGAGTGAGCGCCCCGCCGGCGGAGAACCCCGCCCCTCCCTCGTTTTCCAGCGTGCTGAAGCACGCCGGGATTTACGGGCTCGGGAACGTGGGCATCCGGATCGCCGGACTCCTCCTGGTCCCGCTGTACACCTACAACCTCACCCCCGCCCAGTACGGGATCATCGAGTACCTCGACTTGACCGCCATGGCGATCGGGATGCTGTTCGGCCTGGGGCTGGCGAACGCGATCTACCGGTTCTACTACCTGGTCCCGGGCGAGAACGATCGCCGCCGCGTGGTGTCGACCGCCCTCGTCCCCGTCCTCGCCGTCTCCTTCGCTGTGTCCGCGATCCTCCTGGCGGCGGCTCCCTGGCTGGCCGGCACCTTGTTCCACGAACCCGGGTTCGCCCGATACCTGCGCATTCTCTTCGTCGGCTTCGGATTCAACATGGTGGCCGAGTTCGGAATGACGTATCTGGCCGTGCGGCAGCGTTCGGCCCTTTACAGCTCGATCACGGTGGGCAAGTTCGTGGCCGGCGCCCTCCTGAACGTGCTCTTCCTGGTGGTGCTTCGCCGTGGCGTCGAGGGAATTCTGATCTCGAACCTGATCACCAACACGGCGCTGGGGCTCTTGCTCTTGACGCGCGTCGTCCGCGAGAACGGCCTGGCCTTCGACCGCCCCCTTCTCCGGCGAATGGTGGCCTATGGCTATCCCCTCGTGCTCGTCCAGGTGGCCCTGTTCGTGATCAACTTCGCCGATCGCTTCTTCCTCCAGGCCTACGCGGGATTCGCGCAAGTGGGAATCTACGCGCTGGCGTACAAGTTCGGCATCATGCTGAACACGCTGGTGGTCGCGAGCTTCTTCCAGGTCTGGAATGCCAAGTCCTTCGAGGTGGCCGACGATCCCGGCGCGGGCGCCTTCTACACGCGGGTGTTCACCTACTTCGCGACCGCGCTGGTGGCGGCGTGGCTCGGAATGTCGCTGGTGATCCGGGACGTCATCGGGGTCGTGGCGCCGCCTTCCTACGCGCCGGCCGCGGCGCTGGTCCCGCTGATCCTGGCGGCCTACGTGTGGAATGGGATCGGGACCTACTTCGAGCTGGGGCTGAAGCTCAAGAACAAGACGCCGCTCCTGGGCGCGGTGTTCGCGGGCACCTGCGTCCTCTGCCTGGGCCTCTACTGGCTCTGGATTCCCCGCTACGGAATGCTCGGAGCGGTCGCCGCGACGTTCGTGGCCTTCGCGGCCAAGGCCGTCTGGGTCTACCGCGAGAGCCAGCGCGCCTTTCCGGTCCACTACGAGTTCGGCCGCCTCGCGAAAGCGGCGCTGCTCGCGGCCGGCATCTGGGCGGCGCGGGCCCTGGTGCCGCCCCTTCCCCACGCCGTCTCGTTCCTGCTGGGCGTCGCCCTGTTCGCGGCCTACGTCGCCGCGCTCTGGTTGTCGGGCTGGGTGCGCCGCGAGGAGCGCGACGCGCTGACCGAGTGGATCCGCCGCCGGCCGGCGCGGCTCGAGCCCGCCGGAGCCCCGGGGGGAGCGCCGAAATGAAGGCGCTCGTCTCGGTGGTGATGCCCACGTTCAACCGGAAGCACGTGCTGCGGCGCGCCCTCGACAGCGTCTTCGCCCAGACCATCCCCGAGGTGGAGGCGATCGTCGTGGACGACGGCTCCAGCGACGGCACCGAGGCGATGATCGCGGAGTACCCCCGTCCCATCGTCTACGTGGGACAGCAGAACGCGGGCCCGGCCGCCGCCCGAAATCGCGGGCTCAAGCGCGCGGGCGGCGCCTTCATCGCGTTCCTCGATTCGGACGACGTGTTCTATCCCCGGCATCTCGAGGCGTCGCTGGCCGCTCTCGAACGCTCACCCGAGGCCGGCCTGGTGTACGGCGCCAACGAGGTGGTGGACGCGGAGGGTCGCGTGGTCAAGGTGCAGGTCCCGCGTCCCGAAGACCGCGGGCGGGTGCTCCCCGGGCTTCTCTTCACCAACTTCGTCATGCCGTCCACGGTGGTGATGCGGCGCGAGTGCTACGAGGCGGTGGGGGGGATGAACGAGACGCTGCGCTTCGCCGAGGACTGGCTCTACTGGCTCAAGATGGCGGAGCGCTTTCCGTTCGAGCAGGTGGGCGAGGTGCTGGTCCGCTTCCAGCGCTCGACGGTTTCCGCGTCGCGGCTTCCCATCGAATCGCTGGTCGCCATGAACCGGGAGATGTTCGATCTCGCCTTTGCCGATCCCGTCCTGGGTCCGGCCATCGCTCCCCACCGCCGCGCGGCCTACGCCGCCATGCACCGAGCCTACGCCGAGACCGCGCTCGAGCTCCTGCACATGGGCACGGCGCGAAAGCTCCTCGCCCAATCCCTCCGCCTCTCCCCCTGGGATCCCCGCCTCTACTCCCTCCTAGCGAAGTCGCTCCTTCCGGGATGGGCCCTGAAGCGAGCAAGAGAAGCCAAACGGGGAAAGCCCACGGAGCTGTAGCCGGGGCCGAGCCGGAGACACGTCGGGCTCGGTATCGTGTCGGGGGCCCCTCGGCCAAGCGCGCCCTAGCGCTGCCCCGGCGTCGCGGCAGGCGCCGGTTCCGTAGCAAGCCCCTGGTCGTGCTTCGCTTTGTCGAGCCAAGCCCGCGCCACCAGAGACTGCGGATCCCTCTTCAGCGCCACCTCGAGCTGCATGATCCCCTGCGCCCGCTCTCCGATGTCCACCAGATAGGCCCCGTACTGTGCGCGCGTGTAGGCGCGGTCCGGGAAAAGGCGCAGAGCCTTCTCGTAGAATGCGATTGGAATCGAAGGATCGTGGAGCTCCTTTGCCACGATTCCGAGCAGGTGCAGAGCCCGCGGGTGGTTCGGGAAAACCCAGAGGACATACTTCAGCTCGGTCACCGCCTTTTCCAGGCTTCCTTCGGAGTAGCGCGGCCAGAAACCTCGGGGATTCGTCTTCGGACCGAGGTGGCCGTTTTCGACGATCGGGATGAGGCGGGAGGCTTCGGGGTCGGCCCCGACGGAGAAGAAGTCGTTGTTCACCCACATCTGCGCCTCGCTCTTCGGGACGTGGGGGTCTTTCGCCAGCGGGTTGTACGCGTCGCGAGGGGCGATCCGGGGATCCTTCCTCGTTTCGGGATAGAGGATCGAGTCGGGTTCCGGGGTGCCCGGAATGTAGTAGGACTGGGCCCGTGCGGCGGGTGCCCCGCCCAGCAACGCTGCGAGGAGTGCGCCGACGGCCAATGCCCCCAGGGCCCCGAGCCCGGCGAGGGCCGCGGCACCCGGCATCCGATGATCCCTGACTCCCGCCGTCGTCATGCGGAAAAGCGTAGCACCCGCCCGGCCCTCCATCAACGCGTCCGCTCGGTGGCCGGGAGCAGGGACAAGATCCTCGCGGCATTCGTGTCCCAGGTATGCCGTTCGAGCACATGCTCGCGCGCCCGCGCGCCCATGGCGGAGCGCCGGGCCGTGTCCTCCAATAGAGCGGCGAGTGCCGCACCCAGCGCCGCGGCGTCGCCGCGGGGGACGAGGATCCCGGTGTCGCCGTCCAGGATCCCGTCCTCCAGGGGACCCAGGCGAGGCGCCACGACCGGCTTTCCCATCGCCATGTACTCGAAGATCTTCATCGGCGAGCCGTATTCGTTCGAATCCGGCATGACGGCGACATCGAACGCGGCGATGTGCTCCGGGAGCCGCTCGTGGCCGATCCAGCCCGCGAAGCGCACGCGCTCCGAGAGCCCGCACTCCTTGACTCGGGCCTCGAGCGCGGGCCGCTCCGGGCCTTCCCCCACCAGGAGCGCCGCCGCGTCCGGTACCCGGCGAAACACCTCGGGCAGGGCGTCGATGAGCAGTGCCACCCCGTGCCAGGGAAAGAACGCGCCCGTGAAGCCGATGACGCGCGCGTCCGTCAGCCCGTAGCGCGCGCGGACGGCCGCTCCGGAGATCTCGGCGCGGAAGCGCCGGGGATCGGCCGCGTTGGGGAGGACGACGACGCGGGCGGGATCGATCCCGGACGCCGCGATCTGGCGGCTCAGGACGGTCGAGACCGCGGCGATCCGGTCGGCGCTTCCCAGCGTGAACTTTTCGAGGCGGCGCGCGAGAGGCCTGAGGAGGCGGCTCCGCCGCCGGTAGAGAGGGGTCTCGTCCGTGTAGTTGACCTCCAGGACGAGGGGGACGCGCGCGGCGCCAGCGGCGAGCGCGCCCGCGACGTTGAAGAACGCGTATCGCTCGTAGAGGGCTACCGTCCCGGGAGCGCCGAGGGCGCGGCGAAGGCGGAAGTAGGCGGGGACGTTGTACGCGATCTCCATGAGCTCGAAGAGGAATTCGGGGACCCGGACCGCGAGCGTGCGCCAGAAGCGCCCTGCCCCGGACCGCCGCGCGGCGGGCGCGTCCTCCACCGAGACTCCGGGCGGGGACACGATCTCCACCTCCATCCCCGCGAGCTCGAACGCGCGGGCCATGCCGAGGAGATGAACCCCCTCGACCCCCTGGCCCTGGGTGCGATGGTGGAGGACGAGGCGCACGGGGCGTCAGGTGCCCAGGGCCGGCTCGGGGCCGCCGGCGGGCGCCGCCACGGGCCGGGCCGCGCTCTTCGCGCGAACGCGCTCCACGGCCGCCTCCCGCTGCGCGATAAACTCGAGGAGGATGGCCGAGATCACCAGATAGTAAAAGAGGTCGAAATACGCGAGCCCCAGGAAGGCGCCCCCCAGCATGTAGGCCACGATGGAGTATTGGAGCATCTCCGCCAGGTCCCGGATCCAGCGGCGCTCCGGGTCCTTCGGGAACCATTTTCGAAGCCGTTCCAGGCGCCACAGGGTCCCGCCCAGGATGCCCAGGAAGATCATGAGGCCCGGGAAGCCCTGCTCGGCCATCACCTCGAAGTAGATGCTGTGCGCATCGTGGATGTCGGTCGGGTTGGGCGCGTAAACGGCGAACAGCTCGGGGGTGAACGTTCGGAACCCGCCGCCGAAGAGCCGGTCCTTGGCCAGGTTGTAGGCGAAGTGCCAGGCGTTGATCCGCCCCATCGCCGAGGTGTCGGCCTGGTAGTCGCGGATGGAGAACATCCGGTCCTTCCACTCCACGGGGACGAACGCGGCCAGGAGGCCGCCCAGGATCACCACGACTAGGAAGGCCTGGACGCGGTAGCGGGAGCGCGCCATGAGGATGGCGGCGAGGCCGGCGAAAGCGACGATTGCGCCCCGGGAATAGGAGAAGAGGATCGAGAGAATGGTGAGTCCGACAGCGACGCCGTAAGCCCATTTATGCCAGGTCTTTGTGACCTGCCGCATAAAGTACAGCATGAGGGGCAGGATCATCAGCTCCGCCAGCGCCAGCTCGTTGTTTCCCTCGATGAACGACCCCGAGGGTCCCCAGACCCGATATTCGCCGCGATGGAGAATGGAGAAGATGCCCCCCTTCACGCCGTAGAACGCCACCGAGGCCATGCACACCCAGACGAAGCGCTCGAGGCGCTTTCGATCCTGTAAGAGCATCATGGCCACGAAACACATGAGGATGATCCGCGAGAATCGGTTCCACTCGATCCACGCGTCGTGGGAGACGGCGTTCATCGTGGTTACCGTGGTGTAGCCGACCCACAGGAGCAGAAGCGCGGTCGTGATCCGCATCGGGATGTTCCGGATCTCCCCCTTCAAGAACGTGCCCAGGAGAGTCGCGAGCGCGACCGCGAGGCCGACCGGCGCGTTCTCCAGTCTCCACGAGAGGCGGTGCGGATTCATGAGCCCGATCCACGCGTAGACCAGGATGCCGATGTCGGGCCGGAAAATGCAGAACGGGATGCTCCCGAAAATGACCAGCCCGACGAGGATGTCGCGCATCTAGGCGCTCCTCCGCGGAGGCGCCGCGCGCAGCCGGTAATACGCCAGCTTCAGCGCGAACCGTGCCGGGTCGTCTTCCCACGGCGTTCCGCGTCGCCAGCGGAACGGATCGTCCCCCGTCTCGTTCGCCCCGAAGTTGGTGGTTACGGCGGCGCGGTAGCCCGCCTCCCGCAGCAGGGCGACGGTGTCGTCGGTGTAGTCCTCGGTCCTGCCGTTCGGGTAGGCGAAGAGCCGGACCTCCTCGCCCAGCTCCGCCTCGATCGCCCGCTTGGAGCGTGTGATCTCCTCCCGCGCGCGCTCGCGTGTGACCCGGCTCAGGATGGGGTGCGTCTCGGTGTGGGAGCCGAAGCGGACCCCGGCGCTCTTCATGGCACGCACGCGGTCCCAATCGAGCATGAGCCCGGACTCGGCCGCCGCGTCGCGCTCGCCGCCCAGATCGGCGCGCAGCCGCTCGACCCCGGCCAGGCGCTCGGCCTCGGGCATTGCCTTGAGCGCGGCCAGGACGCGGAAGGCGGCGGACCGCCGCTCTTCCTCCGTCCGGAGCGGGAGCGGAGGAGCGTCGGCGGCCGGGCCGGGCACCCGAACCTGTTCCCGCCGGGTCGAGGCGAAGGCGAGGAGCACCCGATCGTGCCAGGGCGCGATTCCGGTT
>DATGVG010000130.1:0-14899 GCA_035300625.1 Candidatus Limnocylindrales bacterium
TTTGGCCGATCCGGAGCGGGCGAGGGCCGCCTCGCGGAGCACGTCGGGGAGAGGGATCTCCGGCTCGTCCATCGGCGGTGTCTCATCCATCGGCGGCGGCTCGGCCGCCGGCCCACTTTCAGTCGGGGCCGTGTATGCGGATCCGGACTCGATTCCGGAAAGAGGGGCGGCCGCGGCCGTGCGCGCCGAAGAGGTCCCGGTGCCGGATCCCGTGGCGCTCCCGAAGATCGACTCGATCGTCCACTCTCCGGCGGAGGGACGCGGGGCCGCCTCCGCGGCGGCGGGGCGTGGTTGGCTCGCAGTGGGCATGTTGTTCGAGGCTCGGGTCAGCTCGCTGTCCAGCCGGCACTCGGCGCAGTCCGAGAGGTGCGATTCGAACGCCGCCTTCTCCGCCCCGGTGAGCTGATCCGCGGCGTAGGGATCCATCTGTAACTTGGCCTCGGCGCAATCCATGCGGTGACTTCCCCGATCGGGCGCAGACAGGTCATGGCGCCGGCCAAAACGAGCGGCGCACGTGCGGTCCTAGATATCGGTCCGGAGCCCTGGAATCTTGAGATGAAAGGGGATGCGGATGAAGCGGTGCCGCGGTCAGTCGGGGAGAATGGCCCCTTCGACCGGGCAGGCTTCCAGGCAGGCGTTGCAGCTCACGCAGTCCTCTGCGACGACCAGGAACCACTTCGTTCCCTTGCCGTTCTCGCCCTCGCCCGGCTTGATGCAGTCCACCGGGCAGACGTCGACGCAGGAACTCTCTCCTTCGCAGATGTCTTTGACGATTACGTACGCCATGGCGTTCTCCCGAGACTCAGTTCACCTGAAGCATGCGATCCAGCGCGACCTTGGCCCACGTCCGGGCCGGCTCGGCAACGCGGATCGGGTTCACGATCTCACCGGCGGCCAATCGCTCCAGCGCCCACAGTAGGTTCTGCGGAGAGATCCGGTACATCGTAGCGCAAATGCAGAAGTCTTTCGAGAGGATGGAGATTTTCTTGTCCGGCATCTGGTGCGCCAGCCGGTTCACCAGGTTGTACTCGGTGCCGACCGCCCACCGGCTTCCCGCCGGCGCCTCGCGCAGCGTTCGGATGATCGTCTCGGTCGAGCCGACCACGTCGGCCGCGTCCGCAACCTCGCGCGGCACCTCGGGGTGGACGATGATCTTCACGCCGGGGTCCTCAGCGCGCCGCTCCTCCACGTGCCGCAGCTGAAACTTGGTGTGGACCGAGCAGCATCCCTTCCAGACGATCGCCTTCGCGCCCGCAATGGCCTCCGCGGTAAGCCCGCCCTGCTCTCGCATCGGATCCCACACAACGACCTCCGGCTCCGGGATTCCCATCGACGCTGCGGTGTTCCGGCCCAGGTGCTCGTCAGGCAGGAAGAAGACCTTCTCCCGCTGGCGGAACGCCCACTCGAAGACGGCGCGGGCGTTGGACGAGGTGCAGACCGCGCCGCCGCGCTCCCCGCAGAACGCCTTGATGGCCGCGGTGGAGTTCATGTAGGTCACCGGGGTGACGTCGGTCACACCAAGACGTTCGAGGGTCGCGCCCGCGTCCAGCACGTCGTCGGTGGGGGCCATGTCGGCCATGGAGCAGCCCGCGTTCAGATCCGGGAGGATCACAGTCTGGTGGGGCGCGCGGAGGATATCCGCGCTCTCCGCCATGAAGTGAACCCCCGCGAAGACCACGAACTCCGCCTCCGTCCGCTCGGCGCCGAGCCTGGCGAGCTTGTAGGAGTCGCCGGTCACGTCGGCGTGCTGGATGACGTCGTCCCGCTGGTAGTGGTGGCCCAGGATGACCAGCCGGGATCCCAGGGCGCGCTTCGCTTCATCGATCCGCCCGGCGAGGGTCGCATCGTCCAGTGTGAGATAGGGTTCGGGAAGCGTGTGACGCGCCATGGGCTCCATTCTTGACGCCGCCACGGCACCGGTCAAGGAGCAAACCCGGGAAGCGCCTTGACCGGCCCGCGCAGGCATCCGAGAATAAGATGCTCCGCGCACCCACCCGACGCGAACTAAACGACCGAAAGGGCAGAAATTGCCGAGAGTGAACGACTTCAACATCCACGTGGCCACCGTGAACGGATCGGGGAGCCAGACGGCCAACAACACCCTCCTCCGCTCCATCTTCCAGATGGGGGTTCCGGTTTCCGGGAAGAACCTGTTCCCCTCGAACATCGCCGGACTGCCCACCTGGTTCACCATCCGGGTCAACGAGCGGGGGTACGTGGCCCGCGAAACGCGGAACGACGTCCTGGTCGCGATGAACCCGGAGACGTCGGTGACCGACATCGCGGCTATGGGTCCCGGCAGCGTGGTCGTCATGAACGAGGGACTTCCCGCGCCCAAGGTGCCGGAGGGCGCCGTGGCGCACGTCATCCCCTTCGACAAGATCGTCCAGCCGATCGTCCCCGACCCGAAGCTCCGGAAGCTGGTCGTGAACATGGTCTACGTCGGCGTGCTGGCCCAGCTGATCGGCATCGAGAAGGCCGAGGTGGAGCGCGCGCTCGACGCCCAGCTGGGCAAGAAGCCCAAGGCGCTCGCAATGAACCGCGCCGCGGTGGACGCCGGCTTCGACTACGCGGCGGCCCACCTGCCGCCCGCGCCCTTCCGCGTGGAGCGGCGGGACAAGACCGCGGGCAAGATCCTCATCGACGGAAACCAGGCGGCGGCGCTCGGCGCCATGTTCGGTGGCGTGACGTTCACCTCGTGGTATCCGATCACGCCCTCCTCCAGCCTGGCCGAGGCGCTGACGGGATTCCTGGAGCGCTATCGCCGCGATCCCTCGGGCAAGGCGACCTATGCGATCGTGCAAGCCGAGGACGAGATCGCGGCGATCGGCATGGTCCTCGGCGCCTCGTGGGCCGGGGCGCGCGCCATGACGACGACGTCGGGCCCCGGGCTGTCGCTCATGACCGAGTTCACCGGCTACGCGTACTACGCGGAGATTCCCGCGGTGATCTGGGACATCCAGCGGATCGGACCCAGCACCGGCCTCCCCACGCGCACGTCGCAGGCCGATCTGCTGAGCGTGGCCTTCTTGTCTCATGGCGACACCAAGCACGTGATGCTGTTCCCCTCCTCGGTGGAGGAGTGCTACGACTACGGCATGCGGGCGTTCGACCTGGCGGAGCGCCTCCAGACGCCCGTCTTCGTCCTCTCGGACCTGGACATCGCGATGAACGTCTGGATGGCCGACCCGTTCCCCTATCCGGCAAAGCCGTGGGACCGTGGAAAGGTGCTCTCCGCGGCCGACCTCGAGAAAATCGGAAAGTTCGAGCGCTACCGCGACGTGGACGGCGACGCCATTCCCTACCGGACCCTCCCCGGAACCAACCACCCGCTTGCGGCCTACTTCACCCGCGGCTCCGGGCACGACGAGCAGGCCCGGTACACCGAGTCGAGCGAAGCCTATCCCCGCGTCATGGACCGGTTGAACCGAAAGTGGGAGACGGCGCGGGGCGTGGTGCCGCAACCGGTCGTGGAGGAGACGAAGGGGGCGGAAGCGGCGATCCTCTGCTTCGGCTCGTCGC
Organism: Candidatus Limnocylindrales bacterium; assembly: GCA_035300625.1. GTDB lineage: Bacteria > Eisenbacteria > RBG-16-71-46 > SZUA-252 > SZUA-252 > DASQJL01. The sequence continues at coordinate 3,523 of DATGVG010000130.1, forward strand.
GGTGGGCGGTGGAAGAGGCGCGCGACCGTCTGCGCGAGGACGGCATTCGCACCTCGTCCCTCCGCGTCCAGGCGTATCCTTTCTCTTCCGAGGTCGGCGCGTTCCTCGCGCGCCACGAGCGGGTCTACGTGGTGGAGCAGAACCGCGACGGCCAGATGGCGGCGCTCCTCAGAATGGATTACCCAGCACATGCGACGCGCCTCCGGTCCGTGCTCCACTACGACGGACTGCCTCTCGACGCCCACACCGTGGCGCAGGGCGTGAAGAGCGCCGAGCGGGAGGAGGTGGCGGTCCGATGAGCACGAATTCCGCCGCGGCGCCCGGACCGCCGGCCACCCCGGTCACGACCAACCGAATCGGGCTCACGCCCGCCGACTACAAGGGGGCCAAGTCGACTCTGTGCCCGGGCTGCGGGCACGACGCCATCACCGGGAGCATCATCCAGGCGGCCTTCGAGATGGCCCTCCCGCCGCATCGCCTGGCGAAGCTCTCGGGCATCGGCTGCTCCAGCAAGACGCCGGCCTACTTCATCGGCCGCTCCCACGCCTTCAACGCGGTGCACGGACGGATGCCGTCCATCGCCACGGGCGTGTTCCTGGCAAACCACGACCTCACCCTGCTCGGCGTCTCGGGCGACGGCGATACGGCCTCGATCGGCCTGGGGCAGTTCTGCCACCTGGTGCGGCGGAACGTCCCCGTGGCCTACATCATCGAGAACAACGGCGTGTACGGGCTGACGAAGGGACAGTTCTCGGCGACCGCCGACGTCGGGACCAAGGCCAAGTCGGGCGCGGTGAACGACCTGATGCCCATCGACCTGTGCGCCATCGCGGTGCAGCTGGGGTGCGGCTTCGTCGCACGCTCCTTCTCCGGCGACCCGAAGCAGCTCCGCCCCATCCTCAAAGCCGCGCTCAGCCACCGGGGCACTGCGGTCGTGGACGTGATCTCCCCCTGCGTCACCTTCAACGCGCACGAGGGCTCGACCAAGTCGTACGCCGCCGTGAAGGAGCACGACGCGCCGCTCCACGACCTGACCTACGTCCCCCACTACGAGAACATCGAGGTGGACTACGCGCCGGGCGAGACGCGCGAGGTGAAGATGCACGACGGCTCGCGGGTGATCTTGAAGAAGCTGGGTGAGGATTACGACCCCAGCGACGCCTTCCAGGCGCTCTCCACCCTTCACAAATCCCGCGAAGAGGGGAAGTTCGTGACGGGGCTTCTCTACGCGAACCCGAGCGAGGCCGCGCTGGATCGGGAGCTGGGTCTGGTGGATCAGCCGCTCGCGTCCTTGACGCTGGAGCAGGTGCGACCGCCGAAGGCGGCGCTGGACGAGGTGATGACGGGGCTAATGACGGGGCGACTCTAGGAGGTCGCCGCCCTCCATGACTCCTCGGGGGCTACTCCTCGCGATCGTCCCCACGGGTGTCCCGGTAGTAGACCTTGAACTTCTTCTTCAGGCGCGCCTGCCTCCGGCGCTCGCGCCACGCGCCGAACGACGGCATGCGGAATCGGAATCCCCCTCGGGGCAAACCCTTCAAGTAGAGCCAGCCGAAGAGCATCCCGCCCAGGTGGGCCACGTTGGCCACTCCGCTTCCCGACGCGGTCAGGCTGGACCAGAAGGTCAGGGCGCCGAGAATGAGGACGAAGTACTTCGCCTTGATCGGGATGACGAAGTACAGGAGCAGGATCCGATCCGGGAAGAGGATCCCGTAGGCCGCCAAGAGTCCGTAGATCGCGCCCGAGGCTCCGATCGTGGGAATGAACGAATTCCACCCCGCCAGCACCGTGCAGAGCCCGGCCCCGATCCCCGTCACGAAGTAGAAGCGCGTGAAGCGCCGCGTGCCCCACAGCGATTCCAGCTCGGTCCCGAACATCCAGAGCGCCAGCATGTTCATCCCGATGTGGAGGAAGCCGCCGTGGAGGAACATGTAGGTGACCAGCTGCCAGAGGAAGAGGTGGTGGGTCACGTCGTACGGCACCAGGCCGAAGAGCCGGTCCAGGCGGACGTGGGCCAGAGACCCCGACACCATCTGGAACAGCCATACCCCGACGTTCGTGATCAGGAGTGCCTTCACCGCGGGCGTCAGCGGGCCCCCCAGCACGAACGGGCGCGGCGCGTCGTAGCGCCCTCTCACGCGCGGGAGCCTTCCGCCGCCTTCGTCTGCGATTCCAGGAAGAGCGCGCGGTCTTCGCGCGTTTCGTCGAACGCCTCGCGGATCCTAGAGTCCAGGGCGACGCTCAGCTCCACGTTCCTCCGCTCCATCGCGCGCGCCGCGGTCTCGATCACCGCCTCGACCCGGTGCTCGGCAAAGCCGCCCGGCTGGCCCCACACGAACGACGGGATGTACGCGGGCATGAGCGCGGTCCCATAGACGTTGCATCCGATTCCCACCACGGCTCCCGTCGGGAAGGTGGCGCCGATCCCAGTCTTGGTGAAGTCGCCGACCGTGAGGCCCAGGAGCCGCTGCCCCGTCTCCTCGCCCCGGCGCTCCAGCCACTCCTTCGCGGAGCGGAACTGGCGCACGTTCGAGTAATTGTTCTTCAAGTCGCTGGTGATGGTGCCGGCGCCCAGGTTGACCCACTCGCCGACGAAGGAGTGTCCGACGAAGCCGTCGTGCTGTTTGTTGCCGTACCCCTGGAACACCGTCGCGTCCACCTCGCCCCCGACGCGCCCGACGGGGCCGATGGATGAGCCGCCGCGCACCGCGGCCCCCGCCTTGACCCGGGATCCCTCCCCGATCACCGCCGGGCCTTCGACGTAGGCCAGGGGCTCGATCACGGAATTTTCGCGGATCAGGATCGGCCCTCCCTCGGCATTCAGCACCGCCCCCGCCATGACGCGCGCGCCGCGGGCCACGTGGACCGCCTCGGGCTGCAGCACGTGGACGCCCTCGTCCACCTTGCCGCGCACCGTCTGCGGGGCGAACGCATTGCGGAAGTCCTGCACGATCTGGCGCGGACTCCAGCGGATCAGGTCGGCCGCGGAGCGCGCGAGAAAGGCGTTCACCTCGGCCGGGACCCGGATCTCTTCGAACGCGCGCTCCGGATCGCCGTCCTTGAGCCAACGCGCCGCGTGGCCCACCCGCTTCGCCGAGACCTTCGCCGCGAACAGGGTGCCCCCGGCCATGTACGAGGCCTCCGAGGGCGAGGCCGCGAGGAAGTGAAGCACCTCGTCGTCGGTCGTGCAGAGGCGCCCGTTCACGAAGAGCGTCTCCTCGTCCGGGGGCTTCCCCACCTGCGCCGTCGGGTAGAGCGTCCGCGTGATCTCCTCCAGCTCGGGCCGGACCGTGAGGACCAGGGGCAGCTCGGGGAAGGCGCGGACCAGCTTCTCGATCAGGGTGAACGCGCCGCACCGGAGCGCGAAAACGGGACGGAGGAAAGCGTGCGGGCCGAAGCGGCGGACGTCGGGGTCCTCGTAGACGCAGAGATTCACCCGGGCAGAGTACTCGAAAGCCGGCTGGCCGGGGAAGCGTCCAGCCCCTACAATCCCCGGACATGAGTGCCATGAAAGACCGCCGCGCGGGTTCCACCGGAGCGCCGGCTCCTCCCGCGGCGTCCCCGGCGGGAGAGCCGTCCGCGACTCCGGCCGGCGCCGCGCCCGCGGGAACCGCTCCCGAGATCGAAGCCACCCCCATCCCAGCGACGCCTGCGCAGCCCGGCGCGAAGCCGGCGGCGCCGCACGCGCCCGCGCACGAGCCCTCCGCCCGCGCGCTCCGCTACCGCGAGCACCGGATCCCGCGCCGCCACCGCGTTTTCGTGAACCGGAACCTCCGGATGACACAGACGCGGGCGATCGGATTCGATCTGGACCATACCCTCGCGCACTACGACCCGACGAGCGTCGAGGGGCTGGCGTTCGACCTGACGAAGCAGAAGCTGGTCAAGAACAAGGGATACCCGCCCGAGATTCTCGATCTCCAGTACGACCCGAACTTCGTCGTCCGCGGGCTGGTCGTGGATCGGAAGCGCGGCAATCTTCTCAAGATGGATTATTTCAACTACGTCACCCGCGCGACCCACGGCGTGACGGCGCTCCGTTCCGAGGAGCGGCGCCGCGCGTACCGGACGTCCAAGATCCGGCTGGGGCACGAGAACTACGTGTCGGTGGACACGCTCTTTCACCTCCCCGAGGTCTACCTCTACCTCTGCCTCATCGACACCCTGGAGCGCAAGCGCCCGGCGGTGCCGGTGGACTATGAGGCGCTCTATCGCGACGTGCGGGAGATGATCGACGAGGCGCATCGGGACGGGAGTCTCAAGAACGTGATCACGAGCGACCTGAACCGCTACATCCGGAACGACCCGGAGCTTCGCACCGTGCTGGAGGAGTTCCGTCGTACGGGGAAGCGGCTATTCCTGGTCACCAACAGCGAGTGGGCATACACCGACCTGCTGCTCCGCCATATTCTCCAGCGGGGCCGGGGAGCGCCGGAGCACTGGTCGGAGCTGTTCCACGCGATCGTGGTCGAGGCCCGGAAGCCCTACTTCTTCACCGAGGCGCAGGCCGCCGAGCCGATCCCCGAGCTGAAGGGGCAAAAGCTGAGCGGCGTCGCGGTCCGGCGCGGCGACGCCGCGTTCCTCGAGCGCGCGCTGGGCGCGTCCGCCGAGCACATCCTCTATTTCGGCGACCACACCTACGGCGACATCCTCCAGTCGAAGCGGGCGCGCGGATGGCGCACGGCCATGCTCGTCCCCGAGCTGGACCGGGAGATCACCGTCACGTCCGAGCACGCCAAGGATTTCGAGCGGCTGGCAAGGCTCTCGGCCGAGCGGCACCAGGCCGAGATCGAGAAGGCGGTCCTGGGGCGCGAGCTCCGCCGGCTCACGCTGGTGCTGAGCGAAAAAGACGGAGCCGACCCGGCGCGGCAGCGCGACATCGGCGCGCGCATCTCGGAGATCCCGGAGCTGATGGCCGCGCTCGACCGGCAGAGCACCGAGCTCCAGGGAGAGATCGACAGCATCCGGGTGAAGATCGACCGGGCCTACAATCCCCGGTGGGGGTCGCTCTTCCGCGAGGGGAACGAGTCCAGCCGCTTCGGCCACCAGCTCAAGGATTTCGCCTGCCTCTACATGAGCCGGGTCTCGAACTTCCTCCACTACCCGCCGGACTACTACTACCAGTCCACCGTGGGGTACATGCCGCACGACATCTAGCGGGCGGCGGGAACCGGTTCGGGCGCGGGCGGGTCAGGAGCGGATCTGCGTCGATACTTCCCCCAACGCGTGCCGAAGCTGGCTCTCCTGGATGGTGAATGCCGGGAGGAGGCTCAAGGTGGAACCGGTGAGGCCCCCGGGCAAGGCAAGAATTCCTCGCGACATGAGCCGCAGGAAGAGCGGCCCCACGAGCTGATTCGCGGCTGCTGGAATGGTCAGATCCACTCCCGCCATCGCCCCTAGAACGCGCGGCGGGCCAATCGCGGAACCAGGCAGCTCACTCTCGAGAACGCGCCCGATGTTCCGGACCGATTCCCCGATCTCCGCCGACGTGAGCCGCTCCACGGCCGCGAGAGTCCCCGCGCACGCCAGGGGATGCGCGTAGAAGGTGCTGGCGTAGGGGGACTCGCCCGACGCCGGGACGTGGCGCTTCCAGGCGTCCATGATCGCGGACTTTCCGAAGAGCGCGCCAATCGCCACGCCGCCGCCGAGCCCCTTCCCAGCCACCATCAAGTCCGGCTCGGCCGCGGGGCCGCTCCGCTCCCACGCCCAGAATGTGCCTGTCCGTCCCGCCCCCGTCAAAATCTCGTCGTAGATCACGAGCATGCCGGCGGCGCGCGCCTTCTCGCGCAGCCTGAAGAGAAATTCCACGGGCGGGATGATCACGCCCGCGCGGCCCTGGATTGGCTCGACGATCACGGCGCCGGGGGGGTCGGGTCCGCGGCATTCGCGCTCGACCCGCTCCCAGCCGCGGTCGAGGCACGCGAGGTCACACCGCGCGCACGGGCTATGAACGGCGCAGCGCGCGGGATCGGGGAACGGGATGTGGATCGCGCGCGGCGGGCCGGCCGGCTTCATCAGGTCGGGCGACGCCGGGAAGTGGGTCACCTCGAGCGCCGCGCCGGACTGTCCGTGGTAGCCGCCCTCGAACGCGACCACGCGGCGGCGCCCCGTGGCCAGGGCGGCCGTCTTGAGCGCGAGCTCCACCGCCTCCGAGCCGGTGCTCGCGAGCAGCACGCGGCTCAGGGCGCCGCCCAGCCCCGACAGCCGCCGCACCAGCTTCTCGCGCGCCGCGTGAGGATGGATATCCCCGAGCCCCTGCGTCAGCTTCCGCGCCTGCGACGCGACGGCGCGCGCCACATCGGGCGCCGCGTGGCCGAGCGTGGCCGCGCCGAATCCGCTCGTCAAATCGATGTAGCGGTTGCCGTCCAGATCCTCGACCACGGAGCCCTGCGCGCGCGCCCAGACGATCGGCCCAGAATCCGCGCCCCAGATGGCCGCCCCCTCCACCCGACGGAGACGCTTCGCGGCGGCGAGCGAGCGCGGCCCGGGCGGCGGCACCACGATCTCCGGCAGCTCGTCGCCCCGGAGCGGCGCGCGCCGCGTCACCCGGCGCCCCGCGGGCGCCGCGTCATGCGACCTCCGCCGGCGCCGCGAGCGCCGGGCCCGGCGCGCCTCGGCGCGTCTCGACCCAGATCACCCCGGCCAGGATCAGCACCGCGCCCACGGCGAACCCCGGCGTGAAGCGCTCGTGAAAGAAGAGCCACGAGAGCCCCGCGGTGAGAATCGGCTGCGTGTTCGTGGTGATCGCCACCTTGGACGCCTCCATGTGCCGGAGCGCGTAGGACCAGAGCGGGTAGGCGACCACCGACGTGCCCACCGAGAGATACGCGATGGCCCCCCACGCGGGCAGCGGGATCGAGGCGAGATGCGGGATCGCTCCGGGCACGGCGAGGGCCGGAAGGCAGAGCAGCGTGCCGCAGATGATGGACCACCCCGTCACCGTCATCGGGTCGTACCGGACCAGGAGCCGCTTCGAGAGGACCGTGTACCCGGCCCAGGCGAACACCGCCACCAGGATCAGGAGGTCGCCCGTCAACAGTCCCATCTCGTGCCTGAGGCCGCGCTCGAGCAGAATCACCGCGACTCCCGCGAACGCGACCACGGTGCCGGCCAGCTTCGCGGCCAGGTCCCCCTCGTTCAACAGGCGCCTCGCGAACAGGAGCACGACCAGCGGGGTCAGCGCGTACAGGAGCGAGGCATGGCTGGCCGTGGAGCGCGCGAGCCCGAACAGGAAGAATCCCTGGTTCACCGGGACTACGAGCAGCCCGAGCAGGAAGAAGCGGGGCCAGTCGCCGGGCGCCACCCGCTCGGGAGCGGGACGGAGCCGGAGGTACGCGAAGAGGACGGTGGACGCGGCCAAGAATCGGAGGAGCGCGACCGAGAGCGGATGCAAGACCAGCATCGCGCCCTTCGCGATCAGGTGGGTGCCGCTCGACAGGAGCTGGTTCGCCACCAGCGCGAGAGCCAGGCGTTTCCGCTTCGGGATCGGGTCCCCCTTGGTGGGCCGGCGGGCTTCCGGAACCGGCCAAGTCCGAGAGTCTATCGGAGGACCGCCATCTGCGCTATCCTAGCGGACTCATGAGGGTAGCGAACGAATGATGGATGCGGACGTACGATCCTTTCTGAAAAGCGCCCAGGGCGACGAGCCGCCGCCTGGGTACGGCACGGCGCGCTGGACCGAGATCGAAGGGACCGCGGCGCGCCTGATCGAGCGGAGCGCCGCCGAGGCCGCGCTCGAGATCCTGGAGCAGGAGCCCCCGCCTCGAAAGAAGCGCTGGGACTTCCTCCTCTTGGTAGCGCTCCTCCAGCAGGGCCTGGGCGAGCGCGCCCGCTCCCTCGACGCGCTGGAGGTGGTGGCGGACAAGCTCCTCGCCGCGGGCGACCGGGAGGGGATCCTGGCCCTCCTTCCCCGCTTCCTCACTCCCGAGCCGACGCCGGCCGCGGTCCGCTTTCTCCACTTCCTGGCCGGGGGATCCTTCCCCGAGGAGGAGCGGATCGAGTGGCTCCGAACCGCGATCTCGATCCGGCCGTCCGATCCGGAGCTGCACCAGGATCTCGCGGTCCTCCTCGAGCGCTCCTCCGATGCGGACGTCCGCGAGGGAGCGCGGGAGCACCGCCTGCGCGGCATGGAGCTGTCCCTGGACGACGGTGTCGTCGCGGGAATGCCCGACGCGCTCTTCCGGGCGATCGAAGAGGACCTGGAAGCGGCGCCGGCCCGCGTGGGGCGAATCCTGCTCCGCTACGCCGCCGTCGCGCCGTGGGCCGACGCCGAGCCGATACTCGATCTGGCCCTCTCCACGCTGGAGTCCCAGGCGAGTGGCCGGATCACCTGGGCCGACATTTCACCCATCGGGCCCCGGCTTCCCGGGACCGCGCCGGCGCGGGCCCTGTTCGCGCGGCTGTTCCGCATGGTCGTCGCGAAGGAGCCCGATCCCGAGGCCGTGGTCCAGGGCTCCGGCGCCGCCGACGTCAAGCTCCCCTTCGAGCAGATCGCCGCGCGCGTCCCGAAGATCATGGCGCTACCGCCGGGTGCGTACGTGACCCACCAGACCTGGGGGATCGGCCGCGTGAAGGAGAGCGACGGCGAGGCCCTGGTCCTCGACTTCCCCGGGCGCGCCGGGCACAAGATGTCGTTCGCCATGGCCTCGCGCTCGCTCGACCGTCTCCCCAACGACGGCCTGCGCGTGCTCGCGATGGAGGAGCCCGGTAAAGCCCGCGCGCTCGCGGAGGGCGGCGATCCCGAGCTTCTGGTCCGCGCCCTGCGCGACGTGGGGGGAACCGCGACGCAGGCGCAGCTCAAGCCGCGGCTGGAAGCGGCCCTCCCCGGTTTCGACCAGGCCGTCTTCTGGCGGAAGGTCAAGGAGAAGTGGAAGGCCGATCCGCGGGTCGACACCAGCGAGGCGTACCGCGGGCAGTTCCGCCTGGTCCCCGAAGGAAGCGTGGAGGCGTCGTCCGCGGCGCTCCCGCGCCTCGCTCCCAAGGCGCCGGGCCAGGGTCTTCAGCTGATCCGCAAGTTCCTGCGCGAGCACCCGGAGGACGAAGCGCGGCTCAAGGGTACCGCCGGCCCTCTCGTGGCGCGGTGGACCGAGGATCCCCGCCTCGACGCGACGATGCGCGCGCAGGCGCTCTGCTACGCGATCGCCTGGCATGCCCTCGACCCGGCGGCCGCGCGCGCCGTGCTCGAGGAGCTGGTCGCGCAGGGGCTTTCCCCCGACGACCTGGCTCTGGGCTCCAGCCAGGAGCAGCTCGTCGGGCTGGCCCAGGGAATCCGCGGCGAGGAGGAATTCCTGTGGCGCGCGGTGGAGAGCCGCCTCCCCCGCCTGCGCGAGCTGGGGCGCGAGCGCCTCAAGGTTGTCATGGGACCCGAGCGGTTCGCCCGCGCCGTGGAGCAGCTGATGTACCGCGCCTCCGAGCACCCGGCGGTCTCGGCGCGGCTGGTCGAGCACTTCGCGGCGCATCCGGGGTCTGCCGGGGCGCCCCCGCCCGAGGCGCTCCTCCTGGCCACGATCCGTCTCTTGGAGGTCGAGCTTCCGGAAGGCGTGCCGGAGCGGCTCTTCGGCATGCTCGGCGAGGGAGGGCTGCTCCACACCGCCTTCCGCGCGGTGCCTCCCTCGGTCGAGTCCGCGGAGGCGCTGGAGCGCACGGTGCTCCACTGGAGCGGAAGCGAGCGCCGGCTGCTTCCCATCCTCGAGTTCCTGCACGCGGCCGGACTGGGCGAGCTGGCCGAGGAGCACGAGCGGCGGCGGCGGGCGCGCGCCCAGGATCTCCTCGAAGGGCGGACGACCGAGGACGTCGACACGCAATTCACGCTGATGACCCGCGCCACGTACGACCGGCTGCAGGCGGAGCTGGCCAAGGTCGCGCGCGACTTGAAGACCGTGATTCCGGCGGCGATCGAGAAGGCGCGCGCGCTGGGCGACCTGCGAGAGAACGCGGAATACGACGCCGCGAAGCAGCGCCAGGCCAACGCCGCGACCCGCGTCCAGGAGCTGATGGGGATGATCCAGCGGGCGCGGCTGATCGAAAACCTCGAGATCGACGCGGGCCGCGTGGGGGTCGGGACGGAGACAACGCTGCTCCCCATCGACGGGAACGGCGACCCGCCGATCACGTTCTGGATTCTGGGCGAGGGCGACAGCGGCGTGGCGCCCGGCGTCCTCTCGTATCGCGCGCCTCTCGCGCGGCCGCTCCTGGGCAAAGGAGTGGGCGCGGAGGTGGAATTGGCGATGATCGACGGACCGCGGCGCTTCCGGGTCGAGTCGATCCGCCGCCGGCTTCCCGGCGATCCGCATCTGGTATAGTTCCGATAACGCTGTACGAAAGGAGAATTCCCTCATGGCCAAGCATCCGGTGCGCCCCCTTCCCTACGCGAATGATGCGCTCAAGGGAATCGGCGCGAAGACGATGGAGATTCACCACGACAAGCTGTACGCGGGCTACGTGAACAAGAGGAACGAGATCGAGGAATCGCTCCAGAAGGTGGACCGCTCCAAGGCCAACCAGATCTACAGCGAAATGCGCGGCTTGAAGCACGAGGAGACCTTTGCCGCCAACGGCCAGATCCTCCACGAGATCTACTTCTCGATCATGGGGGGCGACGGGCAGCCCAAGGGCGAGGTGGTGGACAAGCTGAAGGAGGACTTCGGCACCTTCGCCGCGTGGGAGGAGGACTTCAAGGCCGCCGCGATGTGCGCGCGGGGCTGGGTGGTGCTCGCCTACGATCCCACGGACGGACGCCTGCACAACTTCATCGGCGACGCCCAGAACCAGGGCGGCGTCTGGGGCGCGTTCCCCGTGTTGAATTGCGACACCTACGAACACTCCTATTTCATCGACTACGGCTCCGACCGGAAGGCGTACGTCGAGGCCTTCATGCGGAACATCAACTGGGACGAAGTGAACCGTCGCTACGTCGCCGCGACCAGCATGGCGATGGCGAAGAAATAGTCATGCGGCTCGTTGCATACCGGCGGGCGCCGTTGCGCAATGCACGGCGCCCTTCCTTTTGCCCTCGAGAGTCGCGGAACGTCAATTCCCAAGTGACTGTTTTATAATATCTTGCGCGGGTCGACCTGGCTGCCCTCGCCGTGGCACATCCTTTGCGTTCCGAGCCCTGGGGTTCGTCTGCCGTTCCGCCCCGCTTCAGCGCGATGGGGATCGCGAAGGCCAAGGAGACCGATATGAAGACGCTCAGGTTGCTCGCGCTCGCGGCGCTCGCCACGGCGACGCTGTTCGCGCTGGGGGGCTGCACCGACCAGTCCACACGCGCCATTCTCACCGTCCAGTCGGTCAACGACGGTAAGGCTTATTTCAGTGACCTTATCAACCAGGCCGACTCGCTGAACCCGTTCATCCCTGTGGACGTGGTCCCGATCAC
>DATGVG010000131.1:0-2182 GCA_035300625.1 Candidatus Limnocylindrales bacterium
CGCGGGCGCCGTAGAAGGGAGCCCGCGTGAGCCCGACCTTCCCCGGCATCGGAATCTGGGTCTCGGCGCTCCTCACCCTCTTCGCATTCTCGTTCGTCTACAAGGACAACCCGTTCTTCCGCTTCGCGGAGAGCCTTTTCGCGGGGGTTTCGCTAGGCTACTACGTGGGTATCGTGCTGAACCAGACGCTCATGCCCAACCTGATCACACCGCTGACGCATGACTTCGCGTCCAACTGGGACCTGATCGGCGCGGGGCTCGTGGGAATCCTGCTCTTCATGCGGTACGCGCCTCGAATCGGGTGGACGGCGCGCTATGCGCTGGCGATCTACGTCGCCTACTACATCGGGCTCGAATTCACGCGGCGCATCCACGGCGAGGTGCTGCCCCAGCTGAGCCGCACCATCCAGCCGCTCTTTCCGTGGACCAGCACCACGTTCGCGTCCCTGGTCTTCGTCGTGGGGGTCTACAGCGTCCTGGTGTACTTCTTCTTCTCGAAGGAGCAGAACGCGGTCACCCGGCGGATCGCGAGGGTGGGGATCTGGTTCCTGATGATTTCCTTCGGCGCGGGGTTCGGCTTCACGGTGATGGGACGCATCGCCCTCTTGCTCGGGCGGCTGAACTTCCTGATCCAGGATTGGATCTATCCGGCCTTGGGGATCTGAGGCGGGGCGTCGTTCGATTCGGGAGTCTCGTCCTCACCCGTCAGTCCCGCCCCGGCATCGCCTGCCGCCGGGAGCGCGGACGCCTTGAAATTCACCATCGGCACCGACGTGCGGTTCCCCGCCGGATAATCCACGGTCACGATATCGCGAAGGGCGGCCACGCGGTGCGTGAGCCCCGCGATCGTCTCGGTCGCCTGGCGGATTCGCTGCACCTTTTCGCGCGCCTCGGGCGGGATGCCGGGGTGGACGAAGAGGAGCTGCGCGTTGCCCTGGATTACTTGTAGCGGATTGTTGATCTCGTGGTTCAGCGCCACCGCCATCGCCGACACCGCCTTCATCCGCTCCGCCTTCAGCCGCACCTCGGACGCCTGGTTCAGCGCGATCGCGTTCCGCACCTTGATCGGAAGCTGGAAGCGGATGTCCCACTCGGTCAGGGGCTTCATGAAGTAATCGACGGCCCCCATGCTCAGGCTGCGCTCCACGTCGTCCGGCGCCGTCGAGGCCGAGGCCACGATCACGGGGATATCGCGCATGCGGTCGTTCGAGCGCATGGCGTGGAGCACGTCGAATCCGTTCGGGTTCGGCATCATCAAGTCCAGCAGCACCAGGTGCACGGTCTCGCGCTCCAGGTGGTCCAGCGCCTGGCGCCCGTCCTCGGCGTCCAGGAATTCGTACTCTCCCTTCCGGAGGACCATGCGGAGGAGCTTCCGGTTGTGGGACTCGTCGTCAACCAGGAGGACGCGGTACGGCATGGTCCCTCTTCTCGATCAGGGCCTGGATCTTGCCGATCAGCTCGTCGGCGCTCAGGATCGGCTTGGAGATGTAATCGTCGGCTCCCGAGGCGCGAAGGAAACTCTCGCGGGAGCCTTTCATGGCGTGCGCGGTGGCGAGCAGGATGGGGATCCCGGCCGCGGCGGGATCGCGCTTCAGCCGGCGCGAGATTTCCAAGCCGTCAACCGGCTTCCCATCCAACTCACTGTTGGACAGGGAGACATCCATGATGATCAGGTCCACGTCCCCGGCGCGCGCGCGCTCCAGCACCAGGACCGGGTTCTCCGTCACCTCGACCTGATAGCCCGCTTTCCGCGCCAGGATCAGCTGGAAGAGCTTGGCGTTCATCGGGTCGTCTTCCACGACCAAGATCCGGACCTGCATGCGCTCTCCTATTCGACGGGCACGGTCTCGGGAGCCGCCGACGGCGCGGGGAACGTGACCGTCGCCCGAGTGCCGCGTCCCACGCCGTCGCTCTCGACGGTGATCGTTCCGCCCATTCCGTGAACCAACGCCTTCGAGATCGCGAGGCCCAGGCCGGTCCCGGCCCGCCGCCCAGCGAGGGTGAGATCGACCCGCCCGAATTTCGCGAACAGGCGGCGCTGCCCTTCCTTGGAGATCCCCACGCCGGTGTCCACGATCTGGACCCTCGACTCTCCCGACGCGTCGTCGCGCCAGGCGCGGATCCGGACAGTCCCCTTATCGGTATATTTCACGGCGTTCCCAAGCAAGTTCATCACGACCTG
>DATGVG010000132.1:0-7124 GCA_035300625.1 Candidatus Limnocylindrales bacterium
CCAGCCGGCGGAGAACCGGATGTGGCGGCGGCTGAAGAGGGCGCCCGCCCCGCTTCGCTATCAGCGGCTGCGCCACTTCATGCTGGATTTCGCGGCCGACGCGATCGCCTACCAGCCTACCCACTCCGATCGTTCGGCCTATGACGCGATCCACGCGGAAGTGGCGGCGGGGCTCACCCGCCTGGCCGCGCGCGCCGGCGATCGGGCGCTGCTCTGCATTGTCGCGCACAGCCTCGGCACGGTGATCGCGAGCAACTACCTCTACGACTTGATGAAAAACGGCCGGAGCTTCATCGGGTCCGAAGTGCTCGCGCGGGTCGGCCCGACGCCGCTCGAGCGCGGCGAGACCCTCGCCTTCTTCGCCACGATGGGAAGCCCGCTCGCGCTGTGGAGTCTCCGGTATCCGGACTTCGGAGTCCCCATCTGCGTGCCGCCGCCGGCCCTCCGGCGCCACCATCCGGGAGTGCAGGGGCGATGGGTCAACTTCTACGACCCCGACGACGTGCTGGGCTACCCTCTGCGGCCTCTCAGCCGTCTCTACGCTTCCTCGGTGACCGAGGACCAGCCGGTGAACGTGGGAAGCTGGCTCACCAGCTGGAACCCCCTAGCGCATGGCGGCTACTGGAACGACGGCGCAGTAGCCGACCAGATCGCGGAAAACCTAGCCGACCTCTGGCGCCATAGCAGCGCTATCGAACTAGTCCCCAGCCGCCGCGCGAAACCCCCGCAGCGCCGCAAGGCCACGGGCCGGGCTACCGGAACGCGATAGGCCGGAGGACGGAGACGATCGCCCCCGTCCCTCCGCCCCTATCCCTTCCTAGCGAAACCGGCTACCCTGATCGGATGCCCCCCCATTCCAAGGTCGTCGTGGTCATGCCCGCGTACAACGCCGAGGCCACCCTCCGAAAGACGTACGACGAGGTGATGGCGCAGGGCGTCGTGGATCTCGTCGTCGTGGTGGACGATCAGAGCCGCGACCGGACCGTGGACGTGGCGCGCGGGTTGCCGGGAGTGCAGGTCGTCGTCCACGAGCGGAACCTGGGCTACGGCGGGAACCAGAAGACCTGCTACCGCGCGGCGCTGGACGCGGGCGGCGACATCGTCATCATGGTCCACCCCGACTACCAGTACACCCCGAAGCTCATCCCCGCGATGGTCTCCCTGATCCGCTCCGGCCTCTATGACTGCGTGCTCGCTTCGCGCATCCTGGGCGGCTACGCGCTGAAAGGCGGAATGCCCCTGTGGCGCTACGTGGCGAACCGGGGGCTCACCCTGATCGGGAATTTCTTCCTGGGGGCGAAGCTCTCCGAATACCACAGCGGCTACCGCGCCTTCTCGCGGAAGGTCTTGGAGTCGCTGCCCCTGGACCGGAACTCGGACGATTTCGTCTTCGACAACCAGATGCTGGCCCAGGTCATCTGGACGGGGTACATGGTCGCCGAGGTCAGCTGCCCCACGCGCTACGCCGAGGACGCTTCGTCGATCAATTTCGCCCGCAGTGTGCGCTACGGGTTCGGCTGCATCGGCACCGCCCTCGAGTTCGGGCTGGCGCGGGCGGCGCTGGTGCGATCGGCGCATTTCCCGTCCGATCTGCGCGGACGGGCTAGCGCCGCCGAGGCGTGACGGGGCAAGCGTGAGCCGATCCCCCCGCGGATCCAAAAGACGCCCCGCCCGGCAGGACCCGGGCCGCCGCGCGCCCGCGACGCAAGCGGATCCGCGCCGCCGCACTTCCGCCTCCGGGGTCGCGGCCGCGCCCGCCTCGGACCGGCTGTGGCCGCTCTGGCTCCTGGGAATTCTCGCGCTCACGTTCCTGGTCTACCTTCCCAGCCTCGACAACGATTTCACCGATTGGGACGACAACTTCTACGTCACCGAGAACCCGCTGGTCGCGCACCCGACCGCCGGGGCCCTCCTGACCACTCCCGTGGCGGGGAATTACCATCCGCTCACCATGTGGTCCCTCGCCCTGAACTACCAGTTCGCGAAACTGAATCCGGCCGCCTACCACTGGACCAACGTCCTCCTCCATCTGGCCAACACGGCGCTGGTCTTCTTCTTCGTGCGGGCATTGTCGCGCGGGCGGCGCTGGACGCCGATCCTCACCGCCGTTCTCTTCGGCATCCATCCGATGCACGTGGAGTCGGTGGCCTGGGTGGCGGAGAGAAAGGACGTGCTCTACGCGCTCTTCTACCTGGCCGGACTGATCGCCTACTTGCGCTATGTGGACGGTCCGGGGAGGGCAGGTCCGGGCGGCGCGCGGCGCTCTCCGGCGTGGCTGGCCGCGGCGCTCGGCGCTTTCGTGCTCTCGGCGGCCTCCAAGCCCGCCGCGGTGGTCTTCCCGCTCACCCTGCTGGCGATCGACTGGTTCCGGAAGCGACGGCTGACGAGGCAGGTGCTGCTGGAGAAAGCGCCCTTCTTCGCGGTCGCGCTGATCGTCGGTTTCCTGACGCTCCACGTGCAGCGTTCCAGCGGGGCCATCACCGAGCACTGGAACCCGCTCCAGAAGGTCCTGTTCGCGGCGTACGGATCGGTCATGTACGTGGTGAAGCTGTTCGTGCCGACGGGGCTCTCAGCCATCTACCCCTATCCCGGCCTGGCGCCCGGGAGCTTCGGCCCGGAATACGCCGCGGCGTTTATCGCAGCTCTGATCCTGTTTCCGGGGCTGGTCCTGATCTTCCGCCGAAACCGGGTGGTGCTCTTCGGGCTGGCGTTCTACTTCATCAACATCATCCTGGTGCTCCAGTTCTTCTCGATCGGCGGCGCCACCATGGCCGACCGCTATACGTACATTCCGTACATCGGGCTCCTCCTGGCGCTGACGTGGTGGCTGGACGAGCCGCGCGAGCGCCTCCCCCAACGATTCCCGGTGAAGGCGGCCCTCGCCGTCGTGGTCCTGCTCCTGATCCCCGTTTCCGCATTCGCGACCTGGAAGCGGTGCGACGTCTGGCAGGACACGGAGACGCTCTGGGACGACACCATCGCCAAATACCCTCATCGCATCCCGGACGCCTACAACAACCGCGGCTTCTACTACAGCGAGACGGGACGCTACGCCCAGGCAGTGGAGGACTTCGACGAGGCCATCATGCTCAATCCGAACGTGGCCAAGGTGTGGCTGAACCGGGGGAACGCCCTGGCGTCGATGCGACGCTACAACGAGTCGCTGGTCTCGCTGAACCGGTCCCTGGCCCTGCAGGGGAACAACGCGGACACGTGGAACAATCGGGGCGCCCTCAAGCTGGAGATGGGGGACAACGCCGGCACCATCGCCGACTGCACACGCGCCATCGCGCTGAATCCAGGGCAGCGCGACGCGTACGCGAACCGCGCGCTCGCGTACGTGAAGACGGAGCAGTACGAGGCCGCCGCTTCCGACAGCCGGCACGCGATCGAATTGGGGCCCGAGAATCCGGACGCCTATCTCCAGTACGGCACGCTCGGCTATTCCCTGATCCAGCTGAAGCGCTCCGCGGAGGCCATCCCCGCGTTCGACGAGGCCATCCGGCGCGCGCCCCCCGGCGAAGCGCGGGTGGGCCTGTATTACCTCTACCGGAGCGGGGCCCGTGCCGCGGTCGGCGACAAGGCGGGGGCCCTGGCCGACGCGCAGGAGGCTCAGCGCCGCGGCGCCCGGGCCGCTCCCTCCGCCGCTAGAAATTGATCCCGAAGATGAACTTCCAGTCCGGGACCCGGTCGGTCAGGCCGGCCTTCGCCTCCACGAACATCGGATTGCCGGACACTCTGCCAAAGAAGATCCCGCCGAGGATGTCCACGCCCATGTTGGTGTCGCTTCCTCCCCCGGCGTCCAGGTTGACGTAGTAGAGCGAGAGGCCGCCTCCCGCGTACGGGCGGACTTCCGACCCGCGCCGCACGTCGAACCGGTACTGCACGTCGCCGTTGAACGAGAGCGTGAAGGCGTGGTCGCCGGCACCGGCCTCGGCGCTGGGAACGATGTAGACGTTCCGTCCCACCGGGGCGATGTTGAGCTGGGCGCCGAAGAGGAACTGATCCGGATTCGAGCTGAAGCCGGCACGGAGCCCGGCCGAGGTGTCCGCCGAGGCGGCCGGAACGGACGCGACGGAGAGGAATACGGTCGCCAACAGCAAGCGAACCACAGGGCGAAGCTGGGACATCACGGCCTCCTTGTCTGGGTAAGTCCGAGAGCCTCGAGTCGGGCCCGGGCCTCGGGGTGGTTCGGATTCAGGCGTAGCGCCGCGCGAAAATCCTCCGCCGCGCCGGCCGCGTCGCCGAGCATGGAGCGGGCGATCCCGCGATTGGCGTACGCGTCGGCTCCTCCCGAGCCTGCTTCGATCGCGCGGCCGAACTCGTCGGCTGCCCGGGCGGCCTGCCCCAGCTGCAAATACGCGTTCCCGCGCGGGAAGTGCAGGGACGCGGCATCAGCCGGCACCAGCTCTTCCGCCCGTGCGAGGTCGGCGAGGGCATCCTGGGCGCGGCCCATCCGCAGGTAGGCGATCGCCCGGTTGGAGTAGGTGTGGCCCAGCTTTGGATCGATGCGCAGCGCCTGGTCGAAGAGGACTAGCGCCGAGTCCACGTTCCCGAGGATACCGTAGGCATTTCCCAGGTCCTCGTACACCTCGGCGCGATTCGGATTCAGCCGCCTGGCGATCATCAGGTCGCTCATCGCCTCCTGCACCCGGCCGCTCCGCCCACGGAAGTTCCCGCGCGCGGCGTAAGCCTTGTCCGAATTCGGGGAGCTCCGGATCACCGCGGTCCAGAGCGCCTCGGTGTCCTTCCATGCCCCGACCTGGCGCACTGTCACGACGATCAGCATCGCGGCCGCGAGGCCCAGGGCCGCCAGGACGGGAACCTGCAGCATCGGCCGCCTGTCGATCAGGGCGGTGACGCCGGCGGCCAGTATAAAAAAAAGCCCGACGTAGGGGAGATAACTATACCGATCCGCCATGACCGCCGATCCGACGGGGATCCATTGCATGACGGGGAGGAGGGTCGCGAAGTACCAGCCCAGGCCGAAGGCGAGGACGCGCGAGCGGCGGAGGCTCCAGGCGAAAAGCGCCACCGATGCCACGAGGAACAGAATCGCGACGAAGTATTTTGGCTGGTAGGACTCGGCGATGGTCGCCGGGTATGGGTAGAACGCGGCGAGTCGCGTGGGCACGAACAGCTTCCATACGTATTGGAGATGGCCGTACGCGGGAAACGCGACGCGCTGGAACGGCGTGAACGGGAAGGTCTCGGGCAGGGCCGTCGCGCTCTCGCTTCCCCGAAGGAAAAGACCATGGAAATCCCCGCCCGCTTGCGCGCTGATCGCGATCAACCCGACCAGAATCGAGGCGGCGACGAACGGAGCTTTTTCGAGCAGCCCTCTCCGGTCCAGGACGTTCCGGCCTTTCCACGCGTCCAGCAAGAGCATGACCGCGGGGAAAGTCACGGCCACCGCCTTCGAGAGGCACGACAGCACGAACAGCGCGAACGCCGCGCCCAGCCAGGTCCGCGTCTTGGTCTCGAGGTACCGGTGGTAGGCGATCGCGGCGGCGAGAAAGAAAGAGGCGTAGAGCACGTCCTTTCGCTCGGAAACCCATGCGACCGACTCCACGTGCATGGGGTGCACGGCGAAGAAGAGCGCGACGAGGAACGCGGGGAGCGCGCGCCGGCGAAAGAGCAGATACGAAAGCCAGAAGACCAGGCCCGTATTCAGAACATGCAGCAGCACGTTGGTCGCGAGAAACGGGCGTGGCGACAGCGGGCTCGAGGCGTTGGCCGCCAGCGAGAGCATCGTCATGGGGTGGTAGTTCCCGGCCACGACGGCGCGGAGCAGAGGGCCGGCCTGCTGGGTCAGGACGAGCGGGTTTTCCTCCACGTACGTGGGATCGTCCCAGCGCACGAAGGCGTGGTCGTAGACCCCGGAGTAGGAGAGGAGCGTAACCGCGGCGAGCCCGGCGAGGGCCAGTGCGATCGGGAGCGCTGCGCGCGACTTCCGGCCGCCGGAGGCGCGGCCCGCCGGCGGAGCGGGCCGTCCGCGCCTGCCGCGGGGGCGCCGCCCCGTCACTCCCGCGGTCCCCGAGGTTCTTCCGGACGCCGGGGCCGGGGGTGCTCGGGGGTGACCGAGGGGGCGAACGCCGGCTCCGCGGGTCCCTGCTCGCTACCCAGGCCTTTCTTCAGCGCCTCGAGCGCGGCGCGCGGCTGATCCACCTGCTGGAAGAGGCCGAGATCGGCAGGCTCGATCATGCCGTGCTTCACCAGCGCGTCGAAATTCAGGAGCTCGTTCCAGTAGCTCGTTCCGTAGAGCAGCACAAGCATCGTGCTGTCCAGCTTTCGCGTCTGGGAGAGGGTGAGGATCTCGAACATCTCGTCCAGGGTCCCGAAGCCTCCCGGAAACACCACGATCGCCCGCGCCAGGTGCGCGAACCAGAGCTTCCGCATGAAGAAGTAATGGAATTCGAACGAGAGACCGGGAGTGATGAACGGGTTGGGACGCTGCTCGTGGGGCAGGCCGATGTTCAGCCCGATCGTCCGGCCGCCGCCCTCCAGGGCCCCGCGGTTCGCGGCCTCCATGATCCCCGGACCCCCGCCGGTGCAGACGATGTAGCGCCGTCCCGGGGACTGGAGACTCTTCGACCATTCGGTCACCAGGCGCGCCAGCTCGCGCGCCTCCTGGTAGTAGCGGCCCATGGGCCCATCCTCGCGAATCCGGGCCGAGCCGAAAAAAACGATCGTGTCGCGCACGGAGTGCCGGTGAAACGCTTCGAGGGGATACAGGTACTCGGAGAGGATCCGGATCGGACGCGCCGCCTCGCTCTCCAAGAACTCCTCGTTTCTGTAGGCGAGGGTCGGATCCGTCGGGCGGGGATCCTCCTCGGGAGGCTTTGGCATCCGGGGAGACTACCCCGTCCGCCCGCACCAATCCAGAGATGGGAGCGTTGCCGCCGGTGCTATCATTCCCGTCCTGATGGACCGGGACGCGGGCCTGCGCGATCAGTTGGCCAAGCTGCTCGAATGGGAGGACGCGCACGTCTCCTTCGAGGCCTCGATCGATGGGCTGGATCCCCGGCTGCGCGGAGCGGTGCCGGAGGGGATTCCCCACTCGCCGTGGCAAGTGCTGGAGCATCTCCGGCGCACGCAGCACGACATCCTCGAATTCTGCCGGA
>DATGVG010000133.1:0-7258 GCA_035300625.1 Candidatus Limnocylindrales bacterium
GTTGCCGGTTTCGGCGGGCGCCGCCATCTACGTGGCCGCGTCCGATCTGATCCCCGCCGTGAACGAAGCCAAGGGCATCATGAAGCCGCTGGGCGTCTTCGCGGGGGTGCTCCTCTTCTACGCGACCGAGGGGATCCTCTCCCTCCTGGGAGTGTGAGCCGGGTTCCCGTTGACGCTCCGGGGCGCGTCCTGCTAGGCTACGTCCACAAAGGGACTTGCGCGTCTTCCCGAGGGACTGTCCCGGCATCCCGCAGACAGAGGCAGGTAGCTCAGCATGGGACTTGAAGAGCTCATACCCGACGGCATCCTGACCACGACCGTCGAGAAGATGGTGAACTGGGCCCGCCGATCGTCGCTCTGGCCCGCCACGTTCGGCTTGGCCTGCTGCGCGATCGAGATGATGGCCACGAGCGCGTCCCGCTACGACCTCGCCCGATTCGGGGCGGAGGTGTTCCGGGCCTCTCCGCGGCAGGCGGATCTCATGATCGTGGCCGGGCGCGTCAGCAAGAAGATGGCGCCAATCGTGAAGCGGATCTACGACCAGATGCCCGAGCCCAAGTGGGTCATCTCCATGGGCGCGTGCGCCTCGTGCGGCGGCGAGTTCTACGACTACGCCATCGTGCAGGGCGTGGACACGGTGATCCCAGTCGACGTCTACGTGCCGGGCTGTCCGCCGCGTCCCGAAGCCCTGATCTACGGCATCATGAAGCTCCAGGAAAAGATCGACCGCTCCAAGCTGAAAGGCGAGACCGACCCCGCGATGATCTCCGAGGCGCCGGACGCCTGACCCGAATGCCCGCGACCGAGACCGCACCCGAATTCAAGACCATCACCATCAACATGGGGCCGCAGCACCCGTCCACCCACGGCGTGCTGCGCCTGGTGATCGAGCTGGACGGCGAGACGGTCGTCAGCCTGAAGCCGGTGATGGGCTATCTGCACACGGGCATGGAAAAGATCATGGAGTCGAAGACGTACACCAAATCCATCACGGTCACCGACCGCATGGACTACATGTCCCCGCTGGGGAACAACATGGCGTACGTCGGCGCGGTGGAGAAGATCCTGGGCGTGGACGTGCCCGACCGCGCCAAGACCCTCCGCATCATCCTCCTCGAGGTGATGCGGATCTCCTCGCACCTGGTCTGGCTGGGCACGCACGCGCTGGATCTCGGGGCCATGAGCGTTTTCCTCTACTGCTTCCGCGAGCGAGAAAAGCTCCTGGACCTGAACGACATGATCGCGGGCTCCCGGATGACGCCGTCCTATTTCCGGGTCGGGGGTTTCTTCCAGGACGTGCCCGACGAATTCGCGCCGGCCGTGCGGAAGTTCCTGACGGAATTCCCGGTGGCGCTGCGCGAGTACCAGAACCTCCTGACGAAGAACCGGATCTGGATGAAGCGGACCATCGGCGTCGGCACGCTCTCGGCGGGCGACGCGGTGGACCTGGGCTGCACGGGCCCCACGCTCCGGGGAAGCGGCGTCTCCTTCGACGTGCGGAAGGCGATGCCCTACCTGGGCTACGAGGCGTACGAGTTCGAGGTGCCGACCGGCAGGAACGGCGACGTCTACGACCGCTACCTCTGCCGCATCGAGGAGATGAAGCAGTCTCTGGGACTGATCCAGCAGGGGCTGGACCGCCTGAGGCCGGGACCGGTGCGCGCCCCGAACCAGTATCTCTTCCCGGCCGACCGGAGCGACGTCAAGCTGGGGATGGAAGAGCTGATCTACCACTTCAAGATCATGTCCGAGGGGTTCCGGGTCGGGCCGGGAGACGCCTACTTCTCCGTCGAGAGCCCGAAGGGGGAATTGGGCTTCTACGTGGTGGCCGACGGCGGGCCCAAGCCCTACCGCGTCCGCGTGCGGCCCCCCTCGTTCATTCACCTCCAGGCGCTCGAGCAGATGTGCATCGGCCGGATGGTGGCGGACGTCGTCGCCTGCATCGGCACCATCGACATCGTGCTGGGCGAAGTGGACCGCTGACGCCATGACCACCGCCACGTCCGAGCCGGTTCTCACGCGCACCGTCGGCCTCCGCGATTCGCACACGCTGGAGGTCTATCGGAAGCACGACGGCTACGAGGCGCTGCGCATCGCGCTCTCGAAGTCGCCTGACGAGGTCATCGACATGGTGAAGCGCTCGGGGCTGCGCGGGCGCGGGGGAGCGGGCTTTCCGACGGGGACCAAGTGGGGCTTCGTCCCCAAGGCGGCCGACAAGCAGAAATACATGTGCGTGAACGCCGACGAGAGCGAGCCGGGCGCGTTCAAGGACCGGCTGATCTGCCAGAAGGATCCGCATCAGCTCCTCGAGGGGACGCTGATCGGCTCGTACGCGATCGGGGCGAGCCGCGCCTACATCTACATCCGCGGCGAGTTCGCCGCCGAGGCCGAGATCTTGAGCCGCGCCATCGAGGAGGCGCGCGCCGCCGGACTGGTCGGGCGGAACATCCTGGGTTCCGGCTTCGACTGCGAGATCACGATGTACGTGGGCGCCGGCGCCTACATCTGCGGCGAGGAGACGGGCATGATCGAGTCGCTGGAGGGGAAGCGCGGATGGCCGCGCTTGAAGCCCCCCTTTCCGGCGATCAAGGGCCTCTTCGGGTGCCCCACCGTGGTCAACAACGTGGAGACCCTTGCCTGCGTGCCGCACATCGTCCGGCGCGGGTGGGAGTGGTTCGCGGGGATCGGGCCCGAGCGGAACACCGGGCCCAAGCTGTACGGAATGTCGGGCCACGTGGTGAAGCCCGGCGTCTACGAGGCGCCGATGGGGACCCCGCTCCGCGTGCTGATCGAGGAATACGGCGGCGGCGTTCCCGGCGGGCGCCCGGTCAAGGCGGTGATCCCAGGCGGCGCCTCCTGTCCGGTCCTGCGCGGGGAGGAGATCGACATCCCCATGGACTTCGACTCTCTGACGCGCGCGGGCTCGCTCTTCGGCACCGGGACCCCGGTCGTCATGGACGACACGGTCTGCATGGTGCGCGCGGCGTGGATCACGGCCCGCTTCTTCACGCACGAGTCGTGCGGCCAGTGCACCCCCTGCCGCGAGGGAACGGGCTGGCTGCAGCGGCTCCTCTGGAAGATCGAGACGGGCGAGGGGACCGAGAGGGATCTGGGGATTCTCCTCTCCGTCACCGACAACATCGAGGGCAACACCATCTGCGCCCTGGGAGACGCCGCGGCGTGGCCCGCCCGGGGCTTCGTGAAAAAGTTCAAGGACGAGTTCCTCCAGCACATCCGCGAGAAGCGGTGCCCGCTGGAGGGCGGCTCGCTCCATTGAGGGGCGCGACATGGCGACCGTGAAGATCAAGGTGGACGGCCGCGAGGTGACGGTCGAGAAGGGATTGAACCTCGTCGAGGCGGGGAAGAAGGCGGGCGTATTCATGCCCCAATTCTGCTACCACCCCGGGCTCCCGGTCGTGGGGGTCTGCCGCATCTGCCTGTGCGAGATCGAGGGGCGCCCGAAGCTGGTCGCCGGCTGCGCCACCGGCGCCGAAGAGGGGATGAGCGTCATCACGCGCTCGGCCGCGGTGCGCGAGGCCCGCGCGGCGGTCATGGAGTTCCTTCTCATCCACCACCCGCTCGACTGCCCCATGTGCGACAAGGGCGGCGAATGCACGCTCCAGGACTACACAATCGCCATGGGCGCCGCGCACACGCGCTTTGCCTTCCGGAAGAACACGTGGCCCCAGGAGGACGTGGGCGGGAAGCTGATCCTGGACAAGAACCGCTGCATCCTCTGCATGCGCTGCGTCAATCTCTGCGCGGACGTCGCCGGGAAAGACGAGATCGCGGTGCTCTCGCGCGGAGAAGAGACCTACATCGGAACGGTCGGCGGGCGGATGATCGAGAACGAGCTGGCCGGAAACATCGCCGACATCTGCCCGGTGGGGGCTCTGACCAGCAAGGACTTCCGCTTCGAGGCCCGCCCGTGGGAGCTGACCAACGTGAAATCGGTCTGCACCCTCTGCTCCAAGGGGTGCAACACGATCGTCGGCTTCCATCCGCGGCGGAACAAGGTCCTTCGCGTCACCGCGCGCGAGAACATGGACGTGAATCAGTGGTGGATCTGCGACCGCGGGCGCGGCCAGTTCCACAACGTGCACGACGTGGTCCGGATCGTAGAGCCCCTGCGCCGGGTGAACGGCGCCGGGCGGACGGCATCGTGGACGGATGCGATCACCGAGATCGCGTCCGGGATCCGGGAGACGATCGCGCGCCACGGCCCGGACTCGGTGGGCGTGATCGCCTCGGCCGAGCTGACGAACGAGGAGCAGTTCCTGACCGGCCGGATCTTCCGGGACGGACTGGGGCTCTCGAATCTCGATTTCCCGGCGCGGCCGCAGCCGCCCGTGGTCTATCCCAAGTTCACCATCGAAGGGGACAAGAACCCGAACACGCGCGGCGCCCGCCTCCTCGCGGGCACCTCGGGGCGCGGCGGCCGTTCCGTGGCCGACATCATCGCCGCGGCCGCCGAGGGGCGGATCCGCACGCTCCTGTTCCTGCGCGGCGGGCCGCCGGAGGAGTTCGGCGATCCCACCGTCGTGGGGCGCGCGCTCGACCGCGCCGCGACCGTGATCGTCGTCGACTACGCCACGTCGCCCATGACCGAGCGGGCCCACTGGGTCCTTCCGGGAGTCTCCTCCTTCGAGAAGGACGGCACCTTCATCAATTCGCAGGGCCGGGTGCAGCGCTCGCGCAAGGTCTTCACCCTGCGCGGCGACACGCGGGAGGAGTGGCGAATTCTGCAAGATCTGGGCGCCGCCCTCGGCGTGCTCCCGGAGACCGATCCGTCCGCCGAGCTGATCTTCGATCGCATCGCCCGCACCGTTCCGGCCTTCGCGGGCCTCTCGTATACGGCCCTGGGGGACCTGGGTGCGCCGCTCCCGAGCGCGTCGGCGAACGTCGCCGTGGGGTGACCGCGCGCGGCGCATCTCGCTCCTCCGCGCGCTTCCCAAGACCGACCTCCACGTCCACCTCGACGGCTCGCTTCGCCCCTCCACCCTGCTCGAGCTGGCGGCGGAGCAGGGCGCCGAGCTTCCGTTCGCGTCGCTCCCCGAGCTGGTCCTGGCGTTCTCACGGCTCGCGTCCGGCGTCAGCCTTCCCGAATATCTGAAGGCGTTCGACTGGACCCTCCGGGTCCTCCAAGACCGCGCCTCGCTCGAGCGCGTGGCGTTCGAGCTGGCCGAGGACGCGCACAAGGAAAACGTCCGCTACATGGAGGTGCGCTACTGCCCGGCCCTCCACACGCGGAAGCGCCTCTCGATGGAAGAGACCGTCGAGGCCGTGCGGACGGGGCTTCGGCGCGCCGAGCGCGCCACGGGGATCCGCACCGGGACCATCATCTGCGGCATCCGGCACCTGAGCCCGCGGCTCTCGGTGCGCCTCGCCGAAGTCGCGGTGGCAT
This sequence comes from Candidatus Limnocylindrales bacterium, assembly GCA_035300625.1. Taxonomy (GTDB): domain Bacteria; phylum Eisenbacteria; class RBG-16-71-46; order SZUA-252; family SZUA-252; genus DASQJL01. The sequence continues at coordinate 5,405 of DATGVG010000133.1, forward strand.
ACAAGGGGCGCGGCGTGGTGGGCTTCGACCTCGCGGGCGCGGAGAAGGATTATCCGGCGAAGGCGCACCGCCCCGCGTTCAACCGCGTGCAGAAGCACCACGTGAACGTCACCGTCCACGCCGGCGAGGCGTTCGGCGCGGCGAGCATCGACCAGGCGCTCCGCTATTGCGGCGCCCATCGGATCGGGCACGGCACGCGGCTCAAGGAGGACCGGGAGGTGTTCGCCTACGTGCGCGACCACCGGATCCCACTCGAGATGTGCCTCACCTCCAACGTGCAGACGGGCGCCGTCCGGAAGATGGCCTCCCATCCCTTCCGAAATTATCTGAAGGCGGGAATCCGGGTCACGGTGAACACCGACAACCGGCTGGTCTCCTCGACCTCCATGACCGCCGAGCTGGAGCGGGCGGTGACGGCGTTCAAGCTGACGCCCTCCGACGTGCGTTACATCCTGATCAATGGATTTAAATCCGCCTTTCTGCCGTATGAAGAGAAGGGGGCTCTGCTCCGCGCCGCGCTCACCGAGATGGACCGGCTATTGGATGAAGCGCGGGCGGTCGAAGGTGAACCTTCGCGCGACCTTCTGTAGGGTTGCGCATCCAAGAGGCGGGCCGGACCGGTGCGGGCGTGCTCCCTTGAACGTCCGGTCGGGGAGGCATAAGATGCTCGGTGTGAGGTACCTCCGATGAATCCAATGGGGCGGGCGACAGGACCGTTGAACTCGCTGGCCGGGCGGCTCAGCCCGGTCCCGATCCTCCAGGTTGCCACGGGGTTCTGGGCGAGCCAGGCGCTCTTGACCGCTGTAGATCTCCGCGTGTTCACCTCCCTGTTCGGCGGCGCCAAGTCCGCGGCCGAGCTGGCGACGGAGCTCAAGGTGGACGCGGGCGCGCTCGAGGCTCTCCTGGACGCCAACTGCGCCCTGGGCTTCCTCCAGCGCCACGGCGACCGCTACCGGAACGCCGAGGTGTCGAACGCATTCCTGGTCGAGGACTCCCCCGGTTCCTACGTCGACCTCGTGCGCTTCATGCGCGATCCCTTGTTCGGCGTGTGGCAGGCGCTGCGCGACACCGTCCAGAGGGGCGAGTCGCCCGTTCCCGCCGCCGAGATGGACGCGACCGAAGTGGCGCTGGCGCGCGCTTTCCACAACGGCGCCTACGCCACCACCATGCGCGTGGCCGAGATCCTCGACCTCGAATTCAGCGGCTACTCCCGGATGATCGAGATGGGCGGACACAGCGGCGCGGGCTCGCTGTGTCTGGCACGGCGCTATCCGCAGCTTACCGCCACCATCCTCGACCGCGCTCCGTTCCGGCAGCTCGCGGAGGAATTCATCCAGCAGACCAAGCTCGAGGATCGCGTCCGCTTCGAGGCCGGCAATCCGGACGAAGGCAGCCCGGGCGCCGATGCCGACCTGGTGCTCTTGCCGCACATCCTCTCTCGCCGCGCCCGCGCGGCGATCCCAGGCATCCTGGGTGCGGTGCGGCAGTCGCTCCGGCCGGGCGGCGCCCTGATCGTGACCGAGTTCCTCCTCGAAGATTCCAAGGCCGAGCCGCGCGAAGCGGCCCTCTTCCGCCTGAACGTGGTCGCCAGCTACGGCCCGAAGAACGCGGGCAGCCTGACGCGCTCGGAGCTGTACGGACTCTTGCGCGACGCGGGCTTCACCAACGTCGACATGGTGGGCCTGCCGATGTTCGGGATCACGGCGATCACCGCCACGCGGGACTGACCGTGCGCATCGAGCGCTTCCCCGTCGGACCGCTCGACAACAATCTCTACCTGCTGACCGCCGACCAGGGAACCGACGCGATTGTCGTCGATCCCTCGCTGGAGAGCGCCGACGTCCTGCGCCAGAT
>DATGVG010000134.1:0-10914 GCA_035300625.1 Candidatus Limnocylindrales bacterium
CCAGCGCGTCGAAGACCTGGCCGGCGGTGCCGGCGGAAGTGGCCAGGCCCTCGCCCACCACCGACAGGATCGCCACGTCCGGGTCGTACAGGAACGCGCGCGCTCCCAGCTTCTTCCGCATCGTCTCGACCAGAGGGAGGACGACCTGCGCGTCGTGCGACCCGACCGCAAAGGTCACGTCGTTCTTCCCCTCGGCGCCCGACGCCTGGACAATCATCCGGACGTTGATCCCGTGTCCGCCGATGTCCTTGAAGATGTCCGAAGCCACCCCCGGGCGGTCGGGAACGCCCAACAGCGCGATCTTGGCGACGTCCGGGTCGTGGGCGATGCCTCGAATGACCACCTGCTCCATGAGGGCTCCCTTCGTGATGCGCGTCCCTTCGTTCGCGTTGAAACTGGAGCGGACGTGGATCGGGACGCCGAAGCGCCGCGCGATCTCGACCGAACGGTTGTGCAGCACCCTGGCGCCCAGGGACGCCAGCTCGAGCATCTCGTCGTAGGAGATGGCCTGGAGCTTCCGGGCCCCGGGCACGATCCGGGGATCGGCGGTGTAGACGCCGTCCACGTCGGTGTAGATCTCGCACGACTCGGCGTCGAGGGCCGCCGCGAGCGCGACCGCCGTCGTGTCCGAGCCGCCCCGTCCCAGCGTGGTGACCTCGCGCTCCCGGCTTACCCCCTGGAACCCCGCGACGATCACGACGCGCCCTCTTTTCAGCTCATCGCGGATCCGGTCGGCCTTGACCTCCAGGATCTTCGCGCGCGTATGGGATGTATCGGTCACGATTCCACTCTGGCTACCGGTAAATGAGACCGCTTCCTGCCCGCGGTCGTTTACAGCCATCGCGACGAGGGCCATGGAAATGCGCTCCCCCGCCGTGAGGAGCATGTCCATCTCACGGGGATGGACGCGCGTGGTGACCTGGCGCGCCAGTCCGATCAGGTCATCGGTGGAATCCCCCATGGCCGATACGACCACGACGAGGTCCGCGCCCAGGCGGCGCGTCTGGACGATGCGGTCCGCGACGGCCCGGATGCGGTCGGGCGAGCCGACCGACGTGCCGCCGTATTTCTGGACGAGGGTGGTCACTCGGGTGCGCTGGTCTCCTTACCGTAGCGTGCGGGCGGCGGCCCCGCGGGTCTCGATCCGTCCTGGAATCGCGCGCGCGCGAACGCGCGCCCGGGCGAACGCGCGCACCATGGCAGCCCCGACCGCGCGCCCCTTCCCGGGCGGATGAAGCGCGAGGAGCGTCGGCCCGCTGCCGCTGATCGTCACACCGTGCGCGCCCGCGCGCCGTCCCGCTTCGGCCACGCGCGCGTAGGAGGGGATGAGGCGCGAGCGGAAGGGAACATGGTACACGTCGTGGAGCGCGTCGGCCAAGAGATCCGGGCGGCGATTCTGGAGCGCGTAGAGGAGCGCCAGAGCCCGCGCGGTGTTCGCGGCCGCGTCTGCCAGCGGCACCGTGCGCGGCAAGAGCGCCCGCGCCTTCTCAGTGCTGACCCGGAGCTCGGGGACCACCAGAGTGACCCTGACGCCGCGCGGAGGGGGCAGGGAAAGCGCGGTCACTCCTCCCCGCGAGCGGGGAAAGGAAAGCGTGAGCCCGCCCAGGACGGCGGCCGAGACGTTGTCGGGATGGCCTTCGATCCGGATCGCCTCGTCCAGGATCTCATCCTGGGAAAAGCGCCCCTTGAGCCAGTGGTTGGCCAGGGTGAGCCCGGCCACGATGGCCGCCGCGCTGGAGCCGAGCCCGCGCGCCACCGGGATCGTCGAGCGGATCGAGAGCGCCACCGTCGGCACCGGCTTCCGCGCGACGCGGAAAAGATGCCGGTACGCGGCCAGGAGCGCATCCCGGTTCGGATCCAGAGCCAGGTCGCTCCCCTCGCCGCGCCGCTCGATCCGGAATCCTTCCGGGATGCGCGTGGCCGTCACCGTCAGCCCCAGACGGAGCGCGAGTCCCAGGCAGTCGAAGCCCGGACCCAGGTTCGAGGTGGAGGCGGGGGCGGTCGCGGACCAGCGGATCACTCGAGGAGGAGCCTCCGGAGCGTCCCGGCGTCGGCCCGCACGGTCTCGACCGGAGGGGAAACGGCGACCGCCCGCTCGGGGTCTTTGAGGCCATGCCCGGTCACGGTCGCCACGACGAGGCGGGTGTCGCGCAGGCGCCCCTCGGCCCCCAGCTTCAGGAGCCCCGCGATCCCCGCGGCCGAGGCCGGCTCGACGAAGATCCCCTCCATCTCGGCCAGCAGCTTGTAGGCGGCGACGATCTCGTCGTCGGTGACCATCTCGATCAGCCCCCCCGACTCGTCGCGCGCGCTCTTCGCCCCCTCCCACGACGCGGGGTTTCCGATCTTGATCGCCGTCGCGAGCGTCTTGGGCTCTGGGACGCGGTGCCCGCGCACGATCGGCGCCGCGCCCTCGGCCTGGAAGCCGAGCATCCGCGGCTTCGGGTCGCCCTCCCGCCGGGCACGCTCCACGTACCCCTTCCAGGCGGCCGTGATGTTCCCCGCGTTCCCCACGGGAAGCGCGTGCGCGTCCGGGACGCGGCCCCCCAGCGCGTCCACGATCTCGTAGGCGATGGTCTTCTGCCCCTCGATCCGGTCGGGGTTGATCGAGTTGACGACCGAGACCGACTTCTCCTGGGAGAGCGCGCGCACCAGTTCGAGCGCCTTGTCGAAGTTCCCCTCCACGGCGACCACGCGCGCGCCGTACATCATCGCCTGGGCCAGCTTTCCCAGGGCGATTTGGCCGGACGGGATGACCACGACGCAGCGGAGCCCGCACCGCGCGGCGTAAGCGGCTGCCGATGCGGACGTGTTCCCGGTCGAGGCGCAGAGCACCGCGCGCGCTCCCGCCGCGACCGCGCGGGAGACGGCCACGGTCATGCCGCGATCCTTGAAGGAGCCCGTCGGGTTCTGGCCCTCGATCTTCACGTACAACTCGAGCCTCGGGGAAATCCGCGCGGCGAGACGCTGGATGGGCACGAGCGGGGTGTTCCCCTCGAGGAGGGTGACCACCGACTCGTCGGGCACCGGAGGCAGGATCTCCCGGAATTCGCGGAGGACGCCCCGCCAGGGCGGTCGCGCCGCGGCGGGGACCGGGCCGGGGGAGTGAGCCGGGGTCACAGGTCGAAGATCCGGATGGCGCGCGGCCCCTTGATCACGGCCGGAAGCGCCGCGATCGCGGCGACGGCATCGCGGACGTCCTTGTCCCGCGCCTCGTGGGTCAGCATCGTAATCGAGGCCTGCCCGCGCACGGACTGCGCCTGGTGGACCTGGGCCACGCTCACACGCGAGGCGCCCAGGCGGTGCGCGATCTGCGCTAGCACGCCGGGCTGGTCCTCGACCATCAGGCGCAGGTAGTACTTCGTGCGCACGTCGTCCAGGGGCAACCGGTCGTCGTCGGGCGGGGCGGCGGGCGCGGGAGGCAACGCTCCGGGGGCTGTTCTCGGAACTGCTCTGCTCGGCAGAGCAGTTCCTGCGAAGGCCCCCTCCGCGTTCCTCCCCGCTCCCGCCGCCGCGCCGGCGTCGGCGCTCCGCGCCTGGCCGGCGGTGCGCAGGCGGATCTCCCGCGCTGCCGCGATCACGTCGCCCAGCACCGCTTGCGCGGTGGGCATGGCGCCTGCGCCTTTTCCGTAGAGCAGCATGTTGCCCGCCGCTTCGCCGCGGAGGTAGACGCCGTTGAACTCGTCGCGCACCGCGGCCAGCAGGTAGCGCTTCGGGATGAACGCCGGATGCACGCGCAGGTCCAGTCCCTCCGGCGAGCGGATGCCGATGCCGAGGAGCTTCGCGATGTAGCCGAAGCGGTCCGCCTGGCGAAGGTCCTCCAGCTCGATCCCCAGGATCCCCTCGGTGGGGATCGAATCGTGCGGCACGGCGGCCCCGAAGGCGCGGCGCGCCAGGATCGTCAGCTTCTGCGCGGTATCGGCCCCGGAGAGGTCGAGCGTGGGATCGGCCTCCGCGAATCCCAGGTCGCGCGCGGCCGTGAGCGCCTCCTCGAAATCGCGCCCCTCTCGCTCCATGGTCGAGAGGATGTAGTTGGTGGTGCCGTTCAGGATGCCCACGAGGAGCGTGAAGCGCTCGGTCTTCAACCCGTGGTCCAGGGCCTGGAGCACCGGGATCGCGCCCGCGACGGCGGCCTCGAAGCGGAGCGGCGCCCCCGACGCGGCCGCGGCGGCCTCCAGCTCGGCGCCGTGGATCGAGAGGAGCAGCTTGTTCGCGGTGACGACGGGGATGCCGCGGCAGAGTGCGCGCAGAACGGGCGCGTGGGCCGCGTCCACGCCGCCCATCAGCTCGACCAGCACATCGATGTCGTCGGCCTCGGCGACGGCCGCGGGATCGGACGTGACGGCCACGCCGCCCAGGTTCAGGTCGCGGCGGCGGCCGGGATCGCGCACGGCGAGGCGCGTCACGCGGACGGGCGCCCCCACCGCTTCCTCGATCGAGCGCGAGCGCGCGTCCAGGAGGCGCATGAGGCCCGTTCCGACGACGCCGCAGCCCAGGAGACCGATGCGAATGCGGGAAGACATGAGACGGTCCAACCTACTGGACCGCTACCAGCCTGTCAAACGGGGGAGGCTTATCCGCGGCGGGGCGGGCCCCACTTGGAGCGGAAGGCGCGCAGGGAGAAGGACGGGTCGGTGCGCTTCAGCTCGCGGGCGGCGCGCGCCAGCCGGCGACGCGCTTCGACGGCGTGCGTTTTCTGCCATTCCACATAGGAGTCCAGGAGCGCGTCCCACGTGTGCGACTTGTGCGCGTCCTCGAAGCGGACCTGCGCGTCGCGCTCGATGTGGAACACTTCGCCTTCGCTCATGCGGCGGACCAGGTTCAGGTACTCGCCGCTCATCCACGACATGACGCGCGTGTACGCCTCGAAGTTGCGCGACAGCTTGTCCATGACTTCGGCGATGCCGGCGCGCGATCCGTAGAGGCGCTCGGCGTACGCCGAGGCGAACTGGTAGTAGGACTTCCCGCGCCCCGCGATCCGCGCCGCGTCCTCCTCCACCGTGCCGGAGTCGGACGTGACCGCTTCCGTGAACACCCCGAGCGAGACGTACAGGAAGTCGGCGTTCGCCTTGTATACCTGGTAGCGGAGCCGCTGATTCTTGCTGTCCTGCACGCGGGCGAAGACGTCCGCGTCGCGGGTCGAGACGAGGTCGCCGCGGAGCAGATCCTCGCGCCCCGAGACGACGCCGGCCAGAAGCGCGGCCGTATAGATGTTCACGTCCTCGTCGTATTCGGCGAGGTCGGAGGGCATGTCGGAATCGATGCGGGAAAGGAGAAACGAATTGATGAAGAAATAACCGACGTCTTCGCGGGCGACGGGACCGCGAGCGGTCGGATCCAAGGCCAACCGGAGATACGAACCACCGTACGTGCCGCCCATTTTCATCGCTCCTTCTCTCCGCCCCCCGGCAGGGGGGGGAGATCCAAGATCTACGTAGTAGCACCTAGCATGCCATTGGAAATTGCACGCCCAGGGACGCTCGGGAGGCGGACCCTATTCTAGGCTAACTAGATGCTGCATAGTCGCTTAACGGAGAGGTATCGTCACGAGTGGGACGCCGGACCGCGGGACGGGGGGGCGCCAACTGTGGCAACTTGCTGCAGCCGCTGGGGGAGGTTGCGGAATGCGAATGGAGACTGCACGGGGTGTTTTTGGCCGGCGGGCCGGTGTTCAGACGGGGCGGCCGATCGGCAGCAGCATGTAGAGAAAGCTCCGGATCACGACGGTGAGGTAGACGGCGAAAACGGTGAGCACCGCCCCGTACATCCAGCGAACGCGCCTCCGCGAACGCCACAAGAGGTAGCAGCCGAGGGAGGGGACGAGCGTCTTGTAGAGCCAGAAGGCGTAGGGAGAGTGGTCCAGCAGCCACGCCATGAGGCGGTTGGCCTCGATCATCAGCTTCACGTTCAGGAGGTAGACGGTCTGGCCCGCGTCCAGGTAGTTCATGATGGCGACGCCCCAGAGCATCCAGAAGAGCTGACGCTCCATCCGGCCCTCGGCACGCCGGTCACGCCGCCGGCGTTGCAGCGCGCGCCGCTCCGCCTTCGTTGGGTTCATGGCCTCCCTTCCATCCCCTGATGCAGCCCGGGCTCCCGGCCATTATCGGCAACGCCGGGCGGAACTTGTGCGTGATTTGACACCCCCCGGGGCCGGTGATAGAGTCCGGCCGAAATCGCTCCGGAGGCCCACCAGAAATGGAAGTACTGATCAGCGCGGCGGACATCCAGCGGCGGGTCTGCGAGGTGGGCAAAGAGATCGCCCTCGATCATCTCGATTCCACGCCTCTCCTCGTCGGCGTCCTGAACGGCTGCGTCATGTTCGTCGCCGATTTGATGAAGGCGATCCCGATCCCTCACGAGATCGATTTCGTGAGCGTTTCCTCCTATCGCCTCGCCTCCGAATCCAACCGCTCCCCCCAGCTGCTCAAGGATCTCGAGAAGGAGATCATCGGCCGCGACGTCGTGCTGGTCGAGGACATCGTCGACAGCGGGCACACCCTGGCCTTCCTGCGCGAGACGCTCCTGAAGCGCGGTCCGCGCCGGCTCCGGATCGCGACGTTGCTCGACAAGCCGGGCCGGCGCGAGCGCGATGTGCCCCTGGACTACGTCGGCTTCACCGTGCCGGACCGTTTCGTGGTCGGCTACGGGCTCGACTACGCGGAACGCTACCGCCACCTCCCCTACGTGGCCGCCCTGACCGAGGCGGAGATCGAGTCCGAGCGCGCCGCGCGCCGCGCGGGTACGCGGTAGGTGGCGGCGGGCCGCCGCGGCATTCTGATCGGCATCGCCGGAGGGACGGGGGCCGGAAAGACGCTCGTCGCCCAGTCGATCGCCCAGGATCTGGGGAACGAAGAGGTCCTGCTCCTCGAGCAGGACATGTACTACAAGGACCTCCAGGCGATCCCCCTGGGCGAGCGCGAGAACCGGAACTTCGATCACCCCGACGCCTTCGACAGCGAGCTGTTGCGCACGCACCTCGAGGCGCTCCTGAACGGCGGATCGGCCGACGTGCCGGCCTACGACATGCGCACGCACACGCGCCTCTCCTCGGGGCGCCGCGTGACGGGCCGGCGGGTGATCGTCCTGGACGGACTGTTGATTCTGGAAGATCCGTCGATCCGCCAGCTCATGGACATCAAGCTCTACGTCGACGCCGATCCCGACATCCGCTTCATCCGCCGCTTGAAGCGGGACCTTACCGAACGGGGACGGACGCTCGACTCGATCATCCGGCAGTACGAATCAAGCGTGCGGCCCATGCACCTCCAGTTCGTCGAGCCCTCGAAACGCTATGCGGACCTGATCGTGCCCGAAGGCGGGTACAACTTCGTCGCCATCGACCTACTGAAGACAAAGATCCGCTCGCTCCTGAGCGAGACTCGATGACCCTGGATTGGACGCCGCTGCTTCGGTTCCCGCTCGAATGGGCGGCGCTCGCCCTGTTCGCCGCGGCCTGCGTCACGTGGGAGCGCGCCGGTGCGTCGGGGCTGGGTGTGGAAGGATGCGCGGCGTCCGCCATGATCGGCCTGGTCGTGGGATACGAATGGACGGATAGCTATCCCTTGGCACTCCTGGCAGCCGCCGGCGGGGCGGTCGTCTTCGCCCTCATCGCGGGGACGCTTCTCCAGCTTCTGCGCCCCGACCCCGCCGTGGGGTCGTTCTCGCTCAGCCTGATCCCCGTCTGCGGCCTGGGCCTGATGATGCGCGCGGGGCCGTACCGGCTTCTCCAGGCGGAGCCCCTTCCGGGCATCGTGCGCGGGTCGGCGCTCGCGGGAACCCCCTCAGAGAACCTCCTCATGAATCCCCTTCTCTGGTCGGCGCCCCTGGTCGTCGCGCTGGCCGCGTGGGTCCTGTGGCAGACGCCCTTCGGACTCCGCATGCGCGCCTTCGGCGAAGCCCCCTCGCTCCGGCTTCCCGGGACGCGGGCGGGCGCGTATCGCCTGGTCGGGCTGGTCCTGGGTTCGCTGTGGGCGTTTCCCGCCTCCGTTCTGCTGGTGACGGCCCATCGGGCCAGCCCCCCGGCGGGGACGACCTACCTGGCGCTGGCGTGCGTGGTGGCGTCGCGGTGGTCGCTTGCGTTCGCGATCCTGCTCGCCGCGGGGCCGGCGCTGTTGCGCGCGGTGCGTCCCGCCGCCGAGGGAACCGGGCTGGCCGTGGCGCTGGAAGCCGCGCCGTTTCTCCTGGCGCTCCTCTATCTGACCTTGCTGTCCCGGCGCGCGCTCCGCATGCCGGAAACGCGCCGCACGCGCGTCGATCCGGACGTGCTGTGAACCCGGCCGAAGCGGCCGCGCCGTGATGCCGCTCCCGCGCCCCCGGACGCCGGCGCCCGAGCCCGGCGATTCGGGCGTGTTCGACGTGGACAAAGCGCTCCGCGTCATCCGGAAGCGCACGCCGATCACGCCGCGCACCGGCCTGGTGCTGGGGAGCGGGTTGGGCGCCGTCGCGGACGGCGTGGCCTGGGACGCCGCGTTCCCGACAACCGACATTCCCGGCTTGCCGGTGCCCACGGTGGCGGGGCACGCGGGGCGGATCCTGATCGGCCGGTGGGCCGGAAGGCCGGTGGCCGTGGCCCAGGGGCGCTCGCACCTCTACGAGGGGTACACCGCCGAGGAAGTGACGCGGACGGTGCGGCTCTTCGCGGCGCTCGGGATCAAGTCGCTGGTGCTCACCAACGCCGCCGGCGGGATCGCGCCCCGCATGGCCCCGGGCACGCAGATGCTGGTCGAGGATCAGGTAAATCTCCAATGGCGCTCGCCGCTCCGGGTGCCCGCGGGCGCCGAGGCGCCCGTGACGCCGCCGCCCGCTCCACGCGGGCTCACCGCGCGCGCCGGCTATTCCGAGGAGCTGATGGCGAAGGCGGCGCGCGCCGCGGTGGTCGCGGGAGTGCGCCTGGAGCGCGGCGTGCTGGGCGTGGTGCTCGGCCCCTGTTACGAGACCGCGGCCGAGATCGCGATGCTGGAGCGGATGGGTGCGGATGTGGTGTGCATGTCCACGGCGGCGGAGGCCGCCGCCGCCGCGTCGCTCGGGATTCCCACCGTCGCCATCTCCTGCGTCACCAACTGGGCCACGGGGAGAAGCGCCGCTCGCCTCGCGCACGGCGACGTGACCGCTGCGGTCGCGACGGCCGCCATTCCCATGAAGAGCGTCCTGGAGCGGCTGATCCTGGCCCTGGCGTAGGGCGCGGCGCGCGGCTGCCGGCGTGAGGCGCGCGGGCTCACTTCACTTCGATTCGCTCGATCCGATCCCCGGGCATGATCCGCTCCACGACCTCCATCCCCGAGACCACGTCGCCGAAGACGGTGTAGCGCCCTTCCAGCCGCGGCTGCGGCGAGAGCGTGACGAACCACTGGCTCCCCCCCGTGTCCTTGCCCGAGAGCGCCATCCCCACGGTGCCCGTCTTGTAGGGCAGCTCGTTGTACTCGCAGGGGATCGCGTAGCCGGGGCCGCCCCACCCGTCGCCGCGCGGATCTCCGTCCTGGATCACGAAGTTGGGGACGACGCGATGGAAGGCGAGCCCGTTGAAGTAGCCCGAGCGCGCGAGCCGCGCGAAGTTCGCAACCGTGCGCGGAGCTTCCTTCGCGTCGAGCGCCATGACGAACGTGCCGCGCTCGGTGTGGACCGTGGCTCGCGAGGCGGGGTGGGCTGGAATCGGGTCCGCGCGGAGAGCGGGCGCGGGCACCCCCGCGACCGAATCGGGCGGGAGTCCCAGCGCGAGCGCCGCGGTCTCGCGGATCCGCCGCTCGGGGTCGCGCCGCGCGCCGCGGAGCGCCTCGAGCGCGGCCGAAGTCTTGAGCGCCGCGAGCGCCGTGGCCGCGGAGGCGGCGACGTCCGCGTCCTCGGGGCTTGCGCGCCGCGCGAGGAGCCGCGACAGATCGGGAACCGCGGTGGAATCGCCCAGCGAGCCCAGGGCTTCGGCCGCCGAAGCGGCCACGGTGAAGTCGCGCGACGAGAGCGCGCCGCGGAGCGCCGGGACGGCCGCGTGGCGGTCGCCGGCGCGCCGCGCGAGCGCCGAGGCCGCGCCGGCCGCTTGCGCGGGGTCGGACGCGTCGCGAAGCCGCGCCATCAAGACCTCCAGCGAGGCGGGGCCCGTTAGATCGCCCAGGGCGTCGATCAGGCCCGCGCGCAAGAACGGCGGAAGCAGGTCGAGCGATGGAGCGACTCGCGGCACGGCCGCCTCCCCCTCGATCTTCACGAGGGCGATGGCGGCCCCCTGCCGGACGCCGGTCGCCGTGTCGGCGAGGGCGGCCGTGAGCGGCGCGACGGAGGCCGAGTCGTGGAGCGCCCCCAGCGCCAGCGCCGCCTCCCATCGCGCCTGGGGATTCGGGTCGCGGAGGAGCAGGCGAAGCTTGGCCGCGGCGCCGGCGGCCTTGAGCACGCCGAGGGCGTGGGCTGCGTCCACGCGCACGCGCCAGGCGGCGTCGGTCAGCCGGCCCGCGAGCGCCGCCGCCGACGCGGAGTCGCCCACGTCGCCCAGCGAACGGGCCGCGATGGCCCGGGTCATGGCGTCCTTGTCTCCGAGCAGCGCGCGGAGCGCGGGGCCGGCGCGCCGGTCCCCGATCCGCCCGAGCGCGTAGGCCACACGCCATCGCATCTCGAAATGCGGGTCCTTGGCGGCCGTCGCGAGCGGGACGACCAGGCTGGAGTCGCGCGCGCGGCCGGCGGCGAGCGCCGCGGCCCAGCGGTCGGCGGGCCGCGGCGACGCCAGCGCCTTCGCCAGCGCCGGGGCCTCGCGACGCGCGCCCACGTAGCCGAGCGCCGTGATCATCGCGACTCGAGCTGCCGGGTCGACCTCGGCCGAGAGCCGCGCCGCGAGCGCCGGGGCCGCCGCGGAATCGCCGGCCAGGGCGAGCGCGAACGCAGCCTCGTGGCGCACCGCCGCCGAGCGATCGCGCAGGGCCAGGATCAGGACCGGGACCG
>DATGVG010000135.1:0-2725 GCA_035300625.1 Candidatus Limnocylindrales bacterium
GCCCACGCCGCTGAAGCTCTGCGCCGGCGTCCCACCGTTGAACAACACGCAAATGTCCGCCGCCGCTACTCCGGGAATTCCGTTCCCGTTCACGTCGCGGACCACCACCTTCACCCGAGCGCTGTTCGGAAGGCTCGACCCGCCATCGTTGTTCGGACACATCCGAAACAACCGGGTCGCTGTCGTCCCTTCCGTCGGGGTTGCCACTGTCCCCACCTGCGGCACGTAAAACGAGTTCGTGACGTCAGGGACACCGGCATAGGCGGCCGGGACGGAGAAGGCGAGGAACGCGGCGAGGGCGAGGGTTCTCAGCGGGGCGAGGATCGATCGAGTCATGGCGTCAATGCCCTCCAGGCTTCGTCGAGAGTTGTTGCGGGCCGAAACCGCCGCCTCGGCAGTCCGGCTCCGACGGGCGCGTCGGCGGGACGGGTCGGCCCGCTCGATCGGTGTGATTCAATCTTTGAACAGGAGCGCTTTGAACTGACCGTGCCGTTCCACGACGCTCGGAACGAATCGCAGCGACACCCATTCTTTCGCCTGCGCGTCCCACGCCGTGATCACCACGTCCCGGTGCAGTGTGAAATTGCGATACCGCTCGATGCGCCCCGCGGTCACGCGGGCCTTCGAGAGATCCCGCCCGCCGTAGAGGCCGATCGTCCGGCCCGCACCCGCAAGGCTGGTGGGCAGCGAGAACTCCCAGGCGTCATCCGCGGTGATGCGGGTGATCGGCCGGCTCTGGGGAAACTCGGGCCAGCAGATCACCTGGAACTCGTGCCGCGTGACACGGAGCGCGTGCATCGCTCGCTCGTCCCGGGCCTCTACATCCGCCAGGAGGAGCCTGGCCAGGTCGCCGAGCGAGGACGCTCCGCCGGCCAGCTCGAGAGCGACGCGCGGCGCGTACCGCCGTCCCCTGGCCACCGACGACGACTCCGGATCGTCCGGCGCGTAGTAGCCCGGCGACCGCTCCAGGGGCGAGCGGGGCGAGCGCGGATGGGTCCCGGGCACGCCGCCCTCCCGGACCGGTCCCGAATGGAACCCCCACGCGACGAGTGCCGCGGCGATCACGAGGATCGAATCGATCAGGATCGCCGTGCCGAAAGTGGGCGGGCGCACGTGTCTCATTCCGCGGCTACCCACGGAGGCTCATCGCGAGCGCGAGCGTTCGGCCCGTGCGGTAGCGCCGCGTGACCTGATCGAGCTGCCGGTATTCGGTGGCGCGGTCGAGCAGGTTCTCTGCGGAGATCTTCAGGCGGACCGACGGCCCGATCGAACGGCTCGCGGTCAGGTCCAGGGTGAGCGGCGGATGTTCGAAGATATCGGGCAGGCTGGTCTGGGACGCGCCCGCGCCCACCTGCGCGAGCCGCTTCCCGAAAGAGCTGAGCAGAAGCGACCCTTCCATCCCGCCGGACCCGTAGTAGAGACCGGCATTCAGGGAATACGACGACTGCCCCTGGAGCGGCCCTTCGCGGTAAAAGCGATTCCCGTTTCCGTCGAGCCGCGTCTGGACGCGGACGCTCGACGCCACTCGGGAGTAATTCATGCTGACCGCCCAGTGCTCCAGGGCGCTCGGGCTCGCCGCGATAGGCAAGAGGCGCGCGGCGGCGTCCCAGATTCGGGAGCCCCCGAGGCGGGCCTCCAGCTCCACGCCCCGGACGCGTCCGTCGCGTCCGTTTCGGGGCGTGAGGATGTATCCTCCCGAAGAGCCCAGCACCACGCTCTCGATCGGCTGGAAGAGAACCTTCCGGAACGCGCTCACCGACAACAGCTCCCGCGTCCCCGGATACAGCTCCCACCGCGCGTCGAAGTTCTGGATAGTCGTCGCCTGGATCTTCGGATTACCCACCTCCGAGTAGCCGGTCTCGTAGTCGTACATGTCGAACGGGCTCATCTCGCGAAGCTCGGGGCGGGAAACCGTGACGCTGTACCCGAGGCGGGTGTTCATGGATTCCGAGAAGCGGTAGGTCGCGTTCGCGGCGGGGAGCACGTCGTTGTTGATAAGTCTCGCGTCGGCCGCCGTGGCCGTCGTCACGAACGGGCTTCTCGACACGATGAACGACGCGCCGGCGGGGAGGCCCGAAGCGGTCAAAGCGTTGACGGGGTCGCCGTCGGGGTCCGATACGGTGGCCGAGAACTCGAAGTGGATCGTCTCCGACCCGCTCACGTTCTGTGGAGCGGCGAGCACGGGATCCTGATTCTGTGAAACCGACAGTGAGGTGGTCGCCGAGGCGGTGCGGCCGGTGCCGTCCGAGACTCCCCACTCGATGAGGTGTGTGCCGACGTCGCCTGCGCCGAGCGTTCCGCTCAACGTCGCCGTCGCGGGGCTCTTGCTGGGAACGTGCGAGAAGGCGAGGCTCGCGGGATAACCGGCCGCGGAGATCGTGAGGATGTCCCCGGCGTCCGGATCGCTCGCGTCGGCCTGGATCGTGACCGCCTGGTCGGATGCGGAGGCGACCGAGACCGGAGCCGTCATCTCCGGCGCGCTGACCGCGGCCGCCCGGGTCGCGGCCTCTGACGAGAGGAGTGGCGTCCCGGAATCAGCCCACGAGCAGCGCGGGGCGGTTGCCGCAAGGGCGATGAGGATGAGACATGCGAAGCGGATGCGATGCGCCATGAGCCGATTCCTCCCGATGATGACCGCGGCCTGCGCGGCGCCGCGCGGTTCTCGCTGCACGTCTCGACTGATTGCGAGTCGGGAGAAAGTTTAAGAGATGGGCGTGACGGGGAG
>DATGVG010000136.1:0-11923 GCA_035300625.1 Candidatus Limnocylindrales bacterium
AGAAGATCCTAGTGAGGAACAGACTGCGGCGGCGACGTGAGTCCAATTCGGATGGCACTCGTGTCAACGGCGAAGGGATGCACCAGCATGAGAACGTAGCCATACCGCTTCTTGACCGGTTTGTATCCGATGAACGTCCAACCTAATTCCCGCGCATTGGCACGCTGGGGCTGCCGCGAATACCGCGCATAGTGTCCCCTGGGCTTGAATAGCCGGGCGTCCAGGCCCGACTCGGTCGTTTGAAGGGTGACCTGAACGCGGGGGATCGTCGTTCCCGCCCAGAATTTCTCCGAATAAAGGCTAAGCGCAGCGAGAATCGTCTCCGCGGAGCTGCGCCCGCCATAGATGCGCCCCGTGACGATGTGGATGCGCCGGACTTGGCCTGGAGACATCTTGGCGGTGAATTCAACCCACTCGTGCCCACAGATATTGCCGTCATTGTACCTGTTGCAGGTATCGATCTCGGCCTGAGTCTTGGGATCGATACGCACGCGATCACCATTGTCGACTAGGCGGCCCACGCGCGAAATAGAGCGAACATTGGATCCATCCACGCTTATCTTGGCCGAATCCCCCCACGCGAAGCCAAATGTGTACGTGTCTGAGCGGCCGGCATTTCGAACTACATATTCGAAGGATTTCTGCATTCCACTTCGGAAGGGGCGCACTCGAATCGAAACAGCGTCCAGATACAGGGGTCCCGCCCCGGACACTATGATGGGGAACAGGCCGTCGGTAATGACGGCATCGGTGTCATTCATAGCTATCGCGGGGGGAACAAGAATGACGCCAATAGCAACGACTCGAGCGATGAGTCTCATCCAACGCCAATAGTTGAACTCAGCTCCTTTCGGCATTCTTCTTCCCGCCTAGGTCCACCGCCCGCCAGAGGTACCAGCTCGCGACCGAGCGGTACGGCCGCCAGCGCTCGCCGCGCTTCGTGAGCTCCGCCGGCGACGGGAGCGTGCGCTTGCGATAGGCGATCGCGTAGCCCTTCCGCACGCCGTAGTCGTCGACGGGGAGCACGTCCGGACGGCCGAGGCGAAACATCAGGAACATCTCCGCCGTCCAACGGCCGATCCCGCGAATGGAGGTGAGGCGCTCGATGATCTCCTCGTCGGGTAGCCTGTGGAAGCGCGCCGCGGTCGGCACCGTTCCGTCCAGAGTCTTCGCGGCGAGGTCGTGGAGCGCGAGGACCTTCGCGCGCGAGAGTCCCGCAGCCCGCAGCGCCTCGGCGCTTGTCTCGATCACTCGCTGGGGGGTCGGTCCGCGCCCGTCATAGAGGGCGCGGAAGCGCCCGAAGATGGTCGCGGCAGCCTTCCCGTTGAGCTGTTGGTAGGCGATCGACTCGGCCAGCGCGAGAAAAGGGCTCTGCGAGCGGGTCGCCTTGAAGCCGGGCGCGCCCACGCGGTCGATCAGAATCGCCAGCTTGGGGTCGGCCTTGCGCAGAACGCGGACCGCTTCGTCCAGATCTAGGGGGTCGCGCATGGCCGCCGAGCGTAACGGCTCCGGCCCGCGTCGGCAATCCCGTTCGGCCCGCGGCCATGATCCCGTATGATCGAGCGCCATGGTGCGCCGGCTTCGTCCCGACCTGCCGTTCCAACGCATCGCCGTCGTGCTCTCCGGTGGAGGTGCTCTGGCCGCGTACGAGACAGGCGTGCTTCGCACCCTCGAGCGCGTGGGTCTGGAGCCGGCGATCGTCTCGGGGGCGTCGGCGGGCGCCCTGAACGCGGTGGCGTGGGTGGCGCACGGGTTTCGCGGGGGCGCGCTCGAGCGGGTGTGGCGGCAGATGGATCCCGCGGAGATCGGGATCCGGTGGACCACCATTGCCCTCCGCGCGGCGGGCGGCATGCTCCTGGCGCTCGGGGTGCTGCAGGCGGTCGTGAGCTGGACCGGCTCCTCCGAGATGAGTTTTCTCGCCGTCTTCCGGCACGGCGAGCCGGTGGGACTGTGGCCCACGTCCTCCTTCCTCGATATCCTCGCCTGGATCCTGGTCGCCGCGGGCGGCTTCGCCCTGCTCCGCTCCTCACGCGAGGCCGAGAAGTGGCTCGCGCGCTTCGGTGATCCCGAGTCCGAGCGCCGCTTCCGGATCTGGGGCGCGGTGGTGCTCCTCCTCTGGTCGTGCGCGCACCTGATCACCTGGCTCTTCGCCTGGCCCTGGCCGCACCGCTTCAGCGCCACCCTCCTCGCGGTCACGGCGGCCGTCTGGCTTTTGGGCCGGTCGCGCCGGGCCGGTGAGTGGGCCCGGAGCTTCCTCTTCTTCCTGATGCCCGATACCGACGGGCGCGGTCTCTGGGGAAGCGCGGCACGGCGTCATCTGCTGGAGAGACTGATCGGCGCGGGAGCGCGGAAGCGGCTCTGGCCGGGGCAGACGCACGTAATCCTGAGCGCGCTGGCGCTGGACAACGGCCGGATCGCCCACTTCGTCAACTGGCCGGAGCCCTCGGCCCGCTTCATCGCGCGCGTGGAAGCGTCGCTGGGCGAGGTCATCTGCGCGGGGAGCGCCAAGGGGGTGCTCGAGGCCGCCATCGCCTCGTCGGCCATCCCGGTCCTCTTCGAGCCGGCGCGGATCGGCGGGCGCGACTTCGTGGACGCGGTCGCCTTCTCCATGCACCCGCTGCGCGCGGCCATCTACGACGATGCCGACGCCGCGATCGTGGTCGTGGTGGCGCCGAGCGGGGAGCCGCCCGCGCCCGTTCCGGCCCGGAATCCTCTGGACGTCTGGGGGCGATACCTGGACCTGGCGAACTGGCGCGACCTCCAGCAAGAATTGCTCGCGCTCCCGGTTTCGTGGCGGGGGAGCGAGACGCCGCTCAAGCTCTGCATCGTCGAGCCCGAGGCGCCGCTGCCCGGCGGGGTGCTGGCGTACTCGCCGCGCATTGCCGCGAAGCTCATCCGCCGGGGGGAGCTGGACGCGCTCCGGGCCCTCGACGCGGCCGGCTGGCTGGCCTCGTAGCATGGCGCCCCTCATGACGCGGGAATGGCCGCGGCGGCTTAAGACGCGCCGCGAGTATGTGGACGCCATCTTCCGCCGCATCGCTCCGCGCTACGACCTGCTCACGCGCGTGCTCTCCTTCGGCCAGGACCGGCGGTGGAAGGAGGCGGCGATCGCGCGGCTCCCCCCGCCGCGCCCTGACGGCGTCCTCCTCGACCTCGCGACCGGCACCGCGGAACTCCCGCTGCTCGCGCGCGCGCGCGGCCGTCCGGAGCGCATCGTGGCCGTGGACCGGAGCCGCTCCATGCTCGCGCGCGGCCGGGAGAAGGCGCGCGCCGCCGGCGCCGCGGGGATCGACTTCGTGGTGGGAGACCTGAACGCGGTGCCGGTGACGCGCGAAACGTTCGACGCGGTGCTGGTGGGATACGGGCTGCGCTATCCGATCGATCTCCGCGCCGTGCTCGCGGGGATCCACCGGTCGCTCAAGCCCGGCGGCGTTCTCGTGGCGCTCGACTTCGGCATCCCGCCGAATCCGGTCCTGCGCCGCGTGCTCTTCGGCTACCTGCTCGTCACGGGCACGCTGTGGGGGCTTTTCCTGCACGGCCGGCCCGGCACCTACTGGCACATCGTGGAGTCGCTCCGCGCCTATCCCGGCCAGCAGGGTCTCGCGAGCCTCATGCGGGAGGTCGGATTCGAGCGCGTGGAGGTGGAAGAGCGCCTCTTCGGCTCGGCCGCCGTCGTTCACGGCGCGCGTCCGCCGGTCACCGCCTGAGGAACGCGGCGTAGACCCCGAGCTTCACGGCCTCGCTCGCGATGACCCGGACTCCATGTGGGGTGCGCCACCATCGTCCGGGGCCGTACGCGTCCCGCTCCGCCGGGAGCGCTGCATAGTCGAGTGCGACGCCGCTTCCGCGGAGCGCGCGACCCACGACCAGAGCGACGCGGCGCAGGTGGAACGCCGAGGAGATCACCGTGATCGCGCGCCAGCCGCGCTCCCGCACCAGGGAGCCTAGCGCGCGCGCCTCGTTCCGCGTGCCGAACGGGCGGAGGCGGACCGGCCGGATCTCCGCTCTCCCGGCGTCGAGGATCACGAAGAAGAGCCGTCCCCGCGGCGGTACGCGGGCGACGGCCTCCCGAAGCGCCGCGTCCCCCGGAAGGCCCAGGCCGGCGTATCGCCGCCATTCGAACCGCCCCACGCTGACGACGAGCACCGGGGCGGCGCCGCTCCGCCACGACGCGGCGGCGCACTCCTTCCGGGCCTGGCTTCCGGCGAAAACGAAAATGGCGTCGGGCGGTGCGCCCGCCTCCCCGCCCGCGCCGCCCGGAGCGCCCGGCGCCGAGCGGGATGGGACGCGCGAGAGAAACGCGATGAGCCCGCGCACGGGCTCCCTAGCGGAGAATCAGGAGCATGGCCACGGATGCCGCGGCCGACAGGAGGAGGCCGAGCGGGACCAGCTTGCGTACGGCTCCGCGCCCCAGGGTCAGCGCGACCGCCATCTTGAAGAGCGTGTTCGACAGGACGCCGGCGGCGATGGCCTGCGAGGCGTGGTAGAGCATCACCGGGTCGTCGGCGCTCCTCGCCATCGAGATCGTGAGCGCGTCCATGTCGGTCAAGCCGAGGATCGCGCCGGAGACGAGGAGGCCCGCGCCTCCCCAGACGTCCCGCACCGCGTGCACCGCGAAGAGCACCGCCTGGAAGAGCAGGGCCATCTGGAGGGCGCGCTTCAGCTGGAGCGGATTCTGGGGCTCCGGAATGTTCGCGGGGGCGGCACCGCCTCGCTTGAGCCCGAACACCGTCACGCCCGCGGTGACGAGGAGCGGCGGGCCCAGGTACGGAAGCAGCGCGGTCATGAGATCGGTGTTCAACACGCCCGTCGCGATCAGGATGCGCAGGTACATCACGGTGCACGCGGCCAGGACCCCGTAGGCCAGCTGGCGCCCGGACTGGGGATCGTCGTGGCTGGCGCGCGCGTAGGTGAACGCCACGCTGGTGGACGAGACCATGCCGCCCAGGAGTCCCGCGACCACGTAGCCGTGGCGCTGGCCGACGATCCTCCGCGCCAGGAAGCCGACGAAGGAGAGTCCCGAGAAGAAGAGGACGAGGATCCACAGCTGACGGGGATGGATGCCCCCCAGGGGGCCGAACGGACCCGCGGGCAAGAGCGGCAGGATCACCACTGCCATCACAAGGAACTGCGCCGCGGCCTGGACCTCGGCCCGGTCCAAGTGCGCGACCGCGGCGTGGAGCCGGGATTTCTCGATGAGGAGGAGCGTGCTGACCGCGATGATGCCGCTGGACAGAACCAGCTGGCCCGCACCCGCCAGGACGCCGGCCGCGATCACCACGAGCGCCGCGACCTCGGTCGTCGCCTCGACGTCCTTCCGGTCCATCTTCCAGTAGGCGCCGGCGACGATCGCGGCGCCGCCGGCCACGAGGGCCGCCGCCACCGGCATCGCCTGGAGGGTCAGGCAGACGCCCGCGATTCCCGCGAGCACGCCGAGGAGTGTGAAGGTGCGGATGCCGCCGAATCGCGCATGCGGCCCCGTGGCGTGCCCCGACCATTGCCGCTCGATTCCGATCGCGGCGCCGCCCAGCGCGGCGATCGCGATCCGGAGCGCTGTCTCCACCTCGTGGGTCACCATGGGCGCCGGTTCATGCGATTGCCCGACCTGGGACTGGGCGCGGGCGGGACGGCCCGCGCGTCAAGCGCCGGCGCCGGAGAGGCGGCGGAGCACGTAGGGGAGGATTCCGCCGTGCTCGAAGTAGCGCCACTCCTGCGGCGTATCGATCCGCACGACCGCTCGGAATTCGCGGTCCGGTCCGGCGCCCTTGGCGCGCACGAGGACCTCGGCGCCGCGCTTGGGATCGGCGGCGAGCGGGCCCACGCCCAGAACGTCGAACGACTCCGTGCCCTTCAACGCCAGGCTCTCCGCCGACTCGCCGGGGCGGAACTGGAGGGGCACGATTCCCATCCCGATCAGATTGCTCCGATGGATCCGCTCGTAGGATTCGGCGATGACGGCGCGCACGCCGAGGAGTTTCGGCCCCTTCGCCGCCCAGTCGCGCGACGATCCAGAGCCGTACTCCTTTCCGGCGATCACGATCGTGGGCGTCTCCTCCCGCTCGTAGCGCATGGCCGCGTCGAAGATGGGCATTTGCTCGCCGCTCGGCTGGTGCGCCGTGACGCCTCCCTCGACGCCGGGGACCAGCCGGTTCCGGATCCGGACGTTCGCGAACGTCCCGCGCACCATAACCTCGTGATTGCCGCGCCGCGAGCCGTACGAGTTGAAGTCCGCCGGCGGGACGCCGTGTTTCTCGAGGTACTGGCCCGCCGGGCTGCCGCGCTTGATGGAGCCGGCCGGGGAGATGTGGTCCGTGGTGACGCTGTCGCCGAGATAGGCCAGCACGCGCGCGCCGCGGATGTCCGTGACCGGCGCGGGCGTGTGGGTCATGCCGTCGAAGTAGGGCGGGCGCTTCACGTACGTCGAGGCGGGATCCCAGGCGTAACGGCTCCCCTCGGGAACGGGCAGGTTCCGCCAGATCTCGTCTCCCGTGTAGACGTCCTTGTAGGTCTCGCGGAACGTCTCGGAGCGAAGCGCCCCGCGGATCGTCTCGTCGATCTCCATCTGCGACGGCCAGAGATCCCGGAGCATCACGGCGGCGCCGCTTGAGTCCTTTCCCACGGGCTCGGACGTCAGATCCACGTCGACCCGGCCGGCCAGGGCGTAGGCGACGACCAGGGGGGGCGAGGCGAGGTAATTCGCCCGAACCTCGGGGTGGATCCGCCCCTCGAAGTTCCGGTTCCCGCTCAGCACCGCCGCGACCACCAGGCCGTCGCGCTCGATCGCGGCGGAGATGGGCTCGGGCAAGGGCCCGCTGTTCCCGATGCACGTGGTACAGCCGTAGCCCACGGTGTAGAACCCCAGGGCCTCGAGGTATTGGGTGAGGCCCGCGCGCTTCAGGTATTCGGTGACCGCCTTCGAGCCGGGCGCCAGGCTGGTCTTCACCCACGGCCGGGTCTTCATGCCCCGTTCCACGGCGCGCTTCGCGAGAAGACCCGCGCCCACCATGACGGATGGATTGGAGGTGTTGGTGCACGACGTGATCGCGGCGATCACCACCGCGCCGTCGGTCAGGTGGAAGCTCTCGCCCGACAGGGACACGTGGTGCGCGGGCGGCGCCAGGGTGGCCTCCGTCCCGCTCCCGCCCTCCGCCTCCCACCGACCGGAGTTCACCGGCGGGGTCTTGGGCGGGGAGCCCTTCATGGACCCGAGCGCCTCCGAGAAATTGCCTTTCACGGCCGCGAGGGAGAGCCGGTCTTGCGGACGCCTGGGACCCGCCAGGCTCGGCTCCACCTTTCCGAGGTCCAGGGACAGCGAGTCGGAGTAGACGGCCTCCGGCGAGCGCGCGTCGTGGAACAGCCCCTGCTCCTTCGCGTAGGCCTCGATCACGCGGACGTGCTCCTCGGCGCGTCCGGTGAAGCGCAGGTAGCGGAGCGTCTCCGCGTCGATGGGGAACATGCCGCAGGTGGCCCCGTACTCGGGCGACATGTTCGAGATGGTCGCCCGGTCGGCAACCGGCAATCCCTGGAGCCCGGGCCCGTAGAATTCGACGAACTTGCCGACGACGCCGCGCTTTCGGAGCATCTCGGTGACGGTCAGGACCAGGTCGGTCGCCGTGGCGCCCTCCGGGAGGGCGCCCGAGAGACGGAAGCCCACGACCTGCGGCACCAGCATGGAGACGGGCTGGCCCAGCATGGCGGCCTCCGCCTCGATCCCGCCGACGCCCCAGCCCAGTACCCCCAGCCCGTTGATCATGGTGGTGTGGGAGTCGGTGCCGATCAGCGTGTCGGGGTAGGCCTCGGCGCCGTCCCCTTGGGAGGCGAAGATGACGCGCGCCAGGTACTCGAGGTTGACCTGATGGACGATTCCGGTCGCGGGCGGGACGACGCGGAAATTCTGGAACGCGCGCTGGCCCCACCGGAGGAACAGGTAGCGCTCGCGGTTCCGCTCGAACTCCTTCTTCGAGTTCATGGCCAGGGCGGTCGCCGAGCCGTATTCGTCCACCTGGACCGAGTGGTCGATCACGAGCTCGGCGGGCTGGAGCGGGTTGATCTTCGAAGGATCGCCGCCCAGGTCCGCCATGGCGTCGCGCATCGCCGCCAGGTCGACCACGGCGGGAACCCCGGTGAAGTCTTGCAAGAGGACCCGCGCCGGCGCGAACGCGATCTCGCGATCCGGCTCGGCCGCGGGATTCCATCGCGCGACTGCCTCCACGTCCTCGGCCCGGACCACCCGTCCGTCCACGCGGCGGAGCAGATTTTCGAGCAGGATCTTCATGGAGTAGGGGAGCCGGGCGACGGGAAGCCCCGCGCGGTCCAGCGCGTCGAGGCGATAGATGCTGTAGGTGCGACCGCCCACGCCGAGCGTGGAGCGTGCTTTGAAGGGGTCGGTCATCGGCTCCTCCATCGGGCCTCGTCCGCTTCCGTCCACCGCGAGAGAGACCAAGAATAGACGACCGCGGCCGCGATGGAAACGTCCGTCGCTTTTGGAGTTTGTGGACGCCTCCCGCTCCCGTAGAGTCGGCCGCCATGGCGACGCCCGCAACATCCCAGTCGAAGCGGCCGCTCCTGCGCGCCATGATTCTCTTTCTGGGAATCGGGGCGGTGATCGGCGTTCTCGGCTACCTTCTCCGCCCGCACGTGTCCCAGGAGCGCATGGAGCAGTGGGTGCGGCACGCGGGCGCGTGGGGGCCGGTCGTGGTCCTGGCCGTGCAGGCGGGCCAGATCATCGCGGCTCCCATTCCCGGCGTCTTCGTGCCGCTGATCGCCGGAGTGCTCTACGGCGCTTTGTGGGGCTCGGTACTCACCGCCATCGGCACCGTGATCGGATCCACCGTGGCGTTCTGGATCGGCAGGGGGGCGGGACGCCGATTCGCCGAGAGGTGGATCGGACGGGACGCGCTGGAGCAGGCGGAGGCGATGATCCGCGGCAAGCGGTGGCTCGCCCTGATCCCGCTCTTCCTCTTCCCGTTCTCTCCGGCGGACGCGCTCTGCTTCATGGCCGGAATCGCCGGCGTGGGATGGCCGCAGTTCCTCACGGTGGTTCTGTTCGGGCGGATCCCTAAGGACGTCGCGCTGGCGGTGAGCGCCGCCCTGGGGTGGGGCTTCTTCCGCCACCACTAGCGGCTCTCCCGCCGCCCGCGGGTCAGGACGTCGGGCGGGTCCCCTTTTTCACAGTCTTGATCGGGGTCCCGCTCGCGATCACCGTCCCCGGGCGCGTGGAATTCAGGATCGCGCCGTCCTCGAGGCCGAGCGCGCTCCCGCCGATGGCCGCCCAGATCTCGGAGAACGGGGCCGTGCGCGGGGCCGGGTGGAACTCCACGCGGTCCGGAGTGACGTTGATCCGGGCCGGATCGGTCAGAGCCGCGATGCTCCGGATGGACGAGAGAATCTGGTCCGACGCCGACTGCGACTTGGGCTGCCCAATCACCTGGAGGAATTCGCCCGGACGGGTCCGGACCCATCCCGCCACGAAATCCTGCTGCCCCTGGCCTGTCTTCGCCTGCACCGCTCCGACCCACGCGGGATAATCGCGGAAGTTCTCGCTCCGTCCACTCGCCTGGAGGATCTCCCCCTTCTTCTGGAGGGAAGCGACGTAGTCGGCGGGAGAGAGGGAAGCGTCGTCGCTCTTCACCAGCGTCAGCTGCATCGAGCCGGCCGACGTGTTGGCGGCGACGACCTGCGACGGCTGGTTGGCCGTCTCCCATCCCTGCGGAAAGATCATCTGAAACTTGAGCTGTGGGTGATAAAACCTGTTGGCGATGAAATATCCAGCCCTCGGGTCGTCTCCAAAGACGACCCCGCCGACGTGTTGCCGGTAGCCGGCGCCGTCGATGTTGAGCGGCCGGTGCGCGCTGGACGCCGCCGCGTTCGAGAGCTGCGTCGTCCGGACCTCGCGATCGCCCGGATCCGGATGGGTGGAGAGGAAGCCGGGCAGCGAGGAACCCGTGCGCTCCCCGATGCGCTTCAGCGTCGCGTACGTGGAAGGGATCACGCGCGGGTCATAGTCGGCCTTGGTCGCGTAGCCCACGCCCAGCTCGTCCGCCTGGGTTTCGTTGTCGCGGCTGTACTTGAGGAAGAGGAGCCCCAGCCCCTCCTGCGCGATGCCGCTGTAGGGGCGGAACGCGGAGACGAAGACCGCTCCCGCGAGAACGCCGAGTCCTGCGATCTCCTGTCGCGTGATCTGCTGGGCGCTGTGCCGGGCGGTGACGTGCCCGATCTCGTGCCCCAGGACGCCGGCCAGCTGGGCGTCGGAGTCCATGTAGGCAACGATGCCGCGCGTGATGTAGATGTATCCCCCCGGAATGGCGAACGCGTTCACCACCGGCGAGTCGAGCACGCGGAAGTGCCAGGTCAGGCTTGGGAGATGGGACACCTTGCCCAGTCTCTGGCCGATCCCGTCCACGTACCGCTGCAAGTCGGGGTCATCGTACAGCCCGTACTCGGAGATGACGGCAGGGTCGGCCTCGGCCCCCATCTGCAGCTCTTTCCCCTCCGACACGAGCGATATCTGCTTCCTCCCGGTGACCGGGTTGGTGGCGCACCCTCCGACATCCAAGGTCGGGGCCAGGAGGAGAAGGGCCGCGAGAACCCGCACCGGAAACGACGTCGTTCGATTCACGTTCATCTGTCTCTCCATCCATAGAGGGATGCACAGGGAACTGGAGTTATGATACACCGAGGCTGGCGCCGGGACGACGAGCGAACCCCGGCGCGCCGCGTCGACAGGCACCGAGGGAACCATGCCGGCCACGACCGTCGATCTCGAACAGCAGTGCGTGAACACCATCAAATTCCTGTCCGCGGACGCGGTGGAGAAGGCGAAGTCGGGCCACCCCGGCACGCCGATGGGCGCCGCCGACATGGCGTTCGTCCTCTGGTCCCGCTTTCTCCGCTTCGACCCCGGCGATCCGCACTGGATCGGGCGCGACCGGTTCGTTCTCTCCGCGGGGCACGCCTCGATGCTCCTTTACTCGCTCCTTCACCTGTACGAGTTCGATCTTCCCATGGAGGAGCTCCAGCGCTTCCGGCAGTGGGGCTCGCGCACGCCGGGGCATCCCGAGGCCGGGCACACCCCTGGCGTCGAGGCGACCACCGGACCCTTAGGGCAAGGGTTCGGGAACGGCGTGGGGATGGCGCTCGCGCAAAAGATGATGCGCGCCCGATTCCCGAAGCTGGGCTCGCTCCTGGACCATCGGGTCTACGGAATCGTGAGCGACGGCGACCTGATGGAGGGAGTCTCCTCGGAAGCCGCGTCTCTAGCGGGCTACTGGAGGCTGGGCAATCTGGTCTACCTCTACGACGACAATCACATTTCCATCGAGGGCCCCACGGAGCTCGCCTTCATCGAGGACGTCGCTCGCCGCTTCGAGGCGTACGGATGGTGGACACGGCATGTGGACGGCAACGACCGGCGCGCCGTGGAAGGCGCCCTGGGCGAAGCGGTGGGGCAAACCGAGCGTCCGGCGCTGATCCTGGCGCGGACGATCATCGGAAAGGGCGCTCCCACGAAGCAGGGCACCGAGAAGGTCCACGGCGAGCCGCTGGGCCAGGACGAGCTGCGGCGCGCCAAGGAGGCGGCCGGCTGGCCGGTCGATCCGCCGTTCCTGGTCCCTCCCGAAGTGCGGGTGTTTTTCCACGAGGAGGCGGAGTCGAAGCGGAAGGAGCGCGCGGAGTGGGAAGCGCGCTACCTGGAGGCGCGGCGCGAATACCCCGATGAGGCGTCGTCGTGGGATCGCTACTGGAAACGGGAGCTGCCCGCCGACCTGGTGGAGCGCCTGGTCCACGCCGTGGACGGAAAAGAATCGCTGGCCACCCGCGCCTGGTCGGGGAAGGTGCTGCAGGCCGCGGCGGCGGCGGTGCCCTCCCTGGTCGGTGGCTCGGCCGACCTCTCTCCCTCCACGCTCACCGACTTGAAGGCCGCCCC
>DATGVG010000137.1:0-14734 GCA_035300625.1 Candidatus Limnocylindrales bacterium
CGCGCCCGATCTAGCGCGGCCGGCTCGCGACGGCGGAGTGGGCGCTCCCATTCGGTCCAGGCCGCTCCGCCGCGTGCCCCTCGGAGCGACGCGAATAGCGCCCAATCCTCCAACCACTCCGCCTGGCGCGGATCGTGGCGAAACGCCTCCACTTCGGCCAGCATCGCCGCGCTCTCGGGGAATCGCTCCCACCACGCGCGCAGGAGCGCCTCCTTCTCGTGGGCGGCCGCGGAAAAGTCCACGCGCCTCGCCACCGAGTTGTCACGCGACCGCCCATCAATGGCATACTGCTGAGGCGCGTGCCCGGGCGACGCGTGGATCAGCAGCGGATTTCCGGCCCGCATGGAGACGCCCGAATAGGGCGAGTTTCCGGGCCCGGTCGGGCCCAGCGGCAGCACCTGCCAGATCGTCTGGCCCGCGGCCGCGGCCCAATCCAGAAACCGGTCCACCTCGGGGCCCAGGTCGCCGATAGCCCCGGGACCGGGGAGCGACGTGGGATGAAGGATCAGCCCCGCCGCGCGGCGGGTCATTGTCTCGGAAAACCCGTCGACGGGAGCATCGCGATAGTCTACAAGGGGGAGTTCACTGTGACGAGACGCCTTCGAGAATGAGCCCACGACGCGGACGCCGGACCGCGTGACGCCGCTGCCGCAGATTCCATCGCGGCTCGGCCGCCTTTCCGATCTGGCCCAGAACCTCTGGTGGAGCTGGAATCCGGAGGCGCGCGAGCTATTCCGGAAAATCGACGCGCCCCTCTGGCGCGAGGTGCGGCACAACCCCGTCCGCCTCCTGCACGAGATCACATCAGAGCGGCTCGCCCAGGCCGCCGCGGACCCCGAGACCGCTCGGCTCTACGACCAGGTCCTCGCGGCGCTTGACCTGGCCCTGGCTGGGCGCCCTTCGTGGTGCGCCCAGAATCACCCGGAGCTGAGCGAGGGGCTGGTCGGCTTCTTCTCCGCGGAATACGGCGTGCACAACTCGCTCCCCTTCTACGCGGGCGGGTTGGGCGTGCTCGCGGGGGACATCGCCAAGGAGGCGAGCGACCTGGGCATTCCGATGGTTGGGATCGGCTTCATGTACCCGCAGGGATACTTTCGTCAGCGCGTGAACGCCGAAGGACGCCAGGAGGAGTTCTACGAGCAGATCGACCGCGACAAGGTTCCGGTCCAGCGCGTGCTCGCCCCCGACGGAAAACACCTGACGATCCCGCTCTCCCTGCCCGACCGGACCGTCCTGCTCGAGGCGTGGCGGGTGGACGCCGGGCGGACCGAACTCTACCTTCTCGACACCGACCTCGATGAGAACGCCCCGTGGGACCGCGAACTCACGGCACGGCTCTACGGCGGCGACCACAACGTTCGCCTCCTCCAGGAAATTGTGCTGGGCGTGGGAGGCGTGCGGGTCCTGCGCGCGCTGGGGAAAAACCCACTCGTCTGGCACGCAAACGAGGGCCATACCGGCTTCATGATGCTGGAGCGGACACGCGAGGCGATCGCGGCGGGTCGGAGCTTCGAGGAAGCGGTCGCGGAGGTCCGCGCCGCCTCGATCTTCACCACGCACACGCCGGTGGCCGCGGGCCACGACGCTTTCCCGGTCTCGATGGTGGATTCCCAACTCTCCAAGGTCGAGGGGTTCGGAGCGCCAATACAGTCCCTCCGCCCCCGGCTCCTCGCGCTCGCGGAGTACGAGGGCGCGTTCAACATGACGGTGCTCTCGATGCGGCTCGCCGGACGGGTGAATGCGGTGAGCCGGCGCCACGGAGAAGTCTCGCGCCGGATGTGGGCGTCGCTCTGGCCGGGAAAACCCGAGTCGGAAATCCCGATCACCTCCATCACGAACGGCGTGCACGTTCCCACCTGGACCGCCCAGGAGACCAGCCGCCTCCATCGCCGCCGGCTGGGGCAGGACTGGATGGCCCGGCACGACGATCCCAAGCTCTGGGAGACCGCCGCCGAGGCCCTGCCCGACGACGAACTGTGGCGCACGCGAAAGACGCTCAAGGGAGCGCTCCTCCAGTACCTGCGCGACCGGGTCCGCCGGCGGTGGTCCGTGGATCGCGTCGATCCCGGGCAAACAGTGGCGTTCGGGTCGCTCCTGGACCGCGACGCGTTCACGATCGGCTTCGCGCGGCGCTTCGCCACCTACAAGCGCGCCGACCTGATCCTGCGCGATCACGCCCGGCTGAAGCGTCTGTTGACCGACCAGCGACGGCCCGTGCAGATCATCTTCGCCGGAAAGGCGCACCCCGCGGACGAGCACGGGAAGGACCTTCTCCAGGCGGTCTACCGCGCGGCGCGCGACCCGGAGACCGCGGGACGGATCGCGTTCCTCGAGGACTACGACATGCACTCGGCGCACTGGCTGGTGCAGGGCGTGGACATGTGGCTGAACACGCCGCGGCCTCCACTGGAGGCGAGCGGGACCAGCGGCATGAAGGCGGGCCTGAACGGCGTGCCCAGCGCGAGCATCCTGGACGGGTGGTGGGCCGAGGGCTACGACGGCGGGAACGGGTGGGCGTTCGGTCCTCCGCCCGGCTCGGACGAGGGGGCGGAGGCATCGGACGCCGACGCAGAGAACGCGCGGGACGCAGAGTCGCTCTACCGCGTGCTGGAGGAGACGATCGTGCCGCTGTACTACGACCGGGACCCCGAGGGGGTGCCGCACGGCTGGCTCCGCGTCGTCCGGCGCGCGATGCAGACGGTCACGCCGGCGTTTTCGGCCAGGCGCATGATGAAGGAGTACGCGGAGCGGATGTACCTCCCCGCCGCAAAGGCCCCGGAAGAAGAACCGGGCGCCCTTCCCCGCCGCTGACCAACCGCCCCGTTTTGGGGTAGATTCGTTCTCTCATGCACGGCATCGAAGCCGCCGACTTCCTAACGATCGGCCTCCTCGTCGTCCTGGAAGCGGCGCTGAGCGCCGACAACGCGCTTGTCCTGGCGGTCCTGGTGCTCCCCCTTCCCAAGTCCCAGCAGACCCGCGCGCTCCGCTACGGAATCGTGGGCGCGTTCATTTTCCGGATCATCGCCACGGTGTTCGCGATCCACCTGATCTCCTGGGCGTGGGTGAAGCTGATCGGCGGCCTCTACCTGATCTACCTCCCGGTCAAACACTTCACCCACCGGGAATCAGGCGGGAAGGTGAAGGCGGCGACCGCGATGCTCGGACTCACGGTGTTCTGGAGCACCGTGGTCCGCGTGGAGCTGACCGACCTGGTCTTCGCGACCGACTCGATCCTGGTCGCGGTGGGCATGTCGCGGAAACTGTGGGTGGTCATCACGGGCGGGCTCTTGGGAATTCTCGCCATGAGGGTCCTGATCGGGAAGCTATTGGGCCTGGTGCGCCGCTACCCCGCGGTCGTGGATGGGGCTTACGTGATCGTGGCGTGGGTGGGCCTGAAGCTCTTGGTGGAGTACGCGCACGCCATGCACTGGATCCAGTTCGAGATCCCGCGCGCGATCGCGATCGCGGTGGTGCTGGTTCTCTTCGCGGCCAGCTCGTGGTACGCGGTGCGGAAGCAGCGAAAGTCGCTCCCCCGAAAGACCCCTGCCGAGCGCGTGCTGGAAGATCTGAGCGTGCCGCGGAGCACGGAGAAAAAGCCATGACGCGATTCGGGGCGGCGGCGGCGCGGGTGAGCCGCGGTGCGGCGTTCCTTCTGGCTCTGACGTGCGGCGCGGGTGTCGGCGTGTGCCGCGCCGGGCTCCCCCCTTATAGCGCGACGTCGGACCTGATCGCGACGTCCCCCTCGACCGACGACGGCGCGCTCGCCGCGCTGGTGAACCCGGCCCAGTGGGGGCAGCTTTCGCGGCCCGAGCTGTCGGGCTACTGGGACGACTCCAGCCTGCGCTCGGGGCGGGATATCTGGGGATTCGCCGCGGGTGGCGGGCTTGGGTTCTCGATGCGCCGCGAGCAAGCGCGGCCCGACCCCGCCGCGCCGCCGGGGCAACGCCGGCGCCATCACGTCACCGACTACCAGGTAGGCCTGGGATTCGGATCCGAGGAGCGCTCCACCGGGCTCGCCCTGGGATTTTCGGGCCCCGGGAAGACCGCCTTCGACCGATCTACCTTCGTCTCGCTCGGGAGCATCCGGCGCCCGACGCGGTGGCTCTCGTACGGAAGCTCCTGCCAGATCGCGCTGGACGACGAAGACACGCAGGGCATGACGGACGTGGGGCTCCGTCCCTTCTCCGACCCGCGGCTCCTCCTCTTCGGCGACTACGCCCTCCGGCGGGGAGAGCGCTGGGACGACGGGGCGCTGGGCGGCGGGGTCGCGGTCCGGCCGATCCCGGGGGTGCTCGCGGCCGCGCGCTGGGAGCGCGGCGATCATTTGCAGATCACCCTGGGCGTGGGGATCGGCCGCGGCGCCTTTCGCGCCACGCCCCGCTATCAGGGCGGCGACCGCGTGGAGACTCGCTACGCCGCCCGGCTCAGCTCCCCCGAGCGCGGCTTCGACCTCGACGGCGTCGTGAACCGCGGGCGTCGCACGATGGCGCTCGATCTGCACGGGCAGATGGTCTACCAGTCCTACCGCTATTTCGACCAGGGGGCGCTCCCGCTCCGCGACGTGACCGAGCGGCTCCAGTTCGCGATCGACGACCCGACGGTGGGCGGCGTCGCTGTGCGGCTCTCGGGTTTCGAGGGAAACCTCTCCATGGCGTGGGAGATCCGCGAGAAGCTCCTTCGCCTGAAGCGCGCGGGAAAGCGCGTCACGATCGTTTGCGAGAATCTGGACGCGCGAACGGTCTATCTCGCCTCGGTCGCCGACCGCGTCGTGATGGACCCGAGCGGATTCCTGCTCCTTCCCGGCGTGCAGGGCTCGCGCACCTATCTCCGGAACCTGCTCGAGAAGCTGGGGATCGGATTCGAGGAGTGGCGCTACTACAAGTACAAGTCGGCGATGGAGACGTTCTCGCGCGACCGCATGTCCGAGGCGGACCGCGAGCAGTACGGCGCCATCGTGAAGGCCGCCTACGACGAGCTGGCGCGTGCGTTCGTCGAGAGCGGCCGCGCCACGCGCGCCGAGTTCGACCGCGTGGTGAACGAAGAGCCGTTCGTGCCCGCGTCGCGCCTCCTGCAGCTCCACTGGGTCGACGCGCTGGGGCGCTGGGACGACCTCGACAAGAAGGAGATCGGCGGCGCCGCCGCGGCGAAGAAGCCCGTGGGGTACGGCGCACTCCGCGAGCGACGCTGGATGCCGCGGGAGGAGTGGGGACCCGATCCCGAAATCGCGCTCGTCTACTTGATCGGCGACTGCGCCATGGACACGGGGATCCGCGCGCGCACATCGTCGGAAGCGATGCGCGGCTTCCGGAAGAGCCGGCGCGTGAAGGCGGTCGTGCTCCGCGTCGACTCCCCCGGCGGCGACCCGCTCGCGTCGGACGTGGTCGCGGGGGAGACGCGGAAGCTCCGCGAGGCGAAGAAGCCCGCGCTGGTCAGCCAGGGGCGGGTCGCGGGGAGCGGCGGCTACTGGATCAGCATGGACGGGCAGCCCATCATCACGTCGCCCTTCACCCTCACCGGCTCGATCGGCGTGATCGGCGGCTGGGCCTGGAACCAGGGCTTCGGGAAGAAGACGGGGCTGACCTCCGACCGCGTGCAGGAGGGGAAGAGCGCGGATCTCCTGGGCGGCCTCCGAGTCCCGTTCCTGGGGGCGACCCTGCCCGAACGAAACCTGGACCCCGCCGAGAAGCGTCTTATCGAGCGAGCCTTCGACGCCACCTATACCGACTTCACCGACAAGGTGGCCGCGGCGCGGGGCCTACAGACGGCCCGGGTGCGGGAGCTGGCCCAGGGACACGTCTACGACGGCGCCGCGGCGATCCGCCTGGGATTGGCGGACCGGATGGGGACCTTGGACGACACGATCGATGAGGCGAAGCGCCTCGCCGGAATGAAGCCGAAGAGTCGGGTCCGGATCGTGGAATACCCGAAGCGCCCGCTGCTCCGGCTCCCGGGGTTCTTGCCGCTTCCCGTCGGCACCGCCGTCCCCACGCTGCTGGAGGCGCCGGCGCCGGGGTTTCCGCTGGAGGCGCGCTCGCTCCAGTCGGTGCTGGACCGGCTGGGGCGTCCGCTCCTCGTCGTGCCCGGGACGCTCTTGCCCGATGAACCGGAGCCAGTCCGCTAGCCCGTAGCAGGAGTCCATGTCCAACGGAACCATCGGCACCATCTACCTCCTCGTCGCGGGGCTCGTCTTCCTCCTGGGCTTCGTGATCCTGCGCGAGGCGCCGCGCGAGCGGCTGAACCGCGCCACGGCGCTCATGCTCTTCTTCGCGGGCCTGGGCTCGGTGCTGGGAGCGATCGGCTTCGTCGGCGAGTCCATCTCCGGCGCGCGCGCCGGGGCGAACGACCTGCTCCGCTCGTTCAACTATCTCTGGGAGCTGTTCTTCCCGTCGCTTCTCTACTTCGCGTGCGTCTTCCCCACCGAGAACCGCCTGATCCGACGCGTCCCCTTCGCCGCGGCGTGGATCTTCGCGCCGCACGTGACGCACCTGGTCTTCATGGTGCTCCAGTCCCAGGGGGCGCTGTGGGGCCGCCTGTCCTCGATGCTGGCGCGGAGCCTGCCGGGAGCGAAACTCCTCACGTACGGGCGGATCCCGATCGAGCTGATGTTCCGGTTCCACCAGATCCTCTTCTCCCTGGTGAACCTGGTCTACATCGCGGCGGCGATCACCCTCTTGTGGCTGAGCTTCCGGCGCACGACCAACACGCTGATCCGCGCCCAGGTCCGGACCATCTTCATCGGGCTCGCCTCCTGTGCCGGCTTCTACGCGGTGGCGGTGCCGATCCCGACGCTCCTCAACATGGCCTGGCCCCCCGTCACGCGCTCGACCTTGATCGTGGCGGCCCTTCTCCTGGGCTCGGGCTCGATCGCCTATTCCATCGTCCGCCACCGCTTCCTGGACGCGAACCTGATCGCGCGGAAGTCGATCCTGTACGCGGTGACCTCGGGGTTCTTGATCGGGGTCTACGTCACCATCATCCGGCAGGTCGACGCGCTCCTGGTCACGGCCCCCGGCTACGACACGACCGTGTTCAAGACGGCGATGCTCCTCTTGGCGCTGGTGCTGTTCCAGCCGATCTTCTCGTGGCTGGACGACGCCCTGGACCGCTACTTCCTGCGGGACCGCGGCGATTATCGGACGCTCTTACGCAGGATGAGCGGCGAGGTGCTCACGGTGCTCGAGTTGGATACGCTGGCGGAGAAGATCCTCAACACGCTGCGGGAGAGCGTGCCGGCGCGCACCACCGTGCTCCTCATCGCTCCAGAGCGGGGCGCGGCCATCGCGCGCGGGTTCGGCGGAGGCGTGGATCTGGGGGGAATCGCGGGCGTCCCCCGCCATGCGCTCGCGGCCCTGCTGGACGGTGTGGTGCTCCTCCGCCTCGAGCAGGTGACGCCGCGCGCGGTGGAGTGCGGCGTGCGGGACGACGTCGAGCCGATCCTCCGCACCGAGCCCTATCTCCTTTTCCCGCTCCGCCACGCGGGCGAGCTGTTGGGCCTGATCGCGCTGGGCCGGAAGATCACCGAAAACCGCTATACCGCCGAGGAGAGCGCCCTCCTCCAGACCCTGGCCAACCAGTCGAGCATCGCGATCAAGAACGGCTTTCTCTACCGGGAGAGCCTGGCCAAGACGATCCTGGAGGAAGAGCTGGCGGTGGCGCGCCGCATCCAGCAGCAGTTTTTGCCCCAGAGCCTCCCGCAGACCCACCACCTGGACCTGGCCGCGCTCAACGTGCAGACGCGGGAGGTGGGCGGGGACTATTACGACCTGGTGGACGTGGGCGGGGGCGAATACCTGGTGGTCATCGCCGACGTGGCGGGCAAGGGAGTCCCTGCGGCTCTTCTCGCGTCCATGGTGCAGGCGTCGGTCCGCACGCAGGCGCAGGACAAGAAGCCCATGGGCGAGCTGATGGGGCGCTTGAACCGGCTGGTCTACGACGCCACGCCCGAGGATCGATTCGCGACCTGCTTTCTCGCGCGGGTGGGCGGCAAGGGGCCCACGTTCCACTTCGCCAACGCGGGCCACAACTACCCCATCGTGCTGCCGGCGGCCGGAGGGTGGCGCTATCTGGAAGAGGGTGGGTTACCGCTGGGCATCGCGCCCGAGCACCTCTACGAGCAGGGGTCCGCCCAGCTCGAGCCGGGCGACTCGCTCCTTCTCTACACGGACGGCATCACCGACGCCCGGAACATGGACGGCGAGGACTACGGCGAGGAGCGGCTCCAGGCGTTCGCCGGGTGCCTGCCGCGCGACTACACCGCCGATCAGATCATCCGGGCCGTGGCCGCGGACGTCTCCCGGTTCACCGGGGGCGCCGAGCAGGCCGACGACATCACCCTCGTGGCCCTGAAGACCCGATGAGCCCGGATTTGTTACAGTAACGTGATGTTTTCCGGGCGCGCCCGCAACTCCGACCCTGACTCCGACGTTCGCCTCGCCATCGGAAGCCGCCTCGAGCTCCTCGCCGTGGTTCACGCCATCATCGAGGGATTGGCGCGCGAGCACGGCCTGGACGACGAGACGACCATGGCGCTCCAGGTCGCGATCATCGAGGCGGGAACCAACGCGATCCAGCACGGGAACGTGTTCGCGGAGAACAAGGCGGTCACGTTCGATTTCCAGGTGCGGAACGGTGGGCTCGAGGTCCAGGTGGAGGATTTCGGGGAGGGGTTCGATCCGAAGCTGGTGGCCGATCCGACGGACCCCTCGGCGCTACTCTCGCCGCATGGCCGCGGGCTTTTCCTCATGCGCTCGCTCATGGACGAGGTCACATTCGACGTGCGGCCGGATCACGGCACTCGCGTGCGACTGCGGAAGGCGCTGCCGGGCGCTTAACGCCTTCCGTGGGGGAGCGAGAAAATCAATTCGTGGGGCTCTGTGAAACGTCGCCTTTGCTCGCTGCGCTCGCGCGGCTCCAATCGCCCCACGAATTGATTTTCCCGCTCCCCTTTAGCCATGACGATACGCGGGAGAATACCATCCTCTGACCCGTGGGTGGTTTGCGGTGGTGGCGGTGGAATGTGTGTGTCGTATGACGAGCGGGGAGCGCTACCTCACCCGATGCGCTCGGCGTCCTTCTCCGGATCCACGATGGGCTGTGGGGCCTTCTCGCGCGCCACGATCCGCGGCCGCATGTGCTCTAGCGTGCGTTTCACCGCTGGGTAGATTTCCTCGAACGCGCCCACCACGCGGGGATCGAAGTGAGTCCCGGCGTTCTGCTTCAGCTCGGCCAGCGCGTTCTCTTCGGGCAGGGCGCGACGGTAGGGGCGGTTCGACGTCATGGCGTCGAACGCGTCGGCCACCGCCATGATCCGCGCCTCGATCGGGATTTCTTCGCCCTTGAGATTGTCCGGGTAACCCGTCCCGTCGAAGTGCTCGTGGTGGCTCCGCACGCCGGGGAGGAGCGGATGGAGGAGCGCGATGGGGCGCAGGATGCTCTCGCCGATCAGGGGGTGCATGTCCATCTTCTCCCGTTCGCTCAGGTCCAGGGCCTCGCGCTTTCCCAGGATCGTCTCGTCCACCGCGATCTTCCCGATGTCGTGCACCAGGCAGGAGCGGTGGATCATGTCCAGCTTGGCCGGCGGAAGACCCAGCTGCTTTCCGATCGCCTCGGAATAGGCCGCGACGCGCACCGAGTGTCCCTCGGTGTACGGATCCTTCGCCTCGATCGCCATCGTCAGGGAGACGATCACGCTCATGAACAGGTCCTCGAGCT
The DNA here is from genome assembly GCA_035300625.1 of Candidatus Limnocylindrales bacterium. Taxonomy (GTDB): domain Bacteria; phylum Eisenbacteria; class RBG-16-71-46; order SZUA-252; family SZUA-252; genus DASQJL01. The sequence goes on from DATGVG010000137.1 coordinate 9,712, forward strand.
GGACGCGATGGCGGTCTTCGAGAATCGCGACCCCCGCAAGCGTGGCCAGCATCTGCAGCCCCGCCGTCTGCTCCGCGCGGAAGCGGAGCGGCGCGGAGTGGTTCAGGAGGACCGCGCCCAGGTTCTGCCCGTGCGCCTGGATCGGCGCGATGGCGCCCCAGGTCATGTTCTCGGAGTAAAGGAACTCGCGCGACCACGGGGAGCGCTGTTTCCGGTGGAAGAGGGTGACGGAGTCGAGCAGGAAGAGCGCCTCCATCAGCTCGGCGCTCGATCCCGAGAGAACGAAGCCCGACCACTCGGCCAAGGACCCGTCGGCGTAGCGGAAGAGGCATTCGCCGGGCCGCTCGCGGGTCAGGATCGCGATGCCGTCCGGGCGGAGGAGCCGCCGCGTGCCTTCCGCGACCTGGTGGAGCGCGACCGAGTCCTCATGTAACGGGACCAGCGAGCGTGCGACCTCGTTCACGCCCTCGAGAAGCGCGAGGGCGCCGGGGAGGCCGGACGGGACGGCGGCGACATGCGTCGTGCGTGTGGTAAGTCGGCTCTGGGGCGCCATGTGATGGGAGCATCGGTGCCCGCAGGGGAAATGTTTAGCTTCGGAGGGCTATCCCAGCGCGGGGAGGAAGCGCGACAGGAAGGATACGAAGTAGCTGAAGAGGTTGGTGACGAGGGCGATGCCGAATGCAATGAGGATGACTCCCGAGACCACCTCGATCGTGCGGAGTGAACGGCGGAGGCGGCTCGATGCAGCCAGGAACGAATTCAGGCCCAGGGACGCGAGAAAAAACGGTACGCCCAGTCCCAGCGAATAGACCGCGAGGAGGATCACGCCAGTCCCCACCGTCTTGGCCGTGCTGGCGTAGAGGAGAATGGACGCGAGGATCGGCCCGATGCAGGGCGTCCATCCCGCCGCGAACGTCACGCCGACCAGGACCGAGCCCAGGATCCCCAGCGGCTTCTGCGTGAGCTGGAACTTTCGCTCGCGCGACAGGGCGGGGATCGGAAGGATGCCGGTCAGGTAGACGCCGAAAAGGATGATCAGGACGCCCCCCGCGCGACGGAGCGTGTCCTGGTGCTCGCGGAGGAACTGCCCGGTGGCCGTGGCGGTGGCGCCGAGCGCGATGAAGACGAGCGAGAAGCCCAGGATGAACGCAAGCGAGTGGATGATCGTCAGGCGGCGCACTCGCGCGGTCTGACGCCCCGCGGTCAACTCGTCGAACGAGACCCCGGTGATGAACGTGACGTAGGACGGAACCAGGGGGAGCACGCACGGGGAGACGAAGGAGACGACGCCGGCGAGAAAGACCGCGATCAGGCCGGGCGCCGCGGGAAGTTGCGTTTCGAACATGCCGGGAATCCCGCGATCAGCCCGCGGCCAACAGCGGCCGGATGGTCTCCTCGAAAACCTCCGGGGCCGTGACGCCGATGAACCGCCGCACGATTTTCCCGCTCCGGTCGATCACGAACGTGGTCGGGATCATCTGGACGTGGTCGTAGGCCCTGGCCACGTCCTCGTTCCCCAGCAGCATCGTGTAGTTCACGTCGTGCTCGTCCATGAAGGGGCGCACATCCTTGGCGCCTCCCGCGTCCAGGGCAAGTCCCACGATCTCGAGTCCCTGGCCGCGATACTTGGACTGGAGCCGGACCAGGTCCGGCACCTCCTGGCGGCACGGCCCGCACCACGTGGCCCAGAAGTCCAGGATCACGACTTTCCCCTTCAGGCTGGACGATGCGACCGGCTTTCCGTCCATATCGGGAAGGGTGAAGGAAGGAGCCTGGGAGCCGACTTCGCCGTGGCCGGCCGAAACCGTCGGCCCGCCCTGCCCCTGGTTCCCTCCGCGACTGCACGATGCGGCCATGGCGGCGAGGGCGCAGGCCAAGGCAACCCGCGCCACGCCCCGGAGGGCGCGCGCGGCCGCCGTCCGGGTGCGCGTCACGCCCGCGGCGCGGGCGCTATCACAGGATTGGATAGTATTCATTGAGCTCGTAGTCGGTGACCCACGTCCGGTAATTGTCCCACTCGATCCGCTTGTTCTCGACGAATTTCTGGAAGACGTGCTCGCCCAGGGCGTCCTTCACCAGGCGCGATTTCTCGGTCAGCTCGACCGCCTCGATCAGGCTCCCGGGGAGGCTTTCGATGCCGTGCTTCTTCCGCTCCACGGCGTCCATCTCGTAGATGTCCTCCTCGACCGGCGGCCGAAGCACCAGCTCCGAGTCCATCCCCTTCAACCCCGCGGCCAGCATCACGGAGAAGGCGAGGTAGGGGTTGCAGGCGGGATCCGGGCAGCGCAGCTCGACCCGGGTCGCTTTCTCCTTGCCGGGCTTGTACATGGGTACCCGCACCAGGGCCGAGCGGTTCCTCTGGCCCCAGGCGATGTACACCGGCGCCTCGAACCCGGGCACCAGCCGCTTGTACGAGTTCACCCACTGGTTGGTGACCGCCGCGATCTCGCGCATGTGCTGGAGGATTCCGGCCAGATACGCCCGGCCGTTCTTGGACAGGTGGTGCTTGTCCTTGGCATCGAAGAACACGTTCTTCCCGCCCTTGAAGAGCGACTGGTGCACGTGCATCCCGCTTCCGTTCTGGCCGTACACGGGCTTGGGCATGAACGTGGCGTAGCAGCCGTTCTGCCGCGCGATCTGCTTCACCACGTAGCGGTAGGTGATCGTCTGGTCCGCCATCTTGAGCGCGTCCGTGTAGCGAAGGTCGATCTCGTGCTGGCTGTGCGCCACCTCGTGGTGCGAGGCCTCGACCGAGATCTCCATCGCCTGGAGCGCCTCGACCGTCTTCGAGCGAAGCTCGGTTCCGAGATCGTCGGGCACCTGGTCGAAGTAGCCAGCGGCGTCGAGCAGGGTGCGGTCTTTCAGGCTCGCGAAATAGAAGTACTCGAGCTCGGGGCCGACATAGAAGGTGTATCCATCCTTGTCCAGTTTCTTGAGGGCGCGCTTCAGCACGAACCGAGTGTCGCCCGGGTAGGGCGACCCGTCCGGGTTCAGGATGTCGCAGATCATCCGCCCCGCGTGCTCGTCGTTCACTTTCCACGGGAGGAGCTGGAACGTGGCGGGATCGGGCATGGCGACCAGGTCGCTTTCGTAGATGCGCGCGAATCCCTCGACCGACGACCCGTCGACCCCCACTCCTTCTTCCATGGCGGTCGCCAGCTCGCGCAGCGTGATCGCGACGCTCTTCAGCTGCCCCAGGATGTCCACGAACCAGAGGTGGATCATCTCCACGTCGCGCTCTTCGCAGAACTTCACCACGTCCTTCGCCGTCTTCAATCCTTCCATTCCATTTCCTCCTTCTCCCCGTGGGGGCCGTCGGGGCGCTGCGCCTGTTTCACCGCGTCACCGCCGGTGTTGTCGACGGTGAGCAGGATGAAGTGGAACACCGATTTCAAATCGGAATGTTGGTGTGAGGCCGGAGGTAAATCGTGCGGCATGCGGAACCATAGCCGAGCACGGGCCGCGGCGTCAATCGGGTTCCAGATCGGGTAGAATGCGCGCATGAAAACGTTCCGGAAAGCTCTGACGATGAACGTGCCCGCCCGCATGGACTTCGTGAACATCACTTCCGAGGTGGAGGCGGCGGTGCGGGAGAGCGGCGTGGCCGAGGGGCTCTGCCTGGTGAACTCCATGCACATCACGGCCAGCGTGTTCATCAACGACGACGAGAGCGGGCTTCACGGGGACTACAAGAAGTGGCTGGAGGGGCTGGCGCCGTTCGACGCGAGCCCGAAGCGCTACGCGCACAACCGGACGGGCGAGGACAACGCCGACGCGCACCTGAAGCGCCAGGTGATGGGGCGCGAGGTGGTGGTGGCGATCACGAAGGGCGGGCTGGATTTCGGCCCGTGGGAGCGGATTTTCTACGGGGAGTTCGACGGACGCCGGGCCAAGCGGGTGCTGATCAAGATCATCGGGGAGTAGCGCGCCGACGCCGACGCGCTCCAGGGCCCTCGCTCAGCGGCCGCCGCGCTCCGCCAGGAGCAGCGACGCCGCCAGGTGTTCCGCGATCTCCAGGCGGCAGACCGCCTCCTCCACGTTCGACCCCACCGCCAAGGCACCGTGATTCTGGAGCACGAGCACGCTCAGAGGCGGCGCGCCCGCCACCGGCCCCAGCACCAGCGCGACCGCTTCCGCCAGCTCCTCGGTCCCGGACGGGTGGTAGGCGACGAAGCCCACGCGGCCCAGCGACGTCCGGGCCTCGTCGACGCGCGAGAAGTCGGGCGCGTGGCCGCGCATGGCGTACGCGGTCAGGCTGACCGGGTGCGCGTGCACGATGGCCTCGACGTCGCGCCGGACCGCGTAGGCGGCCAGGTGCATGCGGTATTCGGGCGAGGCGGCGCCCCGGACCGGCGAGTCGCGCGGCTCGATGACCCCCATCTCCACGAAATCGCGCGGCGTCAGGTCCCCCTTCCGGCGCCCGCGCCGGGTGATCAGCACGCGCTCGCCGCCGAGCCGCGCGCTCAGGTCCCCCTGGTCGGCCGCGATCATCCCCCGCCGGTCCAGGATGCGCCCCGCCCGCACCAGGTCGTGCGCCAGCGCAATCCGCACCGCGCGGAGCCGCGACGCGGCCGAGCGGGCGCCGCCCGCCCCGATCCCACGGCGCGGCCCCTTCGGGTCCTCCGGACGCCCGCCCCCGGTTCCCCCGGGCCCGCCGCCGCCCTTAGGGCTCATCGATCGCCCCGCTCTCCAGCGCCATGAGCGCCGCCGGAATCGCCGCCACGATGTCGGTCGCGATCATCCCCCGCATCCCGTTCCGCCGCGCGGCCACGTCCCCCGCCAGCCCGTGAACGAAGCATCCCACCGCCGCGGCCTCTCCCGGCTCCATCCCCTGCGCGAGGAGCCCGGCGATGACGCCCGCGAGCGCATCGCCGGCACCGGCGGTGGCCATCCCCGGGTTTCCGCTCGCGTTCAGGATCAGGGGCTCCCCCGGCACGGCCGTCAGCATCGGCGTCGACTTGAGGCACACGATCGCCCCGCTCTGCGCCGAAAAGCGCCGCGCCCACCCGGCCGGGTCGCGCCC
>DATGVG010000138.1:0-13745 GCA_035300625.1 Candidatus Limnocylindrales bacterium
CCGCTGCCCGAAGCGCAGCTCGACCGGTTCATGTTCCACATCTCGGTGGGATATCCGAGCGACGCCGAGGAGCAGCAGATCGTCGCGAACACGACCAGCGCCTACGAGGCCCATCCGAGCAAGGTGCTCTCGGTGGAGCGAATCCTCGAGCTGCAGCGCCTGGTGCGACGCATTCCCGTCTCCGAGCACGTGGTGGCGTACGCCGTCCGCCTGGCGCGCGCGTCCCGTCCCGGCGACGGCGCCGCGCCGTTCATCCGCGACTGGGTGTCGTGGGGCGCGGGTCCCCGGGCCGCGCAGTATCTGGTCCTGGGCGCGAAGGCGCGAGCCGCGCTGGCCGGGCGTCCCACGCCCAGCGCCGACGACGTGAAGGCGGTCGCGTCCGCCGTGCTCCGCCACCGGATCATTCCCAACTTCACCGCCGAAGCGGACGGCATCTCGAGCCTCGACATCATCACCAAGCTCCTCGAAGCCACGCCGAGCGTCGACGGCAAGCGCGCCTAGCCCGGCCGATCCGTGAGCCAGGAGCGCACGCGCCTTCTCGATCCGCACTTCGTGTCGAAGCTCGCCCGCCTCGACCTGAAGGCGCGGCTCGTGGTGGAGGGGTTCTTGACCGGCTTGCACCGTAGCCCGTACCACGGATTCAGCGTGGAGTTCGCCGAGCACCGCCAGTACATGCCCGGCGACCCTCTGCGGCACCTGGACTGGAAAGTCCTCGCCAAATCCGACCGGAAGTACCTGAAGCAATACGAGGAGGAGACGAATCTCCGTTCCTCCCTCCTCATCGACACCAGCGCGAGCATGGGCTACGGCTCGCGCGGGCTCACCAAGCTCGACTACGCGCGCCAGCTGGCCGCGGCGCTCGCCTATCTCATGCTGACCCAGAACGACGCCGTGGGAATGTTCGCCTTCGCGTCGGGCCGCGGCGAGCAGATTCCGGCGCGGTCCACCATGGGGCATCTCCGCCCGCTTCTTCTCCTCCTCGAGCGCCTGACTCCCGGCGGCGGCACCGACTTCGCCGCGTCGCTCCATTCCCTGGCCGAGCGGCTCACGCGTCGCGGGCTGGTCGTGATCCTGTCCGACCTCCTCGACGATCCGGATCGGATCGCCCAGGCCATCCACCATTTCCGGCACAGGAAGCACGAGGTGCTGGTCTTCCACATCCTCGACCCGCTCGAGGTCTCGTTCGATTTCGAACGCGAGGCGGTCTACGTGGATCTGGAGAGCGGCGAGCGGATCACCACGAGGCCCCAGGAGCTGCGCGGCGACTATCGCGAGCGGGTCCGTGAATGGCGCGAGCGGATGCGGCAGTTCTGCGTCGAGAAGCGGGCCGACTACGTCCCGCTGACCACGGATCAGCCGTACGACCGCGCGCTGCTCGAGTATCTCTCGAAGCGCGCGCGGCTCCTGTGACCGGCTGCTGACGGTGCCGACGCTCTCCTTTCTGAACCCGGCATTTCTGTGGGCGCTTCCCGCCGCGGCGCTCCCGATCCTCATCCATCTGCTCAGCCGGCGTCGCATCCCCGAGATTCCATTTCCCACGACACAGTTCCTGCGCGCGCTGGAGCCCCGCGAGATCCGGCGGCTCCGCCTCCGCGAGATTCTGCTGCTGATCCTGCGCACCCTGGCGCTTCTCATCTTCGTGCTCGCCTTCGCCCGGCCCACCGTCACCCCGCGCGGCGCGGTGACGCATGCGGCGGCCGCGGTCGGGATCCTGCTCGACGACTCGGAGAGCATGGCGGCGCTGGACGACCACGCGAGGCCGCGGGTGGAGGGCGCGATCGCGCGCGCCCTCGCGATCGTGGACGCGGCGCGGGCGGGGGACGAGCTGTACCTGGCCCGCGCCACTCGCCCCGGCGAGGCGGAGACGGGGCGCGCGCGCGACCGCGTGCGGTTGAAGCGCACGCTCCAGGGGATCGAGGCGCAGCCGCTCCCGGCGCGGCTCGAAGGGTCGCTCCGCCCGCTCCGGCTGGCGCTCCAGCGGAGCGCCCTCAAGGAGCGCGAGCTTTACGTCGTGAGCGACCTTCAGCGGGCCGGCGTCACGCCCGAAGCGCGGCACGAGATCGCGGAGGCCGCCCGGAACGGGATCCGCGTGATTCTTCTCCCCGTCACCGAAGGACGCACGCCGAATCACGCGATCCTTGCGGTGGATCCGATCATTCGCCCCGGCCCCGAAGGGCGCGGGCTCGAGATGCGCGTCCGTCTCGCGAACGACGCCGACGGGCCCAGCGACCGGCTCGCCTTGCGCGTGCGGCGTGGAGACGCCTTGGTCGGCGGAGGAGACGCCGCCCTGCGGGCGGGCGAGACGCGGTGGGTCTCGATGCCGCTCGAGACCGGAGCGGTCGCCGGGACGGAGATCCCTGTAATCGTCGAATCGGACGTCGACGCGCTGCCCACGGACGACCGCTGGTACGCCGTCCTGGGGGCGCCCCGGCACCTCCGCGTTCTTCGCATCGCCGAGCCGCGCTCCGGCGAGCCGCCGCCGCGCTACGCGGAACTAGCGCTCGATCCCGGCGGCAAAGGAACCTCCGGGTTCGTCGTGGAGACGACAGGGCCCGGCGCGCTCCTCGGGCTCAACCGCACGCGCGCGGACGTCGTCTTGCTCGACGACGTGGCCTCTCTCTCCGCCGACGCGGAGTCGCGGCTCAAGCGGTACGTTCATGAAGGCGGCGGGTTGGTGGTGGCGCTGGGACCGCACTCCGATCCCGACTACTACACGCGGGGCCTCTTTCCGGGGATCATCGACCTGACGCTGGCTCAGCCGGAGCGCGCGGCGGAGGGCTCCTCCTTCGAGCTCCGCGCCCGGCTTCCGGGCCACCCGGTGCTCGAGGGACTGGCGGTCGGCGTCGGCTCGCCGCTGAGCCAGGCGCGGCTGTCGGGCGTGATGCGGGGGCGCGCGACCTCGCCGCGCGCGGAGGTCGTGGTGCAGACGACCGGGGGCCTTCCACTCGTCGTGGCCGCCCCGTCGGTCGCGGTCTTTCTCTCCTCGCTCGCCGACGACTGGGGCGAGTTACCCTACTCGGGGGCGTTCGTCCCGCTGGTGCGCGGGCTGGTGGCCTACGCAGCCCGGGCGCCGGCGGGCGCCGCGGGAACGGAGCCGCGCGTGGGGGAGCGCCCGTTCGCCCGCCTGGACGCGGCGCCCTCGGGCGCGGTCATCGCCCGCGGTCCCGGCGGGTACACCTCGCCCGCGGCGATGGAGAACGAAGGGATGGGATTCCGCGCGGTATCCGACGCGCCGGCCGCCCAGGCCGGGTTCTACACGTTCGAGGCGGGGGGGCGCCGGCTAGCGACGGTGGCGGTCAATCCCGACCCGGTCGAGAGCGACCTGGATGTGGTCCCGGCGGACTCGCTGGCCGCGGACCCGCCGGGACCCACCGGCGCGCGAATCCTCGCGATCCCGACCCGCGCCGCGCTCGAAACCAGGCTGAGCGATACGCGCCGCGGCCGGGAGCTGTGGCTCCCCTTTCTCCTCGTCGCCGCCTCGGTTCTCATCGCCGAAATCCTGCTCGGGTCCAGCCGCATCCTGGCTCGATGAGATCATGAGTCCCCGGCAGCCGGACTCGAGCGCCCCTTCACCGGCCTCCCGCCTCCTCGAAGCGGGAGAAGGGCACCCCGCTGTCCGCGACCTGGCTGAAAAACTGGAGGGCGCCGCCGGATTCGCTGCGGCGACCCCCGGCGCAACCGGAGCCCCCGCCGCGGCTCCCGCCGCCGTCCGCCTGCGCGGCGCGGCCGGCAGCGCGGGCGCCCTCGTCGCTGCGGTCCTGGCGCGCCGCGCCGGCGCTTCGCTGGCCATCATCGCCCCCGATCTGGACCGCGCCGAGTCCTGGCGCGACGACCTCTCGTTCCTGCTCGGTCCCGAGCGCGTGGTCTTCATCCCGCCCCACGACACGGTTCCCTGGACCACGCAGGTGTCGACCGCCCCCGTGCGCGAGGACCGCCTGCACGGGCTCCTCCGCCTGGGAGACCCCAACCCGCCGGTCGCGGTGATTCCCGCGCTCGCGCTCCATCGACTCGTGCCGGCTCCCGCGCTCATCCGCTCCCGCGCCGTCGACACGGCGCCGGGCATTGCGCTGGCCCCCGAGGCCCTGCTCCGGCGGCTGGTTCTCGCCGGCTACCGCCCGGTGGCGGAGATAGGGGAATCGGGGGAAGTGAGCCGCCGGGGCGGGATCGTCGACGTCTTCGGGCCGGGCATGGATCAGCCGGCGCGCATCGAGTTCGACGGCGACGTCGTGGCCTCGCTCCGCTCCTTCGACGTGACCACGCAGCGCTCCACGGGCCCGCTGGAACGCCTCCGGATCGCGCCCGCGCGCGAGCTTCTCTACGACGAGGACGCCGACGCGCGCCTGGAGCCGCTGGATCACCCTTCCGCTCCGCGCACCTCCGAGACCGACCGGATCCGCGACCTCGTCGCCGAGGGGATCTACTTCGAGGGGATGGAGTGGGTCGCGCCCCTTCTGGGAATTCCGCTCGGATCGATCCTCGATCACCTGCCCGCGAACGCGACGTTGTGGGTGGACGAGCCGGGCGCCGTGGAGCGCGAGCTGCAGGACGCGGCGCGCGAGGTGGAGCGTCTGGAGCCCGAGGCGCGCTCGCGCGGCCCGCACCTGCCGCCGCGGGAAGGGCTCTTCGATCCTCCGGCGAGGGTCGCCGGACGCATCGCGGCGCGCCGCCGCGTCGAGGCGGCGCTAGCCAAGCGCGAGGGAGCGAACAGCGCGGGGGCGGTTTCGCTGGACGCGCGCCCGCAGCCCTCCTTCGGGCGGAAGCTGGACCTGCTCCGGAACGAGCTGAAGCGCCTGGGCGAGATGGGCGTGACGCGGATGATCCTGTGCGACAACCGCGGCCAGGCCGAGCGGCTGGAAGAGCTCCTGGGCGACGGCCTCGCCGCCATCGAGGTGGGTGACCTGAGCGCGGGCTTCGTCCTCCCCGGGGCGAAGGTCGCCGTCTTCACGGATCACGAGATCTTCGCGCGCTACCGGAGGCGAAGCGCCAGAAAGCTCCGGCCTTCGGCCGCGGTGATGCGCGACCTCCTCACGCTCACCCCCGGCGATTACGTCGTGCACCTGGATCACGGGATCGGCGTCTTCCGCGGAATGAAGCCCCTGACCCTGGACGGCCAGGAGACCGAGTGCATCCAGATCGACTACGCGGGCGGCGACCGGCTCTTCGTGCCGATCGGACAGCTCGGGATGGTGGAGCGCTACTCGGCCGAAGAGGGGCGCGCTCCCTCGATCCACCGCCTGGGCGGCACGACGTGGGCCCGCGTGAAGGCGAAGACGAGAAAGGCGATCGCGGACATGGCGGAGGACCTGCTCCGCCACTACGCCGTGCGGAAGGCGCGTCCCGGGCGCGCGTTCAGCCCCGACACGCCCTGGCAGCGCGAGCTGGAATCCTCGTTCATCTACGAGGAGACGCCGGACCAGCTGCGCGCCGTCGAGGAAGTGAAGCGCGATATGGAATCGCCCCGCCCCATGGACCGCCTGATCTGCGGGGACGTGGGCTACGGAAAGACCGAGGTCGCGATCCGCGCCGCGTTCAAGGCCATCCAGGACGGGACCCAGGTGGCGATCCTGGTGCCCACGACGGTGCTCGCGCAGCAGCACTTCGTCACGTTCAGCGAGCGCTTCGCCGATTTTCCGGTGCGCGTCGACATGCTGAGCCGTTTCCGCTCGCCGAAAGAGCAGAAGGAAACCGTCGCCAAGCTGGCGTCCGGCGAGGTGGACCTGATCATCGGCACCCACCGGCTCCTCTCCAAGGACGTCCTGTTCCAGAATCTCGGCCTCGTCGTGATCGACGAGGAGCAGCGCTTCGGGGTCGCGCAGAAGGAGCGGATCCGCACGCTGGTCGAGACCGTGGACGTGCTGACGCTCACGGCCACTCCGATTCCGCGCACGCTCCACATGAGCCTGCTCGGCGCGCGGGACATGTCCGTGATGACCACGCCGCCGCGCGGCCGCTACCCGATCAAGACCGAGATCGTGGAGATGAGCCAGGACGTGGTGCGCGAGGCGCTGCTCCGCGAGGCGGACCGCGGCGGGCAGTCGTTCTTCGTTCACAACCGGGTCGAGTCGATCGACCGGATGGGCCACTACGTGACGAGCACCGTGCCCCAGGTAAGGGTCGGCGTCGCGCACGGGCAGATGCGGGACACCCAGCTCGAAAAGGTGATGGTCGACTTTCTGGAGCGGAAGACCGACGTGCTGGTCTCGACCATGATCATCGAGTCCGGCCTCGACATCCCCACCGTGAACACCATGCTGGTCCACCGCGCCGACAGCCTGGGACTGGCCCAGCTCTACCAGCTCCGGGGGCGCATCGGCCGCTCGCACCACCAGGCCTTCTGCCATCTCCTGGTCCCCGCGGGGAAGGTGCTCACCGAGGAGGCAGAGAAGCGCCTGCGCGTGATCGCGGAGCACGAGGAGCTGGGCGCGGGGCTGATGATCGCGATGCGCGATCTCGAGATCCGCGGCGCGGGAAATCTACTGGGCCCCGAGCAGCACGGCCACATGCTGAGCGTGGGCTTCGACCTCTATTGCCGGATGGTGGACGAGGTGGTGCACGAGCTCTCGGGCGAGCCGGTCGACCGCCGTCCCGAGCCCGAGGTGTCGAGCAGCCTGCCCGCGTTCGTGCCCGACGAGTACGTCCAGGATCGCGACGAGAAGCTGGACGTTTATCGCAGGATGGCGGCCCTCTCCTCCATGCCCGACCTCGAGGCGCTCCGCGGAGAGCTGCGGGACCGCTTCGGGCCGTTGCCGTCCGAAGTGGAGCATCTGCTCGCGCTGAAGGGGCTCCGGGTCCTGGGCAAGGAAGCGGGGGCCGAGCGCCTGAAAGTCGGCCGGGACCGCCTGGAAATCGACTTGCGCGACCCCTTGCCCCGCGACCGGATCGTGGCCCTGGTGTCCCAGATGCCGCTCCCGATCGAGTTCGCCTCCGGGGCGCGCACCCTCCGCATCCGGAAACCCGAGGACCCGGTCCTGTTGGCTACAAAGGTCTTGCGAGCCCTGGCACCGGCTGATAGCGTGGCGCGTCTGCCTCTCACCGCTGCCGGAAGTTGAACTCCGGAGCCTCATTCGGGGTACAGACGGGTGGCAGCCCCACAGAGGAGACTCACCGGCCCCACGCCCCTATGATCCCGACGAAACGAACCCTGCGGCGCCTTGCCGTGGCCGGCGCCACGGCGATATTGGCGGGCGTCTTCGCTGCCGGCTCTCGGGCCGCGGCGCCTCCCTCGACCCGCGGCCCCATCGCGACCCTGGGAAACCGAACCGTGGACGCGCTGGATATCCAGCGCGCCGCGATCGCGCTCGCGGGCGATCCGCTCCGCCGCCAGAACCCCGCGCTGTGGCGGCGGATGCTCCTGGACCGCTCGGTCGACCGCGAGCTCCTGGCCATGGAGGCCGAACGGCGGGGGATCGCCAAGGATCCGGAGGTGCGGCAGCGCATCGCGGAGGGCGAGTTCCTGCGCCTGTATCAGGCGGTCCATCAGAAGATCCTGCTCCCGACGGTCGAGCCCACGGGGGCTCAGCTCGACAGCCTGCGCCGGACCGGCCTCTACCGCATGATGGACCTGTACTACATCCTGCTCCAAGACTCCGAGGCGGGACCGCGGCGTCGCGAAGCGGAAACGATCGTCGCCCGTCTTCGCCAGGGCGCGCGGTTCGATTCCATCGCCAGCACCAAGAGCGGGCATCCGTCGCGGGGCAACGGAGGACACTTCGGCATGGTCCTGGTGCGCGACCTGGATCCCGCTTCGCACGAGGCGGCGCGCACGGCCAAGGTGGGCGACGTGCTGGGCCCCTACTCGGGTCGCTATGGGCACGAGATCTACAAGGTGGGCGGCTTCCAGGAGCTGACCCTGGACTCGCTGAAGAGCCTGATCCGGACCGAGCGGGAGCGGGACCTGATCCTCGACTACAAGGATCGGCTCCTCGACCAGTACCATTTCGCGCTCGATCCGAAAATGGTGCAGTCGGTGCTCTTCGCGGTCGGGAGCGAAACCCCCGACTCAATCTTGACGTCCCTGTCGCCCGATGGCATGCGTCCGCGCCACGGGGTGCGTCCGGCGCTGGGAGTGATCGCGCGAGTGGACGGCGACTCGATCGGCTTCGGCGACCTGCTCCGGGAGACGCATCCCGCCGCGGGAGCGCACGGCAGGATCCGGATCCGCGACGAGTCGGCGCTCCGCGAGCTGGCGGGGCAGGCGTTTTTCCGGCGGCTCCTCGTGCGCGACGCCAAGGAGCGCGGCCTGGTCGACGACCCCCGACTGGAACGCGAGCTGCGCCTGATCCGGGAGGGCATCGCGGTGGCCGCCATGATCGAGCGCTCGCGTCCCGCCGATCCGGCGCCCGCGGCGCTCCAGGCGTGGTTCGACGCGCACGCGGCGCGCTACCGCCGGCCGGAGGCATGGCGCGCGCGCGTCGCGGTCTTCCCGGACCCGGACAGCGCGCTGGCGTCGCTCCGCAAGTGGAACGGAGTGGGCATCGCCGATTCATCGCTCCGGGCGCTCCAGTTCAGCGAGCAGCCGCGAGCCACCGCGTCGACCCTGTACCCGGGACACGCGGCCACGATCCTCGTGACCGGGGGCGACGGCGATGCGCTGGCCTTGTCGATCCGGACCCTGGATCGCGGACAGACGTCGCCGGTGGTGAAGACGATGCAGGGATACGCGGTCGCGCACGTGCTGGCGCGCGAGCCGGCGCGTCCCATGACCTTGGATGAAGCGAAGGACCGTGTCCGACGCGATTGGCGAGAGGAGAAGGAGAACGAATGGGTGCTGAGTCTATTGGAGCGCATGCGCGCCACCACTCCCGTGCGGGTCGTGCCGGCCCGCCTGGAGGCGCTGAAATTGGGGCCGGCCAAGGGTTCCGGTCCCGGAGGCGAGGCGAGCCGATGAGCCGGCGCGCGCTCTACCCGGCGCTCGCCGCCGTCGTGGCCGGCGCCCTGCTCTCGGCCCCGCATGCGCCGGGCGCCGCGGAGCGCATCTCCGCGATCGTGAACAAGTCGGTCATTCTCTCCTCCGACGTGGACGACCAGACGGGCCAGGCCGCCACCCGATACAACGTCGATCCGTCCGACAGCGCGACCATGGCCAAGCTCCGGAAAGAGGTGCTGAACCAGATGGTCGAGAAGCAGGTGATCCTGGCGGAGGCGTCGCGCCTGAACATCACCGTCCCCCCGAAGGACGTGAACGACGCGGTGGACCAGGAGATCTCCCAGCTCAAGGAGCGGCTGGGCGGCGAGGGCGCCTTCCAGCAGGCCCTGGCCCAGGAGAAGACAACCGAGCCGGCGCTCCGGAAGAAGTACGAGCCGGACGTGCGCGACCAGCTCACGGTCATGCGCACCGTCGGCCGCGAGGTGCAGAGCAAGATCACCGTCACCGACGCCGAGGTGCGCACCTACTACCAGGCCAACCGCGACTCGATCGCCAAGCGTCCCGAGGCGCTCCGGCTGGCGCACATCCTGATCGCCTTCGAGCCCGACTCGCAGCAAGTGAGGCGCGCCCATGCGCGCGCCGACAGCATCCACGACGTTCTCATGAAACCGGGGCGTGCCGCCTCGTTCGCCGAGCTGGCGGCGAAATTGTCCGACGACCCCAGCGGACGGCGCGGCGGCGATCTCGGCACATTCGGCCACGGCGAGATGGTCGCCGAGTTCGAGAGCGTCGCCTTCAACTTGAAGCCGATGGAGATCTCGAAGCCGGTTCGCACCCGCTTCGGCTATCACGTGATCCAGGTGCTGGAGCACATTCCGCCCACCGACAGCACCGAGGAGCAGATCCACGCCCGCCACATCATGATCGCGACGCACGCGTCGCCCGCGGACGAGGAGCGCGCCCGCGTCAAGGCGCTGGCCGTGCGCGACTCGCTGGCCCGCGGCGCCGACTTCGCGGCCATGGCCCGGAGATATTCCGCCGACAGCGCGACCCGCGATTCCTCGGGCAACCTGGGGGAGATCCCCGTTCCGAACCTGCCGCCCAACATGCGCGAGGTGCTCACCGCCCTTCGCGAGGGCGAAATCTCCACGCCGTTCAAGCGCGACGCCGGCTACCACGTGTTCAAGGTGCTGGGCCGGACGCCCGAGAAGGAGTACAAGTTCGAGGAGATCAAGGACGACTTGAAGAAGATGGTCCTGAACCGGAAACTCGAAGAAGCGTACCGGCGCTGGTACGATCGGGTCCGGAAGACCGTCAACGTAGAGCTGAAAGAGTAGCGAGGGGAGGGGTCACAGGGAGGTGTCGGCGAGGCGGCCCAGTCTGCTCATCACGATGGGCGATCCGGCGGGAATCGGGCCGGAGATCGTGGTGCGCTCCCTCGCCTCGCTCGCGCTTCGCCGGATCGCCCGTCTCGCGGTGGTCGGCGACGCGGAGGTCCTCGACCGGGCGGTGGCCGCGACCAAGGCCCGCGTGCGCTTCCGCCCCGTGGAGGCCGAGCGCTACGACCCCGAAGACCAGCCGTCGCGGGGCATCCCCCTCATCGCCTCCAGCTCGGATGGATTCGACGCCATCGAGCCGCGCACGCCCTCGGCCGCTTCGGGAAGCGCGGCGGCGCGGGCCATCCGGGTCGCCGCGGGGCTGGTGCTGGCGCGGCGCGCCGACGGCCTGGTCACGGCGCCCATCTCGAAAGCGGCGTTCCAGGCGGCGGGGTATCCCTATCCCGGGCACACCGAGTTCCTCGGCGCCCTCGCGGGCGTTCCTGAAACGAAGATGCTCTTCGTGGGCGGCCCCTTTCGCATCCTCCTCGCCACGGTGCACATGCCCCTCCGCGAGGTTCCCGACGCCATCGCGGCGGAGCCGCTCCGGCGCACCATCGAATTCGCCGCCATGGCCCTCCGGAACTTCCGCTGGGGCGTGAAGCGGGCCGTGCCGGTGCTGGGCTTGAACCCCCACGCGGGCGAGGGGGGGCTGTTCGGAGACGAGGAGGAGCGCGTGATCCGTCCCGCCATCGCCGCCGCCCGCTCCGCCGGAATCGCGGCGGAGGGCCCGTACCCCGCCGACACCTTTTTCGCGCAGCACTCCGGTCGGCGCGACCTGGGCGTCGTCGTCGCCATGTACCACGATCAGGGGCTCATTCCCGCAAAGAGCGGTGGGATCGGCGGCGCGGCCAACGTAACCCTGGGCCTCCCCTTCGTGCGGAGCAGCGTGGATCACGGCACCGCCTTCGACCGCGCGTGGCGCGGCGGCGCGCGGGCCCCCAATCCGGAAGGGCTCGCCACCGCCGTGCGCGTGGGCGCCGATCTCGCGCTCCGCTCGGGGCGACGGCGTCTGGAGTGGACATGGCCCTGATCCGCCTGGACCACGCGTCCAAGTCCTATGGCGACCGGATCGCCCTGAGCGACGTCACGCTCTCCTTCGAGCCCGGCGAGTGGGTTTTCGTGCTGGGCCCGAGCGGCGCCGGAAAGTCGACGCTTCTCCGCCTTCTCGCCCTGGCCGAAAAGCCGACGAGCGGAAAAGTGGAAGTGGACCCCGGCGATGTGCCCGGCCGCCACGGCGGCCGCGTCTCCAGCCGCCGGATGCGCCGGCTGATCGGCGTCCTGGGCCAGGAGTTCCGCCTTCTCTCCGACCGCACCGCCTACGAGAATATCGCGCTCGCCTGCCAGATCTCGGGCATCTGGGACCCCATGGAGATCCGCGAGCGGGTGAATCCGCTGCTCGATCAGATGGGGATCCGCGGGAAGGAGTCGCTCTATCCGACCGATCTCTCCGCGGGGGAGAAGCAGCGCGTCGCCCTCGCGCGCGCCATGGCGCGCCGCCCGCGCATCCTGGTCGCGGACGAGCCGACGGGAAATCTCGATTCGGCCGCGGCCGGACAGATCTTCGCGATCCTCCGGGAGATCGGCGCGCGCGGAACCCTGATCCTGGTCGCGACGCACGCCGAGGACTGGGTGCGGCGCCATCCCGGACGCGCGATCCGCCTGGAGCGCGGGCTCCTCCGCGCCGACGAGCCCGCCGGCCAGGGCTTGCCCGAGGTGCTGCCCCGATGATGGCGAGCGGCCGCTACATCCTCCGCGAGCTGTGGCGCGGACTGGTCCAGCACCGGACGCTCCTTTTGACCAGCGTGCTCTCCATGGCTTCGATCCTGCTCATCTTTCTCTTCTTTCTCATGATCATCCAGAGCGTGTCCCACTACACCGATCACCTCGAGTCGCGCGAGGAGGTCTCCGTCTTCCTGAACGAGGGTCTCTCGGCCTCCGACCTGGCCCAGGTGCAGGCCTCCCTCCAGGCGATTCCCGGGGTCGGGAGCCTGCGCTACGTCAGCAAGGAGGAGGCGTGGGCCTCGTTCCGCGAGGACGTGGCCGACGAGGCCCTGATCCAGGCGGTCGGGACGAACCCGCTCCCCGCGTCCTTCGTCCTCCGCCCGGGGCCCGGCTACCGGACCGCGGACGGCGTGCGAGCGATCGCGCGCGAGGCGGAGACGGTCGCCCACGTCGAAGACGTGCGCTATGCCGGGGAATGGGTGCTCCGCGCCGAGCAGGTCGTGCGCACGCTGACCCAGATCGGCGCGGTGATCGGGATCATCGTGGTGCTGGGCGTTCTCTTCGTCGTGGGCGCCACCACGCGCCTCTCGGTGCAGACCCGCCTCGACTCGATCCACCTGATCCGCTCCCTGGGCGGAGGCTTCGTCTTCAACGAGGCGCCGTATCTCCTCGAGGGCTTTGTCCTCGCCTCGCTCTCCTCCCTCCTCACGATCGTGGTCGCGCGGTTCCTGAACGACTCCCTGGCCGAGGGGCTGTTCCGGCTGGAATTCCTTCCCACCTCGACCCTCGCGCTCTTTGTCGGGGTGAGCGGCCTTCTGGGACTCCTCGGGAGCTGGATCGCGGTGGTGACGCTTCCGAGGAAATGGCTGCTCTAGCGCTCCTTCTCGCGCTCCTATTCCCCGCCGCCCTGTCGGCGAAGGAGACGGCGCCGCCATCCCCGCCGTCTCCGGCGCCCGTCCAACTGGCGCAGGCTTCCCCTCCCGCCGCGGCCGTACCCGACACCTCGGCCGACCAGGGATCGGACTCCGAAATCGAAAGCCAGAAGCGCGAGCTGGAGTCGCTGCGCCAGGAGCTGGAGCAGCGGCGCCAGCTCTCGCAACAGCTCAAGGGGAAGGAGCGGAACATTCTGGGGGACCTGCGCGACACCGAGCGAAATCTCCAGCTGACCCAGCGCTACCTGAAGGCCCTGGAGCGGCGCCGGCGCGCGGTGATGGGGGACCTGGGGCAGACCACCTCCGAGCTGGGGCGCACCGCGGTGCAGCTGGAGGAGGACCGTAAGCGTCTCTCGTGGCGACTCCGCGAGATCTTCAAGCGGGGGCGAAGCCGCGACATCGAGTACATCCTCTCCGCGCGCTCCTTCGGCGATCTGGTCACCCGCACGTACTACCTGGCGCGGGTCGCGCGCGAAGACCGCCAGCAGATGCTCCTGACCCAGGCGCGCCGTGTGGCGGTGCAGGACACGAAGACCCGGCTGGAGGAACGGAAGGTAGAGCTGGACCGGCTGGCCCGGGAGACGCAGCGGGAGCGGCAGGCGCTGTCCCGGCTAACCGCCGACCGCCGGCGCCTCTTGAAGGGCGTGCGCTCCGACGCCAAGTCGAACGAGCAGGCCCAGGCCGAAATTCAACGCGCCAGCCGCCGGATCCAGGGGCTGATCGAGCAGCTGGAAAAGCGGCGGATCGCCTCCGAGCGGGGGGCGCCGGGCGAGCTGCCGTTGTTCGGCGACTTCTCGAAGAATCGCGGGCGGCTGGCCTGGCCCGTGAACGGCAGGATCGTCCGGG
>DATGVG010000139.1:0-13508 GCA_035300625.1 Candidatus Limnocylindrales bacterium
AGCGCGCCCCGGCGGCGGAGCGCTTCGATCAGGAGGAGCGAGGCGGCGGCGAGCGCCCAGATCAGCTCAACGGACGGCATCGGGCCTCCACTCGCGGACCTCGTCTCCGGCGCCGGGAATCTGCTCCGCGGCCTCCGTGGCGGACGCCGGGTCCTCGGCGAGCATCCGGCAGAACTCCTCGACGATCGTGGGATCGAACTGCGTTCCCGCGCAGCGGCGGAGCTCGGCCACCGCATCGACCTCGTCGTACGGCTCCCGGTAGGGGCGCCCCGCGGTCATGGCCTCGTACGCGTCCACCACCGACAGCACGCGCGCGGGGAGCGGGATCTGGTCGTGGGACAGCCCGCGCGGGTAACCGCGCCCATCCCAGTGCTCGTGGTGCCCCAGGATGATCTCGTTGACCTTGGACGCGAACTCGAGCGACCGGAGCATCTGGACCCCCGCGAGGGGGTGCGACTGGACGTCGCGCCGCTCTTCCGGCGACCACGTCCGGGCTGCCTGGAGAAGATCGTCGTCCACCGAGAGCATGCCCACGTCGTGGACGCGGGCGACGTACCCCAGGACATCGACGTCCTCCGCGTCCAGCCCCAGACGGCGGCCCAGCGTCACGGCGAGCTTGAAGGCGCGCCGGGTGGAGGGAAGGAGGTGGTTCCGCCGCGCACGCACGATCGCCCGGATGGCGCCCACCGTGGATTCCACGGAAGCCGGCGACGCATCGCCGCGGACGCGCTCCAGCGCCATGCCGATGCGCTTCATGACCGCGACCACCAGCCCCAGGTCGTCGGCGTCGAACTCGAGCGCGTTCCGTTTGTTGTTCACGTTGACCACGCCCACCGTCTCGCCGGCGATCCGGAGCGGAACGCAGAGGAGCGATTTGGTCTCGTACTGGGGGTGGTTCATCTTCCGAAATCGCCTGTCGGATTCGATGTCCTTGACGAGCAGGTTCTCGGACGTCTGCGCCACCCAGCCGGCGATCGAATCGCCCGCGCGCACCCGGGTGCGGGCGACCATGTCGGCGTCGAGGCCATGGGCGGCCTGGATCACCAGCTCGGTCGCGTCCTCGGTGAAAAACATGAACGACACGATGCCGGCGTCCATCACCTCGGCGATCATCTCGACGGAGACCTGCAGCAGGGCGCGCAGCTCCGGCTGTTCGAAGAAGGGGGCGAGCGAATGGATGAGCGACCGGAAGCCGTGCTGCTCGCGCGGCAGGTCCACCACGAAGCGGCTTCCCGCTCCCATCTCGCTCTCGACCTGGACGGTCCCGCCGTGCAGCTCGACCACGCCCTTGACGATGGCAAGGCCCAGTCCGGTCCCTCCGATGCGCTCCACGCCTTCGGATTCGACGCGATAGAAGCGGTCGAACACGCGGGGGAGCTGGTCCTGGGGGATCCCCATGCCCTGGTCTTCCACGGCGATCCGGATCCGATCGTGCGTCGCCGTCCCGATCACCGACACCTCGCGGTCCTGGGGAGAGAACTTGGCCGCGTTGTGGATCAGGTTCACGAGCACCTGCTTCAACAGATCCGGATCGGCCTCGATCGAAGGCAGCTCGGGGTCCAGGCGCACCCGGAGGGACAGGCGCCGTTCCCGGAGCCCGGGCTCGACGGTCGGGACCACTTCCTCGACCAGCCGGGCGAGGGAGAGATGCACGGCGTTCAGACGGCGCCGCCCCGAGTCCATCCGGCTCAGGTCCAGCACGTCGTTCACCATGCGGGAGAGCCGGTCACATTCCTCGTCGATGATCACGAGGAACTTCTTGTGGAGCGGGAACGACGAGCTGTCCGAATTGTCGAGCAGGGTCTCGGTGTAGGCCTTGATCGCGGTCAGCGGCGTGCGGAGCTCGTGACTGACCACGGAGATCAGGTCCGACTTGGCCTCCTCGATCCGGTGGAGCGAAGTGCGCGCCTCTTCCAGCTGGCGCGTCTTCGCCTCGATCTCGGCGCGCGCGCGGAGCCGCTCGACTGCGAGCCCGATCTGGTCCGCCAGGTAGAGAAGCGCCCGCCGGCGCCGCGCCGTCAGCGTGACCGCGCGGCGGTAACCGAGCACGGCCACGCCCAGGAGGGACGTGCCGACCACGATGGGGACGCCGATCACGGTCTCGAACGAGGCGTCGCGCCACGGGATCCCCTCGCCGGAAGCGGCGGCCGCGGAGGCGTCCACAATCAAGGTCTCGCGGCGGAGAACCCGCTCGAGAAATCCGTTCGACCGCGGCGCGTAGCGGGCGCGCCCCACCGAGCCGCGGGCTCCCCGTTCGAACGCATCGCCGTCCAGCTCCCCCGTCTCGTAGTCGACCAGGAAGAGCGCGAAGCCGTCCGCGCGCGCGATCTCGAGAACGTGCTGTGCCAGGGCGGTGACGAGCCCGCGCGTGTCGAAGGCGGACTGGACGGCGAAGGAGAGGCTCGCGAGGCTGCCGAGGAGTTTCGACCCGGCGTGGTCTCCGCCGGAGGCGGAGGCGCCGTTCACGGCTTCCGCTCGCGGCGGCGGTCCACTCGGGGACCCGGGGTGGGAGGAGTCGCCACGGTGCCGTCCGTGCGGCGGTCGGGAACGACGACGCTTCCCGGGGTCGCCTTGCCGATTTTCTTCAGCTCCTTAGCGATGTCGCTGACCTGCGCGCTGTGCTGGATGTCGCGCTCCAGATTCGTGACGATCAGGATCGTGATGGAGAGGATCGGAAAGTCGTTCCAACCGCCCTGGCGGCTGGACAGCACCGTGATGTACCCGCGCTCTTTGTCCTCGGGGTCGTACTGGGCTCCGATCCGGGCGTCGAACTCGGTCTTCACGGCCTCCGCAACGGCGGCGGCGCGGGGGGGAACGGTCACGATCACGAAGTCGTCGCCGCCGATGTGCCCGACGAAATCGCCGTCCCCGCCGTGCTTCTGGATCTGCTCGTGGAGGAGCGCGGCCGTGAACCGGATCAGGGCGTCGCCGCGGGCGTAGCCGTAGTGGTCGTTGAAGGCCTTGAACTGGTCGAGGTCGAGATGGAGGAAGGCGAACTTCTCGCCGGCTCCGATGCGGCGCGTGATCTCGGTCTCGATGAGGACGTTCCCGGGAAGGCCGGTCAGAGCGTTCGAGAAGAGCTGCGCGCGGCGCGTCTTGAGCTGGTTCCGCACGCGGAACAAAAGCTCTTGCTGCTCCCACGGCTTCGTCAGGTAGTCGTCCGCGTACAGCTCCAGGCCGCGAAGCCGATCGTCCACCGTGGACTTGGCGGTGAGGAAGATGACGGGAATGCGGCTGGTCAGCGGATTGGACTTGATGCGGCGGCAGACTTCGAAGCCGTCCATGCCGGGCATCATCACGTCGAGGAGGATCAGCTCGGGCGGATCGCGAAATACCTCGGCCAGCCCCTTGATCCCGTCTTCGGCGGTGCGGACCTCATAGTGGGCGTCCTTCGCCTCCCGGAGCTGCCGTTCCAGGATGAAGCGAAGCCGCGGCTCGTCTTCGATGACCAGGATCCGACCGGTTTCGACCGGTACCGGCTGGGTCACGTAGATCTCCTGTTCTCGTGGTCGGTGAAAGGGCGGAACTCGGCGTCCGTCTTGGAATTAATCGGTGCGGGGCGGGAATATCTTGAGCCGGATTCGGATTCGGGCGAAGGGAGTGGGGGCGGCGGCGGAGACGCGTGAGGCGCTGCCGCGCCGGGAGTTACGGGGGTAGGAGGGAGCTATCCGGCGTCAGGCGGCGGAGATCGCGTCGAGGTTCGGGATGGCGCTGGCGGTGAGTTGGCTTAAGTGGCCGCCGGAAAGGCGGACCCAGCCGGCGTAGGCGATCATGGCGCCGTTGTCCCGGCAGAGAGGCGGCGAAGGAAACAGCGCGGGGATCCCCCGCGAGGCGGCGAGCCGTGTGGCCTCGCTCCGGAGCAGCGTGTTGCAGGCGCATCCGCCCGCCAGGAGCAGGGCGCGCGCCGGGTGCCGGTCCAGCGCCAGTGTGAGCCGCTCGACGAGCGCCGTGACCACGGCGCGCTCCGCGGAGGCCGCGATGTCGCGGACGCGCCGGGGCGGGATCGGCGACGGCTCCTTTTCGACGAGAAGCTTCACCGCGGTCTTGAGCCCGCTCATGCTGACGTCCAGCGTGTCGGGGCCCAGACGCGCGACCGGAAATGCGATCGCGTCGGGATTTCCCTCGCGCGCCAGGCGGTCCACTTCGGGGCCGCCCGGGTACGGAAGCCCCAGGAGCTTGCCCACCTTGTCGAACGCTTCCCCCGCCGCGTCGTCGCGCGTCGAGCCCAGGCGCACGAAGCGCCCCGTTTCGGGAACGTGATAGATCTCCGTGTGGCCGCCCGAAGCCACCATGCCGACGGCGGGCAAGGGCACCTCATGCTCCAGAGCTGGAGAGAGCAGGTGGGCCTCGACATGGTTCACCGCCGCGAAGGGGATCCCCCGCGCCATCGCGAGACCCTTCGCGAACTCCAGCCCCACCAGGAGCGAGCCGACCAGGCCAGGCCCCATGGTGGCCGCGACGGCGTCGATGTCGCCGAGGGTCAGGCCGGCATTGGCGAGGACCTCGTCGACGACCTTGGGGAGTAGCGTGATGTGCGCCCGCGAGGCCAGCTCGGGGACTACGCCTCCGTACTCCACGTGGATATCTTGCGATCGGACCACGTGGGCGAGTAGGCGGCCGTTTTCCACGATGCCGGCGCCGGTGTCGTCGCAGGAGGTTTCTATGCCCAGGACTCGCATGCGGGTCATTCTAGCGCAGGTGGGACGTAGAACGAGGACGGCGATGGGCCGAGGGACGGGGGGCGATGCGTCCGTTCGCTCAGACATCGTACCGGACGATGAGACTGTCCGGTCCGAAACTCGCTCTGCGGACGATCGCCCCCCGTCCCTCTACCTTGGCGCACCTCGTTCGACCTTGGCCATCTTGCTTCGCTCGATGGCCCTCATCCACTAGCCATCTCGTTTCACACGATGGCCCGCTCACGGGATCTTGGTGCCGCTGGTCAAGATGGCTCCCAGGAGGAACGCCATGCTCACGGCTACCACGGAACCGGCGACGACTCTTGACATAACCCGATCGTTCTGGCGGATGGCTCCGGACTCGACCGTGTTCAGAGGGATAGCATTGGTGATTTTTCCGCTCGGAGTCTCAGTGACGCCGCACAGGGTGTCGGCGTGGAGGGTTGGGTGGCGCAGCTCCACGACCTTATCGGGTTGGGTCAGGCGGATCCGGGTGGGGCGTTGCTCCGTGAGGGTGGGGGCGATTTGAGCTTTGGTCAGGGGTTTCCAGGTGGAACATCCTGCCAACGACATCGCGACGAGGATAGCTAGAGCACTCCGAGCCGCCATTGTGAACCACCTTCGGTTCCGGCGATGGGCCGCGTCGTTCTCGATTCACCGCGGCCCGGGCCCATAGTGTAGGGGGCGGGCCCGACGCTGGGGCGGAAATTGAAGAGGGGACGGGCGTCGCGCGCCCGTCCCTCTACGTTACTGCAACGATAACCCGCGACCGCTTACCAGCCCGCCTTGCCTCCGGATTCGACCCGATAGGTCGAGAAGTGCCAGAGAGGGGCGGAGACCGTGAGGGAGAGGAGACTGACCTGCGAGCCGCCAACCCGTTCCCAGGCGCCGGTCGCCGGGTTGTAGTAACCCATGTACGCGACCGAGAGGAGCGACGGAGACATCACCTTGGCGTCGGCGACCAGGAGCACCGGCAAGAGGAATTTGTTCGCGCTGGGCGGCGAGATGCTCAGGTTCACGACCGGATGCGACCGGTCGGGCTGCGACACGGTGATCGTGGCGGTCGAAAGGAGGGCGCCGGGCGGGACGATGACGGAGAAATTCCCCGCTGAGACGGTGCCGCCCAGGAGCCCGATCGTGCGCGTCGAGGTCGTCGGGGTGGCGGTGGAGCCGGAGCCGTCGAACAGGCCCAGAATCTGGGACGAGCCGGCGTCCGAATTGGCTGACACTCCGGGGGTGAGGCCGGTCGGTTGCGTCGGCAGGTTGGAGCATCCCGCGGCGCTCAGGAGCACCGCGAGGCCGGCGGCAAGAAGAAGCGTGGAGAAACGACGCATGACGGAACCTCCTCTGGAATTCGGTCGCCGGGACGCCCGGGAGGGGCGTCGCTGACGGGTCATCGCTGACCTCACAGCTACGCATCCGTTGTGCCCGGACCCGCGTTGCATCGCGCACGGGGCCTCGCGGGGCGCGCGTCGATTTTTCAGGGGCTTACGGCTCGGGAGGGGCGAGGTCCCGCCGATGTGCAGGACGCATGGGGAGTGGGAGTGAAAGCTGCGGAGCGCCACCCATCCCGGTGGCTGGAGCCAGCCGGGGATTCAACGCCGGAAGCTACCTACGCGATCGGGTCCGCGGAGTCCGCCAGCACGGAAGCGACGTTGTCCGACACCTCGAGGAATCCGCCCGTCACCGCGTACGCCGTCACGCCGCCACTGGGGTGCCGCATCTCCAGCCTTCCGGGCTTCAGCGTGGTGATCAGCGGCGCATGATGCGCGAGAACGCCGAGGTAGCCCTCGGAGCCGGGCACCTGGATCGAGACCACCTGGCCCTCGAAGACGATGCGTTGCGGCGTGACGAGCCGGAAGGTGAATTCGGTCATTGGAGGAGGGGGAGGCCCGGGCGAGGCACGGGGGAGGCGCGGGGGAGGCTACGCCCCCGTGGCCACTCCCATCTGCTCGGCCTTCGCGAACACGTCCTCGATGGTGCCGACCATGTAGAAGGCCTGCTCCGGGATGTGGTCGCACTCTCCGCCGACGATCCGCGTGAAGGACCGGATGGTGTCCTCCAGCTTCACGTACTTCCCGGGCGTACCGGTGAACGGCTCGGCGACGAAGAAGGGCTGCGAGAGGAACCGCTGGATCTTCCGCGCCCGAGAGACGATCAGCTTGTCGTCGTCGGAGAGCTCGTCGATCCCCAGAATCGCGATGATGTCCTGGAGGTCCTTGTACCGCTGGAGAATCTTCTGCACCGCGCGCGCCAGCGCGTAGTGCTCCTCGCCCACGATGTTGGGGTCCAGGATGCGCGACGTGGAGTCCAGGGGATCCACGGCGGGATAAATGCCCAGCTCGGAAATGCGCCGCGAGAGCACCGTCGTCGCGTCGAGGTGGGTGAAGGTGGTCGCCGGCGCGGGATCGGTGAGGTCGTCGGCGGGCACGTAGATCGCCTGCACCGATGTGATCGAGCCGCGTTTGGTCGAGGTGATGCGCTCTTGAAGCGCGCCCATCTCGGTCGACAGCGTGGGCTGGTAGCCCACCGCGCTCGGCATGCGGCCGAGGAGCGCCGACACCTCCGAGCCTGCCTGCGTGAATCGGAAGATGTTGTCCACGAAGAAGAGGACGTCCTGGTTCTCCTGGTCGCGGAAATACTCCGCCATCGTCACGCCGGTCAGCGCGACGCGAAGGCGGGCGCCGGGCGGCTCGTTCATCTGCCCGAACACCATCACGGTCTTGTCGATGACTCCCGATTCCTTCATCTCCAGCCAGAGGTCGTTCCCCTCGCGCGTCCGCTCGCCGACGCCCGAGAAGACCGAGAAGCCGCCGTGCTCGGTGGCGATGTTCCGGATCAGCTCTTGAAGGATGACCGTCTTCCCGAGGCCCGCGCCGCCGAAGAGCCCGATCTTCCCGCCCTTCGCGTAGGGAGCCAGTAGGTCGACGACCTTGATTCCGGTTTCGAAGATGCGCGCCACGGTCTCCTGCTCGTCGAACGCCGGAGGGGCGCGGTGGATCGGCAGCCGCTTGTCGGGCTCCTTGACCGGGGCTCCCTCATCGATGGGGTTCCCGAGCAGGTTGAAGATGCGACCCAGGGTCTGGCGCCCGACCGGCACCGTGATCGGGCCGCCCGTGTCGCGGACCGACATGCCGCGCGTGACGCCGTCCGTGGACGACATGGCCACGCAGCGCACGACTTCGTCGCCGATGTGGAGCGCCACCTCGACGGTGAGATCGATGCCGCTCTTCTCGTCCTGGATCAGGAGCGCGTTCAGGATCTTCGGGAGCCGCTCGGGTTCGAAGCGGACGTCCACCGTGGGCCCGATGACCTGGATGATGTGACCGACGTTGCCGCCGCCTTCTCTTTTGATTTTCTCGCCGTTTCTGCTCGCCATCGTCCTTCCTTACTTCAGCGCCTCGGCCCCCCCGACGATCTCGACGATCTCGCGGGTGATCGTGGCCTGGCGGGTGCGATTCATGTGCAGCGTGAGGTTCTGGATCATCTCGTTGGCATTCTTGGTGGCCGAGCCCATCGCGATCATCCGCGCGCCGTACTCGGAGGCGGCGGACTCGGCGATCGCGGTGAAGAGGCGCATCGCGAGAAAG
Source organism: Candidatus Limnocylindrales bacterium (assembly GCA_035300625.1). GTDB lineage: Bacteria > Eisenbacteria > RBG-16-71-46 > SZUA-252 > SZUA-252 > DASQJL01. The sequence continues at coordinate 8,270 of DATGVG010000139.1, forward strand.
TACGGCACGATCCGCTCGAGGATCTCCTCGGGGCCCGGCTCGAAAATGTAGTCGCGCTTGGGCGAGCCGGCACGCGGCTTCGCCCCGAGCGGCAGGAGCGTCTCCACCACGATCTCCCTTGAGAGCGCGCTCTTGAAGTGCGTGACGACCAGGTCGATCTCGTCAATCTCCCCCGACAGGAAGCGGGCGAGGAGATCCCGGCTCAACTCCTCCGCGTACTTCCAGTCCGGCACTCCCGCCAGGTCCGTCCGGAACGCGATCACGTCGGCGTTCCGGCGCCGGAAGTAGTCATAGCCCTTCTTCCCGAGAAGGACGAGGCGCGTCGGAGCCGGGATCTCGCGCATGCGGATCTCGGTCGTGCGGATCAGGTTCGCGTTGAACGCCCCCGCCAGGCCCCGGTCCGAGGTCACCATGAGAATGACGCGCTGCTTCACCTCGCGCCGCACGAAGGCAGGGTGGAGCGCCTCGCCCGAGGCCTGCGCCAGGTTCTCGAGCACTTCGGCCAGGAGCGTCGCGTAGGGGCGCGCCGACTCGACGGCGGCCTGCGCTCGGCGGAGCTTGGACGCCGAGACCATCTCCATGGTCTTGGTGATCTGCGCCGTGTTCCGCACCGAGCGGATTCGGGTGCGGATCTCGCGGAGGGTCGCCACGCTACCGGGGTCCGTTCACTTCTTGGGGGCCTTCCGGTGCACGAACTCGGCCTTGAACCCCTCGATCGCCTTCTTCAGCCGCGCCTCGATGGCGTCGGTCAGCTCGTACTTGGCTCGGAGATCGTGGAGCACGTCCGCGTACTGCTTCTCGAGGAAGTCGTAGAGGCCCGTCTCGAAGTCGCGCACCGACGCGGCAGGCAGGTCGTCCAGGTAGCCGGTCGTCCCGGCATAGATGATCGCCACCTGCTTCTCCACCGGGACCGGCTGGTACTGGCCCTGCTTCAACAGCTCGACCATGCGCTCGCCGCGCGTCAGCTGCGCCTGCGTCGTCTTGTCCAGGTCCGAGCCGAACTGCGAGAACGCCGCCAGCTCGCGGTACTGCGCCAGCGCCAGCCGCAGGCCACCGGCGATCTTCTTCATCGCCTTGGTCTGGGCCTTCCCGCCGACGCGCGACACCGAGATGCCGACGTTGATCGCCGGGCGGATGCCCGCGAAGAAGAGATCGTTCTCCAGGAAGATCTGCCCGTCCGTGATCGAGATGACGTTGGTCGGGATGTAGGCAGAGACGTCTCCGGCCTGGGTCTCGATGATCGGGAGCGCGGTGAGGCTGCCGGCGCCCAGCTTGTCGTTCAGCTTGGCCGCTCTCTCCAATAGCCGCGAATGGAGATAGAAGACGTCCCCGGGATAGGCTTCGCGGCCCGGCGGACGGCGGAGCAACAGCGACAGCTGGCGGTAGGCCGCCGCGTGCTTCGAGAGGTCGTCGTAGATCACCAGCGCGTGCTTCCCCTTGTCGCGGAAGTACTCGCCGATGGCGCAGCCGGTGTAGGGCGCGATGTACTGGAGCGGGGCAGTTTCGCTGGCGCCGGCGCTGACGACCGTCGTGTACGCCATGGCGCCGTGGTCCTCGAGGATTTTCACCACCTTCGCCACGGTGAAGTCCTTCTGCCCCACGGCGACGTAGATGCAGTGAAGGTCGCCGCCCTTCTGGTTCAGGATGGTGTCGATCGCGACGGCCGTCTTCCCCGTCTGCCGGTCGCCGATGATCAGCTCGCGCTGGCCGCGGCCGATCGGAATCATCGAGTCGATGGCTTTCAGCCCCGTCTGCACCGGCTGGTTCACCGGCTGCCGCTCCACGACGCCGGGGGCGCGCCCCTCGAGGGCACGGGTCTCGGTGGTGGCGATGGGGCCCTTGCCGTCGATCGGAATGCCGATCGCGTTCACGACGCGTCCGACCATGGCGTCCCCGACCGGGATCGAGGCCAGCTTCCCGGTGCGGCGCACCGTGTCGCCCTGCTTGATCGCCTCCTCGGAGCCGAAGAGCGCGGCGCCGACGTTGTCCTCCTCGAGATTCAGCACCAGCCCGGTCACGTCGCCGGGGAAGAGGATCAGCTCTCCCGACATCGCGTCGTCCAATCCCCAGATGCGGGCGATCCCGTCCCCCACCTGGAGCACCGTCCCGACGCTCTCCATCTGGAGCCGGGACTCGTACTTCTCGAGCTCCTGCTCGAGCACCGCGCTGACTTCTTCAGGCTTGAACGCCATGCGTCAACCTCTGCCGTGGACCCGCGAGGCAAGGAGGCTGCGGCGAATCCGCCACAGCTCCGTCGCGAGCGTGCCGTCGATGGTTTGGTGGTCCAGCGAGACGACCGCGCCGCCGATCAGCGCGGGCATGACCTCGCGGGTGAGCAGAATCTTCCGGCCGGTGCGGGTGGAGAGCGTGCGCGACAGCGTCCCGGCCTGGCCTTCGGACATCGGAACGGCCGTGCGCACCACGACCCGGGTGATCCCCTGCGCCTCCTCGGCCAGCTTCTGGAACTCGTCCGCGATCGCGATCAGGTGGTCCAGCCGGCGTCGCCGGAGGAGCACGACCAGGAGACCGTAGACCGGACGCGAGAGTCGCGGCTTCCACTGCTTCTCGAGGAACGCGATCTTCTCGGTGCGCGGGATGCCGGGCGACTCGAAGTAACGGCGGACTCGCGGATCGCGGCGCGCCAGGACCGCGATTTCCTGAAGCTCCGCCAGCGCCGGGTCGAGCGCCTTCTGGTTAAGCGACAGGTTCAGAAGGGCGCGCGCGTAGCGGCGCGCGAGCGTGACCGAGATCACCGCGCCTCTCCGACCTCCGCCAGGAACTCGTCCACAAGCTTCTTGTGGCGGGCGGGCGACAGCTCTTCATGGAGCACCTTGCCGGCAATGTCCATCGCCAGCTCGACGACCTCGTTCTTGAGCTGGACCTGTGCCTTGTCGCGCTCGAGGACGATTTCCTCGCGCGCGCGCGTCAGCGTTTCCTGCGCCTCCTTGCGCGCGATCTCGCGAATTTCCCCTCCCACGCGCTGCCCTTCGGCGACGGCCTGCTGGATGCGCTCGCGGCTCTCGGCCTCGATGCGCTTCAGATGCCCCTCGTATTCCGCCTTCAGGGCCAGGGCGGCCGCCTTCTCCTGCTCGATTCGCGCGAACTCCGCCTGGATGCGCTCCCGGCGTTCCCGCATCGGCGGGAGGATGATGGCCGCGAACGCCCCGCGCACCAAAAAGAGGAACACAAGGAAGCTCAGCGCGTGCGCCAGCAGCAGTTTCAGATGGACGAATTGATCCATGGCCGGGTTACTGAATCTTCCCCTGGAGGAAGAACATCGTGACGAACGCATAGATCGTGAGCGCTTCGGCAAACCCGAATCCGATGATCATGGCGACCTGGATCTTGGGCAGCACCTCCGGCTGGCGTCCCATGGCGTTCATGGCGCCCTGACCGAGAAAGCCGATCCCGATTCCCGATCCGATGGCCGCGAGGCCGATTCCGATCGGAAGTCCCAGCCCCAGCGTGGCGGCGAAATTCATCAACGCACCTCCTGTCGACGTGGTCAGGCGTGAGCCCGCGTTTCGTCCCCGTGCGCGTGCTCCTCGTGCGGCAGCATCATGTACAGGTAGACGGTCGCGAGCAGCGAAAAGATCAAGGCTTGCACGATGCTCGTCAGGGCCTGGAGCAGCATGAAGAGGGCCGAGATTCCGAGCATCGGCGGAACGGCAAGGGCGACGAGGCTGGCCTTGAGGCAGAGCGCCGTCGCGCCGACGAAGACAACGATCAGCGTGTCCTCGCCGAAGATGTTCCCGAAGAGCCGGCAGGAGAGGCTGACCGGCTTCGCCAGCTCGCCCAGCACGTGCACCGGGACCATGACCGGGAGCATCAGGAAGCCCACGACGTCGCGCGGCGACCCCGCCATGTGGTCGAGGTAGCCGAGAATGCCGAGATTTCGGATCCCGGTGAATTGCACATAGAGGAAGGTGATCAGGGCCAGCGCCAGCGTCACGTCGAGCGTGGATGTCGACGACTTGAAGCCAGGGATGATTCCGATCAGGTTCATCGTGAGAACGTAGAAGAAGATGGCCATGATGAACGGGAAGTAGCGATCGGTGTACTTCCCCAACATCCCGCCCACGACTCCTTCCATGCTCTCGACCATCCACTCGATCCCGTTCTGGACCCAACCCGGGACGGTGGTGTCGCGCCGCATGGCGAGGAAGATGATCGCGAAGAAAACGAGCGCGGCGAGCCAGGCGAAGACGAGGAATTCGTTCTCGTGCATCCAGTGGACGACCGGATTCTTGGGGAACCAATCGTCCAGGATGGTGAGCCAGTTCGGCAGGTGCTGCTCCCCGCCGCCGTGCTCCGCGGCCGCCTCGACGTGAGCCGGGGTGCCGCCGTGCGCGGCGGGAGTCTGGGCCATCGCCGCGCCCGCCGTGCCCCCCATGCCCCCCATGCCAAAGAGGAGGACACCGGCGACGATTGCGGGGAGAATGGGACGCGCCTCTCGCCCGGTCGCGCCGGGACGCGCGCCGGCGGGCGAAACTCCGCGCATGATCGCGAGCATCGCCGCCTTCAAGACCAGCGCGGCAAGCGGAAGCGAAAATCCCAGGAGGACCGGGCCCAGCTCGAGGCGGTTCCAGCGCGTCAGCGCGAACGCCCCGCCGTAGACGAGCGCGATCTTCAGAGCGCCGATCCCGAGCGAGGAAGCGCGGGCGGAAGCCGCTTCGCCGGGGACGGGTGTGAGCGCCGCGTGTGTGAAGAGTTTCACAAACTTTTCGAGAAAGAAGAAGTTGACCGCCGCCAGGATCTGCCCGGCGGCAACGGAGAGCGCGGCATAGGGATGGGATGGCGCGAGAAGCCCGACGATGGCCAGAGCCAAAAGCCACGAAGCCCGGAGCGATCGGTCGAGGATCGACCGGTTCTGAGCCTTCTTCGAGAACAGCTTCTAGTCCTCCCTCTGGGAGAGCCGGATGATGCTGACCGTTTCGCGCACGCCCGCGACAAACCCGAGCCCCATTAGAATCACGCTCACCCAGGGGCGCGTGTGGAACCGCTTGTCGAGATATTGCCCGAGCAAGAAACCGACGATGGGCGCCAGTGCGAGGATGAACGGGATCGTCGACAGGAGCCCGACCTGCCGCCAAGCGGTGACCTTCTTCTGGTCCTTCTCGGTCACTGCGGGGCCTCCGCGAGACGGCGCGCCGCGTAAGCCCTGCGGCGAACCGCGTCTGCAGCGACATCGCGACGGCGACTACGAGCGCGTCAGATTAGTGGAGGGTGTTGGAGCGGT
>DATGVG010000140.1:0-3944 GCA_035300625.1 Candidatus Limnocylindrales bacterium
GCGTGGGCGAAGCGGCACGGCGTCCCCTGCGCGGCCACCAACGACGTGCACTTCGTCCGCCCCGAGTCTCGCCGCCTGCACCAGGTCCTCCGCGCCATCGACCGGAACACCACGCTCGAGCGCGTGCCCGCGGACGATCTGGCCGAGATCGGGCGCACGTTCGCGTCCGCGGAGGAGATGGAGGCGCGGCTCTCCCACGCGCCCGAGGCGCTGGAGAACGCGGCGCGCCTGGGCGAGGAGTGCGCGGCCGACTGGGAGATGGGGCGGACCGTTTTCCCGTCGTATCCCCTGGAGCGCGGCGACGCGTTCGAAGTCCTGCGCGCCCGCTGCGAGGCCGGGATCGTGCACCGCTACGGGAAGCGCCCGCCCCTCGAGGTGCGCGAGCGGCTCGCGCGCGAATTGGCGATCATCCGCGAAAAGGGCTTCGCGGACTACTTTCTCATCGTCGAGGCGATCACCTCGCGAACGCCCCGCATCTGCGGCCGCGGCTCGGGCGCGGCCAGCATCGTCGCCTATCTGCTCGGCATCACCCATGTGGATCCCGTTCGCCACAATCTCTTCTTCGAGCGATTCCTCTCGCCCGAGCGGAAGGACCCGCCCGACATCGACGTGGACTTTGCCTGGGACGAGCGCGACCAGATCCAGCTCGACGTGCTCGCGGAAAACGGCGCACCGGTCCGGGCCGCGATGGTCGCGAACCACGTCGGCTTCCGGGAGCGGGGCGCGATCCACGAGATCGCCAAGGTCTACGGGCTCCCCGAGGCCGAGATCGTGAACGTGACCCGGCGGCTCCAGGGCCACTGGGGGCAGGAGGATCCGATCGAGGGGATGCAGAGGCGCCCGCGCTTCCGCGACGTGGATTTCGAGCCGCCGTGGCCCGAGATCCTGGCGCAGGCGGAGGCGCTGGAGGGGCACCCGCGCCATCTGGCCGTGCACAGCGGCGGGATCGTGATGGTCCCCGACGAGCTGGCGAATCACGTGCCGGTGGAGATCGCGCCCAAGGGCGTCCCGATCGTGCAGTGGGAGAAGGACCAGACCGAGGACTTCGGGCTGGTGAAGATGGACCTCCTGGGAAACCGCTCCCTGGCGGTGATCCGCGACGCGCTGGCCGCGATGGAGCGGAACACCGGCCACCGCGTGGACGAGCGCACGTGGAACCCGATCGACGATGCCGCGACGCAGCGGTTGATGGCGACCGGGCAGACGGTCGGCGTGTTCTACGCCGAATCCCCCTCCATGCGCCAGCTCCAGCGGAAAGCGGGGAAGGGGGACTTCGACCACCTGGTCATCCACTCCTCCATGATCCGCCCCGCGGCGAACACGTACATCCGCGAGTATCTGCGCCGCCTGCACGGGGGCGCGTACGATCCGCTGCACCCGGCGCTCCGCCACACGCTGGACGAGACGTACGGGATCATGTGCTACCAGGAGGACGTGACCAAGGTCGCGATGGAGCTGGCGGGGCTGTCGCTGGCCCAGGCGGAGCAGATCCGGAAGGCGCTCGGGCACAAGCGGCCGGCAAGGCCCCTGCGCGCCCACATGGCCGATTTCTACGCGGGTGCGGCCGCGCGCGGCGTCGCGCGCGGGGTGATCGACCAGGTGTGGGACATGATCCTCTCCTTCGCCGGCTATTCCTTCTGCAAGCCGCACAGCGCCTCGTACGCGCTCGTCTCCTTCCGCTCCGCGTGGCTGCGCGCCCACTTCCCCGCGGAATTCATCGCGGCCGTGATCACGAACCAGGGCGGCTACTACGACACGTTCGCCTACGTGTCCGAGGCGAAGCGGATGGGACTCGGCGTCCTGCCGCCCGACGTGAACGCGAGCGCGCGCGAGTACACGGGGCGCGGGACCGAAGTGCGCATGGGACTGATGCAGGTGAAGGGGCTTCACGGGGAGGCGGTGGCGGGGCTTCTGGAGGCGCGGGCGCGCGCCGGCGTGTTCGCGTCGTTCGACGACCTGCGGCGGAGGGTCGCGCTGCGTCCGGGCGATGCCGAGCTTCTCGTGAAGGCGGGGGCGTGCGACTCGATCGCGGGGGGTCGCCCGCGCGCCCAGCTCCTGTGGGAGATGTACCTGGAGGCGGCGGCCCCGCGGGCGACCGGGACCGGCGACTTGTTTGCGCCGTCCCCGGTCGCGGCTCCCCTCGCCGAGGCATATGACCCTCCGACGATGCTCCGCCACGAGGTCGAGACGCTCGGATTCCTGGCCAGCGCGCACCCGCTCTTGCCCTACGAGCGGGCCATGCGCGGCCGCGGCGTCATCGCGGCCGCCGACCTCGACCGCCACGTCGGGCGGCGCGTGAAGGTGCTGGGCTGGCACGTCACGTCGAAGCTCGTCAACGACCGGCACAACCGGCTGATGGAATTCGTGGGCTTCGAGGACACGACGGCGCTCTTCGACGCGACGTTTTTCCCCGACGCGTACGAGCGGTTCTGCCACCTGCTGGCCACCAACCGGCCGTTTCTCCTGACGGGGAAGGTCGAGGAGGACTTCGGCGTCTGCGCACTGACCGTGGATAGGCTGGAGCGGCTGTAGGGGAGATGGTCAACCTTTTTAGGTTGACTGGCCACAAGTCAACTAGGCAGCGATATTGTTCGGCTATAAGTAATTGATATACAGTAGCTTATTGGTCAACAATAAAAGGTTGACTAAAGCATAGTCAACCTATATAGGTTGACAGCATGGAACGACAATTCGTTGGTCTCATAGGGGATGTTGTCGGCTCGCGTCGTTTGGGAGCCTCGGCGCGGGACGATCTGCAGGGGCAGATCAGGCGGAGTCTTGAGGAGATCAATGAGCGTTTCTCCTCCTCGGTCGCTGCGAAGTTCTTGATAACCATAGGAGATGAGTTTCAGGGCCTCCTCCAGGATCCAGCTGTTCTGCCGGAACTCATCCGAGCCCTGGAAATGGGTCTTCCGAACACGGTCCTCCGGTTGGGAATCGGCCGAGGTGCCATTCATACGGGCCCGGCTGAATATGCGATTGGGATGGATGGACCAGCGTGGCACGCGGCGCGAGAAGCTCTGACACAGGCGCGAGCCGGTCGGCGGCTCGGAGGCGTATTCATGGGCTTTGGCGAATCGGAAGACCGGATCTTGAACGGGTTCGCGCGCGTACTTCATCACATTCGTTCGCGCCTGACAGAAAAGCAACGCGAGCTCCTCGAAGCTTTGCTCGAAAATGGCACCCAATCTCGCATCGCGGCACGCACCGGAGTCACCAAACAGGCGGTAAGCAAACAGGCGGCTTCTGCCGGCCTGGATGCATATCGAGAGGGGGAGGGCGGGTGGAAACTGACTCTCGTTAGGGCCAGCACCGCGTCACCCCGCCCATGAACTCCATCTTGTCGTGGTCGGAATATCCGGCTGAACTGGTCCTGCAACTTCGCCGAGTATTTCATTCTCGGTAGCTTGGCAAGCGCGGCGGTCGCACTCTCCATTGGGCTCATATTACGTGCGTGCATCCCGTACTTTTGGCACTTGCCCACCTGAGCCCGGTCGACCTACCGCCAGATCCGCTCCCACCAGTTGAGCGCCTCGTCGCCCTGGGACCAGTCGTCGCGGACGCCCATGCGCTGGCGTACGGACCCCTCGTCCGTGCCAGTGAGCATCGCGTAGTTCGCCGCCTCGTTTTTCCGGCGTTCCCAGAGGGATTTGAGATAGGGCTTCCTCTCGGGGCATTCCTCGGCGCCGGGATAAGGATGATGGATGACGTACCGCGCTTGCCAGTTTGCGCGGTCCCCGGTTTCCTGCAGCAAGAGGTCCTCCGGCCAATGACGCGCGTCGTAGCGGAGGTGCAGGCGCGTGAGGAATAGGTCTGACTGAGGTAGACCCTGACGCGCGAACCAGTACGCTCCCAGGCCGCGCAGCTCCTCCTGTCTCAAGTTGGGTCCCGTGCACGGATCACAGGTGGGGCGGACCGGTGAAATCGCCCACGCATATTCCTGG
>DATGVG010000141.1:0-5129 GCA_035300625.1 Candidatus Limnocylindrales bacterium
TATCGGTCCGTGTAATTTCTTCCAAGAGTCACCTCTATTGCTGCAAACCGACGCAGACATCAGTACCCGGAACGGTCCCAATCCCAGCGGCGCCCGAGCCCCCACGTTGGGCCCGCAACTGACTGATCCTTCAGCCATCTATCGGTGCGGTACGAGGTTCTGGTATTTCGCCGCAAGCCGAAACGCCGCCTCTCCTCTCGATCCCGGAGGGGAGTACGGAAAGGTGTTTGCATGGGTCGTGCCTCAGGGTGAAACACGTGATGACTGAGGGTTGCGGGTGAGCGGCCGCCGGTTGCCAATCATCGTCGTCGGGGCCGGCGCGGCCGGGATCACGGCGGCCATCTTCGCCGCCGAAGCCGGGCGGAGCGTCCTCTTGCTGGAGCGCACGCCGGACGGCGGCCGGAAGATCGTGATGAGCGGAGGAGGGCGGTGCAACGTGCTCCCCTCGGCGCTCGACCCCACGCGGTTCGTCACCGCCTCTTCGCCGCACGCGATGAGGAAGCTCCTCCTGGCCTGGCCCCTCCGCGAGCAGCGGCGGTTTTTCGAGGAGACGCTGGCGATCCCGCTCGCGCTGGAGGAGGAGACGGGGAAACTCTTCCCCGTCTCCAACCGGTCGCGGGACGTGAGGGACGGGCTCATCGCCCTGGCGCGGCGCCGCGGGGTGGAGACGCGCTTCGGGGTGGTCGCGACCGACGCCGTGCCGCGCGACGGCGGCTGGAGCGTCGCGGTCGAGAATGGCCCGGCGATCGACGCGTCGGCCGTCGTGCTCGCGACCGGCGGACTCTCGGTCCCGGCCACGGGGAGCGACGGCACGGGTCTGGCGATCGCGCGCCGCCTGGGCCACGCGATGCACGACACCTACCCGGCGCTGACGCCATTGGTCGCGCGGCCGCACCGCCACGCTCCGCTTGCGGGAATCTCGCTCCCCGTCACGCTCGAGGCGCCGCTCGCTCCTGGAAAAGCCTTCGTGACCACGGGAGGGTTTCTCTTCACGCACAAGGGATACAGCGGGCCGTCCGTCCTGAACCTCTCCCACCTCTGCGTCGGCGCCGGAGCGGAGGGGCGCCAGCGCATCTTCGCGCGCTGGACGACGTGGGATGCGGACGCGTGGGAGGGGAGGCTGCGCCAGGGCGAGGGGACCCTGCTCGCCGCGCTCCGGGAGCGGTTGCCGGCGAGGCTCGCGGAAGCGCTCCTGGCCGAGGCACGGGTTTCAGGCGGGACGCAGTTGGCTCAGCTCCAGCGCGAGGACCGGAGGCGCGTGGTCGAGGCGCTGACGCGGCTCCTGCTGCCGTGGACGGGAGACGAGGGGTACACGAAGGCCGAGGTGACGGGCGGAGGAGTCGCGCTCTCCGAGGTCGAAGGGCGCACCCTGGAGAGCCGGCGCTGTCCGGGGCTCTTCCTCTGCGGGGAGATGCTGGACGCGTTCGGGCCCATCGGCGGCTACAACTTCGCCTGGGCCTGGTCTACCGGCCGGGCCGCCGGGCTCGGGGCGGCGCGTGCCGGCTAGCCCGCCGTGTGCGGCGCCACGCCCCAGATCTCCTTCAAACGCCGGTCCCGGCCGCATCCCGTCCGGTAGGCGTGATAGGCGGCGGGGTTCTTCTTGTAGTAGTCCTGGTGATACTCCTCCGCCGGATAGAACGCCGTGAAGGGAATGACGCGCGTCACGATCGGCTTTTTCACGCGGAGCTCGGCCTCGGCCGTCCGCTCGGACGCCAGCGCCAGCCGGCGCTCCTCCGCGCTTCCGTAGAAGATGGCCGACCGGTACTGCGCACCCCGGTCGCAGAACTGGCCGTCTCCCTGGGTCGGATCGATGTTGTGCCAGAAGATCGAGAGCAGCGTTCCGTAGGAAATGCGGTGCGGGTCGTACTGGACCTGGACCGACTCCATGTGGCCGGTCTTCCCGGCGGAGACCTGCTGGTAGGTCGGGTTCTTCTCCGCGCCGCCCGAAAATCCCGAGGTGACCGAGGCGACCCCGGGGATTCCCTCGAACGCGGTCTCCATGCACCAGAAGCAGCCGCCGGCGAACGTGGCGCGGGCCATGCCCTCCGGCCGCTCCGCGGCGCCCAGGCGCGGTGCCGCGAGCGGGGTCAGAGCCAGAGCGAACGCCACGAGTGCTGAGCGGGTCATTCCGTTCATATGGGATTCCTCGTTCGGGTTTTCGGGAGCGGCGCGAACATCCATTGTACGGGCGCCGGGCGGCCGCGTGACCATCGCGGGTCAAACCCGCGCGCGGAGCCGACCGTGGTAGTCTACCGCGCGTGCCTCCCAAGACCTCGCCCCGATCGAAGGCAGGGCGCTCCTCCGCCCGCTCCGGGAAAGCGCTTCCGTGGGCCCTCCTGCAGCACGTCGCGTGGGAAGGGCCCGGCACGATCGCCGACGAGGCCGCGGAGCGCGGCGTCACCCTCGAGCTCTTCCGCATGGATCGCGGCGAGCCGGTACCGCAGGCCGACGAGATCGGCGGCGTCGTCGTGATGGGGGGCCCCATGAGCGTCCATGACACCGCCGATCATCCCCACCTGGTGCACGAGCGGCGCCTGTTGCGCGACGCCGTGGAGCGCGATCTCCCGATTCTGGGCGTCTGCCTGGGGGCCCAGCTCCTCGCGGCGGCGCTGGACGCGCGCGTGGAGCGCGGCCCGGTGGCCGAGGTGGGAATCGGCGAAGTCCGGCTGACCGCCGAAGGGCGGAGCGATGCGGTCGTGGGCCCGGACGGCGACGCGATCCCGGTCGTGCACTGGCACGAGGACACGTTCCACGTGCCGGAGCGCGGCGTGCTCCTGGCAGGCAGCGAGCTTTACAAGAACCAGGCGTTCCGCTGGGGGCGCCACGTCTACGCCTTCCAGTTCCACCTCGAGGTGGATCGCGCGCTCGCGAGCGCGTGGGCGCCGCGACTCCCGGCGGGCGTGCTGGAGGAAGGGGCCCGTGCGGAGGTGGAGCGCGCTGGGCGTGCGATCCTGGGCCGCTTCTTCGACCTGGCCCTGGGGACCGGAGGGCGCCCGTGATGGGGCCGCGGATCGCGGCGGCATGGCTCGCGGCGCTCCTCGTTGCAGGGGCTGCAGGCGTGGGTTCGCCCGCGCCGGCGCTGGCGGAACCGCCGGCTCCGCCCATCGTGATCGAGTGCGACCGGATCTTCGACGGCGTTGACGTAAGCGAGGGTCCCCACCAGATTCTGGTGGCGGACGGCCGCATCGCGCAGGTGGGTCGCTCGATTCAGCCGCCCCCAGGGGCGCGAACCATCAGCTTGCGGGGCCTCATGCTTCTTCCGGGGCTGATCGACGTGCACACCCACCTTACGTTCCTCTGGTCCGACACGACCCGCGCCCCCAATTATGTGAACGATTTCCTCGGGTCCCCCATCGTCGTCGCGTTCGAGGCGGCGCGGAACGCCGAAAAGACGCTGCGTGCCGGCATCACCACGGTGCGCGAGATGGGCGACGCCGACGGCGTGGATCTGGCGCTGGGGCAGGCCATGGCGCGGGGATTGGTGAACGGGCCGCGGCTCGTCGTTTCCGGTCCGATCTATCCGCCTGCCGGCGGGCGGACCGACATCCGGTGGCCCCCCGACGGCACCGCGGCCACGGCCGAGGAGATCACGAAGAAGGCGCGCGACTATCTGGGGAGCGGCTGCGACTGGATCAAGGTCTACGCCACGGGCGGCACTTTCGACGACACGTCGGGGACCCCGTTCTACACGAGCGCGGAAATCGGCGCGGCCGTGGCGGCCGCCGGGGCCCGCGGACACTGGGTCGCCGCCCACGCGATGGGGCTGGAGGGGGCGAAGCGCGCGGTCCAGGCCGGCGTCCGCTCCCTGGAGCACGGGTCGCGGCTGGACGCGGCGACCTCGCGGGCGATGGCCCGGGGCGGCGTCTATCTCGTGCCCACTCTCTATCACTTGCAGTGGTATTCGGACCATGGCGCGGCGCTGGGCTACGCGCCGGGATACGCGGAGCGGCTGGACGCCCTCCAGAAGGAGCAGTTCGCGTCGCTCAAGCTGGCGAAACGGGCCGGCGTCGCGATCGCCTGCGGGTCGGACGCCGTCTACTCCATGCACGGGGAGAACGCGCACGAGCTGGTGTGGCTGGCCAAGGCGGGGCTGACGCCGGTCGAGGCGCTCCGCGCGGCTACCTCGGTCAACGCCTCGCTTCTGGGGTTGGAGCGCGAGATCGGGAAGATCGCTCCGGGATTCGCCGCGGACCTGGTCGCGTTCGACGGCCGGCCCGACCGGAACATCGAGGCCGTGCTCTCGCCGCGCTTCGTGATGAAGGGCGGCCGGGTGGTGCTCGGCCCCTAGGCCCTATCGCCCTATCGCTCCCAGGCGCTATTCGTCGAACAGCACCGTGCTTTCCTCGTAGAAGCGCACCTGGCTCCGCTCCACGCGTTCCCGCATCCAGGCCTCCAACCAGGCTTGCTTCTCCTCGCGCGACTGCCCGTCATCGCCCAGGAACTCCAGCGGCAGATTGACGCGCAGGGCGCGCCATAGGACCAGGTGCCGGGTGATTCCCGCCGGGAGCTGCTCGCCCGTCGCAGCCAGCTCCAGCACCTCGGCGGGAGCGAAGCGCGGGAAGACGACGAGCGCCTCGGCGTCGGGGATCCGCTCCCGCGCCGCCTCCAGGGAGTCGGGCGCCACGCGATAGACGCGGCTCCGCCCGCGGTACGTCTCGACGATTCGATTCAGGGCCCGGTTTCGCGCGGCGAAGTCGCCGGCGCACGCCAGCGTGGTCACCTCTTCCCCGGGCATCGCCACGAACGCCAGGATTTCGCGCCGCGCCAACAGCGCGCGCGCGTGCGCCAGGGATTCGGGCGCCACGCGGACTCCGGGAATCGAGGAGGGGAGGCCGGCGAGAGAGCGCGCCGAGTCTCCCGCCAGCGCGTGATTCCACGTGAGGAGCCGGACATCGGGCTCTTCGTAGCGGACCGCCTGGACGGCCAGGTAGGGAAGCCCCGACTGGCGGGCGGCCTCCGTGCGATTCGCGCCGTCCAGGACGATGTAGCGCTCCTCGGGCGAAGCGGGGAAGGGCGCGACCACCGGCGGGTTCCGGAGAATTCCCTGCGCGCGGAGACGCGCGGTCAAGGGACCGGTGCGATGCTCGTCATGGCGCTCGTGCGGCACCAGGCTGGACACCGGAACAATG